>CAZKLK010000122.1:0-5479 GCA_964553535.1 uncultured Nitrospiraceae bacterium
ATGAACAGTTCACTTTTAATTCGTAAAGAGTTCACTGTTAAAATATTCCTAACATCAAACGACAGGCGGCAGATCAGTCAGGCATTTCGCAACAAGATCACCGACCTCGGTTGTTCCATAGCCCATCTTCCCGGCTGCAAGGCTTTTAAGATATTTTCCCGTCACCTCGACCACCGCGCGTTCAAGGAGATCAGCAGGCCCTTTTTCGCCCAAATACTCAAGCATCATTCCCGCTGCACAAATCGCAGCAAGAGGATTCACAACATTCTGTCCCGTATATTTCGGAGCTGATCCGCCGATTGGCTCAAACATGGACACCCCTTCAGGGTTAATGTTACCGCCCGCGGCTATTCCCATTCCTCCCTGTATCATCGCGCCGAGATCAGTGATAATATCCCCGAACATATTGTCCGTCACGATAACATCAAACCACTCGGGGTTTTTTACAAACCACATGGTAGTTGCATCAACATGCGCATAGTCGACCTTGACGTCCGGATACTCCTTCGCGACTTCATAAAACACCCTCTCCCAAAGGTCAAAAGCGAACGTCAGGACATTGGTCTTGCCGCAGAGGGTGAGTTTCTTAACTTTATTCCTTTTCCGGCAATACTCGTAAGCAAACCGGATGCAGCGCTCAACCCCTTTTCTGGTGTTGATTGATTCCTGTACCGCGACTTCATCGGGAGTTCCTTTCCTGAGAACACCGCCAGCCCCCGCATAGAGCCCTTCAGTATTTTCCCTGACTACGACGAAGTCGATATCTTCTGGTTTTTTGTTTTTGAGCGGACAATCAACTCCCGGATACAGTTTTACAGGCCGCAGATTGATATACTGATCGAGCTCAAAGCGCAATCTTAGAAGAATCCCCTTCTCAAGTATCCCCGCTTTCACGCCGGGATGGCCTATGGCGCCCAGATAGATGGCGTCGTATTTCTTCAGTTCGTCGATTGCTCCATCAGGAAGAACTTCTCCGGTTTTCAAATACCGTGCACCCCCAAAATCATACTGATAAAAATTGAAAGCAATATTAAACCTTGAAGATATTGTGCCGAGCGCTTTGATGCCCTCACGGATAACCTCCGGCCCTGTTCCATCACCGGGGATAACTGCGATATTATAGGTTTTCATCCGCTATTCTCCTCATATGAGACATTTTTCTGATTTCTCATTCTTCTTTTCCGAGTTTTCTTTTTGTCCACTCAATGAGCCCGCCGGCGTCAATCAATTCCCGCATGAATGGAGGAATAGGGTTGGACCTGTACGCCTCGCGGGTTCTCAGATTTTTGATAACTCCCTCGTCAGCATTAATCTCCACTTCGTCGTGCTGCCGTATTTTTTCGGACGCGGCGGATGACTCGAAAATAGGCAGCCCGATATTAAAAGCATTACGATAAAAGATACGCGCAAAGCTCTTTGCAACGACTGCCTGAATCCCTGCTGCTTTAATTGCGATAGGTGCATGTTCCCGCGAAGAACCGCATCCAAAATTTTTGCCGGCAACAAGAATGTCGCCCGCCCGCACATTTTTCGGGAACTCTCTGTCGGCATCCTCCATCACGTGCTGTGCGAGTTCTTTTGGATCGGATGTATTAAGATATCTGGCCGGTATGATTGCATCCGTATCGACATCATTCCCGAACTTCCAAACCCTGCCTTTTAATAGCATTTATCCTCCATATTCTCGTAGAAAATCTGACTGGTATTATAGGAGATTCATTCTTCTCTTAACAAGATAGCATCGAAACGGGCTTTGCATGGAAATCTTTTCCAAATGAAATCACGCCGGGTTTTTGATAGAGTAATTAACATGGTGGAGGTTGACGGAGGTTTCAGAGAAGGAGGCGGGCAGATTCTGAGGACGGCGTTAAGTCTCTCGTGCCTGTTGCAAAAGCCGTTCAGGATTTCCAATATCCGGCGTGGCAGAAAGAAACCCGGTCTCATGCCTCAGCACCTCACCTGTGTCCTCGCCGCCAAACTGATCTCAAATGCCCGGGTTGTCGGCGACGCCATTGGGGCTTCGGCATTATCATTCTTTCCGGGTGGAGTAAGTAGCGGCGAATATCGCTTTGACATCGGGACCGCCGGCTCTACATCCCTCGTTTTACAGACTATCATCCCTGCCCTCGCTTTCTCGAACAGCGGAAAGTCAGCCATAACGCTTACCGGCGGCACCCACGTTCCTTTCAGCCCGTCCTTTCACTATCTTGCGAATGTGTTTGTTCCGGCGTTAAAAGCGACAGGAATCGATATAGACCTTTCAATCAGCGCCTATGGCTTTTATCCGAAGGGAGGAGGCAAAATCAGCGCCGTTATTCATCCCGCGGGGGAAATTGAACCCCTGAAAACTGTTGAACGTGGAAACCTTTTGAGATTAAAAGGCTTTTCCGGCGTCGGAAATCTTCCGTTCTCGATAGCGGAGAGGCAGAAGGAAGCCCTGCTGCGGCAGATCCACTCCAAACTCGGGGAATATTCATGCGCGGCCGATATTAAATCACTTGCCGTGCCAACTCCCGGTCAGGGCACATTTGTCTTTCTCCATTCTGAATCGGAGAACTTTATAGCCGGATTCACATCATTGGGAGCAAGAGGGAAAAAGGCTGAGGTTGTCGGCCGGGAAGCGGGGGATGAATTCCTTGAATATTACTTTGCCGGTGCAGCCCTTGACCCGCATTTGGCTGATCAGATAATTCTGTATCTTGCAATGTGCGGAAATGAATCAATCTTCTCAACATCCCGCATTACTGAACATCTGCATACAAACCTGCGGGTTATAGGATTGTTCCATGACTATTCGTACACCGTTGAAGGTGAGATGAACCAACCGGGAATAGTGCGTATCAGGCCGTCAGATAATAAATTTTAATCCGAATTCCACTTGGCCGACAGCATCAAGGAGAACTCCTCAGGCAATCTCTGTGGCTTCCCGTAAGAATTGATGCAGGCAAGCCGGATATCGGCTTCAACCAGGAGTTGGCTATCCCGGAAAATCCGGTGAATCAGCGTTACCGTGACGTGAGTAACATTTTTCACCTCCGTCGTGACATCAATGATATCTCCGAGAACAGCCGGCTTTTTATAATGCACATCAATATCAGCAACGGCAAACAGATAACCTTTCTTGTGATATTCTGCGACATCAACTCCTCTCTCGAAAAGCAACTCGGTTCTCGCCCGCTCCATGTATTTCAGATAGTTTGCATAATAGACAACGCCTGCGGCATCGGTATCTTCATAATATATTTTCACCTTATGATTATGAACCATATTTCTCCTATTTCGACCGTAAAATTATATACGTTGCCCCCAAACCTCCGTCACTGCCACTGGCAGTGGCATAAGCCAGCACCCATTTACTGAAAGACCTGTGAAGATGTTTTTTCAATGCCTCTTTGAGGACGGGACCGTGAGATGATCTTAGTCCCCTGCCATGAACCACCTTCACGCAAAAAAGCCCCCTTTGGACCGAACTTTTAAAAAACCCGGCCAGAGCTTCTTCCGCTTCAACAAGAGTCATTCCGTGCAGGTCAATAGAGTCCTGAACAGAATAATCTCCCCGGTGAAGTTTTTCAAGAATATCCCGTCTCATACGAGGTCTGACCCATGCGATGTATTCTGCCGTATCTGAAATTCTGATCTTTGACTCCCCCTTCACGATACGGGTCAGGACGTCGATGGAATCGTCTTTGTGACGCGGCAGCCTGCCAGGGACCGGAGCCGAGGCCGGCGAGATCATCCTGAATTCGGCTATTTCCCTGACATCAGACATCGCCTCAATGAATATCTCTTCGTCGGACCTAACATCAGTGACATTCTGCTCCCTGACGACAAACTGCCTCTTTTCAAGAGCGGATTTCAGTCCCTGAAACGGCATATTGGCGAACTTTGATGCCCTCATAGTTCCTATACAATATCATATGAAACTATGCCGGCATGAAAAACTGCCCGGTAAAATGGTACCATTTGCCACTACTCATAAAAAGGTGCTCGAATGAAATTTGACATTAGTCCTTATTTGCAGGTCTTCCGCAGCAGGCGAATCGCCGTTATAACCTTTCTCGGGTTTGCTTCCGGACTGCCGCTCGCCCTGACAGGCGGCACATTGCAGGCATGGATGGCTGTTTCCGGGGTTGATATCAGGACAATAGGGATTTTTGGATTGGTTGGGCTGCCGTATACCCTGAAATTTCTATGGTCGCCGCTCATGGACCGTTTTGTGCCTCCGTGGCTTGGAAGACGGCGGGGCTGGATAATCATTGCGCAACTATGCCTCATAATAGGCATTGCGGTCATGGCCTTCATTTCACCCCAGAATGCCCCCTTTTTTCTCGCCCTGACAGCGCTGTTCATTGCCTTTGCATCGGCATCCCAGGATATCGTCATCGACGCTTACCGGACCGATGTCCTCCGCGAGAAGGAGCGCGGTTTTGGAGCCGCTGTTTTCGTAACAGGCTACAGGATCGCATTGCTTGTTTCAGGCGCGCTCGCGCTCATCCTTTCAGACCATATCGGCTGGCAAAACACTTACTTGCTCATGGCCGGAATAATGGGGATCGGGATTATCTCAACCATTTCCGGCCCTGAACCTCCGGGAAACTCAGTTCATCCGGCCACTTTAAAAGAATCTGTATCGGGTCCGATGAAGGACTATTTTTCAAGAAGCTCGGCTCCTTTGCTCCTGCTTCTTATCATTTTGTACAAGCTGGGGGACGCATATGCGGGAACTCTGTCAACTGCGTTTCTCTTGAAAGGACCGGGCTTCTCAGTTAGTGAAGTTGGAGCCATCAACAAAGGTCTTGGCTTTGCATCGGTAATCACCGGTGCGCTAATCGGCGGCGCATTGATGATACAAATGGGGCTTTTTCGCGCTTTACTTTTTTTCGGCATACTGCAAGCGATATCCAATCTTTCTTTTATGCTTCTTTCCCTTGCCGGAAAGCATTACGGTCTGCTGATATTTGCAGTAGCCTTTGAAAATCTTGCCGGCGGCATGGGAACGGCAGCATTTGTCTCCCTCCTCATGGCAATATGCAACCGGCGTTATACGGCAACTCAATACGCCCTTCTGTCTTCTCTCGCTGCGCTCGGGCGCATTTTTATCTCCCCAACTTCCGGATTTCTTGTAGAATCGCTCGGCTGGGCCAATTTTTTCTTTATCACCTTCCTCGTTGCCATGCCCGGACTTTTGATGCTCTGGCGGCTCAGGGATGTTATCATGGCTATGAAAACAGAGGATGAATAACTGCCCTGTGATACATTACCTGAAATCCAGCAGATATTGTATTTGGGCGCATTGCTTTGCCGGTCAAAAAAAAACATCCAAGAATAAATAACTCAAATCCAGAGGCAAGAGTATGTCATTCTGAGCGAAGCGAAGAATCTGGTCGTTTTCAGAGATGACGGATTCATTAAGCATTTAAAAAGTTGGTTTTTCTGGGATTAGTGTGGACCGTCATTCCGGCGAACGCCGGAATCCAGT
>CAZKLK010000123.1:0-5468 GCA_964553535.1 uncultured Nitrospiraceae bacterium
AAGTCGCTGGATGCCGGATCAAGTCCGGCATGACAAATTGACTTTTATAAAGACCCGTATGAACGGTTTTCAGGTGTTCACTTTTAATTCATAAATTTGATGAAAACAGTTCACTTTTAATTCTTAAATGGCAATCTGTTTTAATATCTTGACTTACCCTGTCGTTTGTGATAACTATAGATGGAATCATTCAATACCCATGGTACTTTACAGGGAGTCATTACACGACCCAAATTTAGCGATAACTATCTCGAACGATTGATAAACGCGTCATTGCGAGCACCTGCAAGGTGCGAAGCAATCTCCTTTCATACGACGAGATTGCTTCGCTGCACTTGCAATGACAATTCTTATCGCTGGATTTGGACACGATATAAGGCAGAGGGGCATTAACGTTTCCCATGGCATCGGACTCGTGGAACAATGAATGAAAGGAGGTTTTTCATGAGTGATTTGACGCGCAGAGATTTTTTGATGGCGACCGGAGTGGCCGCGGCAGGCCTTGCCTTAACTCATCTCGGGTTTGACCTCAGTCCGGCGCGGCTCTACGCCGCAGAGCTCCGGACTGCTTTACGCATCAAGGGCGCAAAGGAGACGCAGACGATATGCTGCTATTGTTCGGTCGGATGCGGAATCATTGTATCAACAGATGCAAAAGGCAGGGTGATCAATGCTGAGGGAGACCCCACCCATCCCATCAGCGAGGGTGCATTATGCGCGAAGGGCGCATCATCGTATCAGATTGCAGTCAATGAGAATCGTCTCCAGAAAGTTCGCTACCGCGCTCCTTATAGCAGCAAATGGCAGGAGGTTAGCTGGGAATGGGCTCTTAACAAGATAACGGCCAATATAAAGAAGAGCCGCGATAACAGCTTTACGGAGAAGAATGCGGAAGGGCAGGTTGTAAACCGGACTGACGGGATTGCATCCGTTGGCAGCGCCGCAATGGACAACGAGGAATGCTGGCTGTTCTCAAAAATGCTCCGGGCGCTCGGCCTTGTTTATATCGAGCACCAGGCCCGCATATGACACAGCGCCACGGTTGCGGCTCTGGCAGAGTCGTATGGTCGCGGCGTAATGACGAACCATTACATTGACTTCCGTAACGCCGACGTTATTCTTAACATGGGCGGAAATGTGGCGGAAAACCATCCGGTCTCGTTCAAGTGGATTCAGGCGGCACAGGATAAAGGCGCCATCTTCATTCACGTCGATCCTCGTTTCACCCGCACATCCACAAAAGCCGATATATTTGCGAGGCTCCGGTCAGGCGCCGATATCGCTTTTCTCGGCGGCATGATCAAATACATACTGGACAACAAACTGCATGATGACTTTTATTTGAAAAACTATACAAACGCATCATTCATCGTGAACCCTAAATATGGGTTCGACGACGGTCTTTTTTCCGGTTACGATCCGCTCAAGAAGGCATACGATGCCGCTACATGGGCGCTGGAAAAGGACGAAAACGGCATACCGAAGAGGGATATGACGTTTCAGAACGAAAGATGCGTATTTCAGCTCCTTAAGAAACATTACTCCAGATACACCTTTGAAAAAGTCACTGCAATAACGGGGACTCCACAGGCGGACCTTGAAAAAGTTTATGCCGCATACGCATCAACCGGCACCCCTGATAAAGCCGGAACCGTTCTGTATGCCATGGGATGGACCCAGCATACGGTCGGCGTGCAGAACATCCGCGCAATGGCAATAATTCAGTGCCTTCTCGGAAATATGGGAATTGCCGGAGGCGGCATAAACGCCCTGAGAGGAGAATCGAACGTTCAGGGATCGACGGACGCCGCCTTGCTGTTTCATATAATCCCGGGGTACATGCCGGCCCCCCGCGCACAGTGGGCAACGCTTGCCGATTATAACAAGACTACTCCCTCGACAAAAGACCCCAGAAGCGTCAACTGGTGGAAAAACCGTCCAAAGTACCTCGCGAGTCTCCTGAAATCCTTTTACGGCGACAAGGCAACCAGGGAGAACGATTTCGGATATGCCTATATGCCAAAACTCGACCCGGCGCAGGACGCCTCCTGGCTGAACCTTTTCGATCAAATGTTTAAAGGCAAATTTTCCGGTTTCTTCGCATGGGGCATGAACCCAGCATGTTCAAGCGCACATACCGGGAAAGTCCGCCAGGCTCTCTCAAACCTCGACTGGATGGTTAATGTAAATGTCTTCGACAACGAAACGGGTTCTTTCTGGCGGGGGCCCGAAATGGATCCCAAAAAGATCAAGACCGAGGTTTTTCAGCTTCCCTGTGCCGCCTTTTTGGAAAAGGAAGGCAGCGTCACCAACAGCGGACGCTGGAAGCAATGGCGCTGGAAGTGCGCGAATCCTCCGGGGGACGCCATGTCCGACGGAGAGATCATCTACGACCTGTTCAAAAGGGTGCAGGCGCTTTACAGGAAAGAAAAAGGCGCATATGCCGAACCAATTCTGAATCTCAAATGGGATTATGAGACTGACGGTAAATTTGACGTTCACAAAGTGGCAAAAGAGATCAACGGATACTTCCTTGAGGATATACCCGAACACCCGGTGGACAAAAAAGAGTACAAGAAGGGAACACTTGTGCCGAGCTTCGTCTACCTTCTCGACGACGGAAGGACATCAAGCGGCAACTGGGTATATTGCGCGAGCTATACTGAAGCAGGAAACATGGCCGCGCGCAGAATAAAAGACGACCCGACAGGGCTCGGCCTGTACCCCCAGTGGTCGTGGGCCTGGCCTGTCAACAGAAGAATCGTCTATAACCGCGCGTCTGTTGACCTCGATGGAAAACCGAGAAATCCGAATAGGGCTTTACTGAAATGGGACGCGGAGAACAAGAAATGGACGGGGGATATCCCGGATGGTCCCGCGCCGCCAATGGGCACGGAAGGGGTCTATCCGTTCATTATGAAGTCTGATGGCGTTTCTTCGATATTCGGTCCCGGGTTGAAAGACGGCCCGTTCCCCGAGCATTATGAGCCCCTTGAGTGCCCGATCGAAAAGAACCTCCTGTCCGGACAGAGAATAAATCCTGTTATCAAGATTTTCGAGGGAGGTCCCGATACATTTGCAACATGTGACCCCAGATATCCATTCGTCTGCACAACATACCGCGTAACCGAGCACTGGCAGACCGGCGTGCTCACAAGGTGGCTGCCGTGGCTTCTCGAAGCTGAGCCCCAGATGTTCTGTGAAATTAGTATGGAACTGGCCAAACTCAGGGGAATCGGGAACGGTGACAAGGTGTTCGTGGAATCGCCCAGAGGAAAGGTCTGGGCTATCGCCATTGTAACCTCGCGGATTAAACCGTTTGTTATTGCGGGACAGACTGTCCATCTGGTCGGTATTCCCTGGCACTATGGCTGGCTTCATTCAAAAGAAGCGGGAGTCAACGCAAACAGGCTGACCCCGACTGTAGGCGACCCGAATACTATGATTCCGGAATCAAAGGCGTTCATGGTAAATGTGACAAAAGCTGCAAAAGAACCGGCCGGAAAGACCGGGAAAGCCTAAGGGAGGTGAGATAACATGGCCGATAAATCATTATTCGTCGATACCACCAAATGCACCGCCTGCCGTGGGTGCCAGATTGCGTGCAAGCAATGGAACATGAATCCGGCGGTTATTACCGTTCAGCGGGGAAGCCACCAGAATCCGGAAGATCTGTCCACATCCACCTATAAGCTGGTCAGATTCAGCGAATTTGAGGAGAACGGCAAGCCGGTGTGGTATTTCTTTGCAGACCAGTGCAGGCACTGTTCAACGCCGCCCTGCAAAATAGTCGCCGAGATATTGAACGTTCCCGCCGTCTCGCGGGACAAGGCAACCGGCGCGGTTCTCTTTAACCCCGCGGTAAAAGTAAAAGAACAGGACTTCAGGGATATTCGCAAGGCCTGCCCGTGGGACATTCCGCGCCGGGATGATAAAACACAGGGCATGGCAAAATGCACCATGTGCATCGACAGAATTAAGGAGGGTTTGCCTCCTGCCTGCGTAAAAACCTGTCCGACCGGCGCTATGACATTCGGCGACAGGGATAAAATTCTCGCTATGGCGGTAGAGCGTCTCGATCAGGTTAAAAAGAAATACCCGAAAGCCGCGCTTCTGAACCATGAATTCGTGCACACCATTTTCCTCGTCGCTGATGAACCCAGAAAGTATCATAAGCACGCGTCCGTGAGTGATGAGATGATTGTTGCCGCGGTGAAAAGGGCCCGTCTGACGGTTGGATAAAAAGAGGCTGACAATTCAGGGAAACGGCTTGTTCTGCAGTCGGCACAGGGCAAGCCGTTTTATTGTTTGCGTGCGGGGTATTCCATGAACCAATCATTCGCCAGGAAAAAAGAACGCATTGATTCGCTGATAGCAAAAAAACCCGAATACGCGGAAATTCTCCGCTTCTATGAAAAAGTTGCCGGGCTTCAGGCCCGCGCATCTCCCCGTTTTTACCTCAAACTCCCCGCTCTTGAGAAACCCGTCATGGACATCGGAGAGAAAGAGGGCTTCCCGCTCATCAGCAGAGACGAATTTATAATTGACGTGTCGGCGTCAGCTTCGCTTTTCGAAGCAATATGCGACGCGGCAAAAAACGTAAATGAGAAACTGAGAGCCTCTGTGGAGACTCTTGAAGATGCTTTTTCGGTAAATGCTCTCCGGCGTGAGGATATTCTGAGGCATCATGCCGACAACGCATACCTTGACTCCGTCACGCGGGATTTCGCCATCGACAGGGCTATCCTGAATTTCCTCATTCATATGAGCGTTTATCCTTCCCTCCACGCCGGCGCGGAAATGCTGAAGGATCAGATCAATCTGAAGCAGTGGCTCAGGGGGTACTGCCCGATCTGCGGTTCGTCTCCCGGCATGTCACAACTCACCCGCGAAGGTCAACGGTCATATCTATGTTCCTTCTGCGGATTCGAATGGCCCGGGCAGCGTCTGCAATGTCCTTTCTGTGAGAATTCGGACCACACGAAGCTCCACTATTTTTACGCCGAGGGAGAAGAGGCTTACAGGGTGGACCTCTGTGATAACTGCAACCAGTACATCAAAACGGTAGACAGCCGCAGGATAGACTATGAACCGGACCGGGAGCTGGAAGATATTATCACCATCCACCTCGACATCCTCGCATCCGAAAAAGGGTATAAGCGCCCGGCAGCTTCCCCCTGGGGAGTTTAGCCCGAAAAAAGCAGTCCGGGACAGGCGGATATGATGAAAAAGCTGTCATGCAGCTCCTTTGCAGGCGGCTGATTATCATGACATGCTGCATCTTTTTATTTATTCCCAAATCCAGCGATAACTATCTCGAACGATTGATAAACGCGTCATTGCGAGCACCTGCAAGGTGCGTGGCAATCTCCTTTCATACGACGAGATTGCTTCGCTGCACCCGCAATGACAATTCGGTTTTTCTGGGATTAGTGTGGACCGTCATTCCGGCGAACGCCGGAATCCAG
>CAZKLK010000124.1:0-5382 GCA_964553535.1 uncultured Nitrospiraceae bacterium
CAAAAAACAGCAAAAAGTCTCCTGCGTGAAAAATTTATGAATTAAGTGGGCTAAAAACCCGGATGAAAAGTTAAGAAACCGGCCGCTTCTGGGACTCGTGATACTGAAGGACTTCCGGTACAATGGGGACGGTGAATGGGCCGGCGGAAAGATCTACGACCCGAAAAACGGGAAAACCTATTCCTGCAAAATGACCCTCGAAGGCAGCACCCTGAAAGTCAGAGGCTATGTCGGCCTGTCCCTTCTCGGGAGGACGACCGTCTGGACAAAGAAAGGGTAGTCTCCGGAAGCAACTGGCGTTCAATATTCCTGTTCGCAAACGGGGGTTTTCTTAAATGTCCCGCGGACGTCAATATTGACGCCCATATACGGATTCATGCGCATGATCTTTCCCTCAAAAGAAATCCAGTCGCCTTTGTTTAACTCTGCCTCCCCGGGCGCGTAAAGAAGCACGTTGTATCCTTTCGCGGGCTCGCTTGCGGCCGCGAGAATTCTTATTTTCAGACGATTCCCAAGATCAGGCAGAACAAGAACCACCCGGCCCTCTCCCCGCGCATTTTCCCCCTCAATCCTGCTGAAGTATGACACAATTTCCGCTCTCGTAACGCCCGGCCGGTCAACTTTGCTTATTATTTCATTTATCTTCAGCGCATCCGCATCAGCCGCCAAGGCGCATATATGAATCAGGACTGCAATAACGGCGCAGGCAATGCCCGCAACTGAGCGCCCGACATCTCTCTTCATCCGGCTCCTCCCATCCGATTGTACCATTTTATGACATAATAATGAGGAAAATATCCACAGCGATTATTTCTTGCGGCGATACATTATAATAAATCCGTCGTTTTTTGCTGAAGCCTTAAAGATGCCGGAATGCCGCAAATTAAAACCGTGAATTTATGGCTGCCCCGGGCGCAGCCGCCGCGCAGGCATTCATTATTAAAGCCTGATTCTGACAATCGGGGGGAACGCTCATAAAAGCTAAGTACGGCGACATCATATCTGTTCATTTTACCTGCACTCTTGACGACAACAGCATTTTTGACAGCTCCGACGGGAAGCCGCCTCTCGAGATTGTTATCGGGAAAAGCGGCTACATGAAAAGCTTTGAAAGAGCTTTCATCGGAATGGAGCCCGGAGAAAAGAAATCGGTCGTCATCGCAGCGGACGAAGCGTACGGCCCTTACCGCAGCGAATTAAGACGGGCATTGAGCCGGGATCAATTCCCGGTTGACATAAAGCCCGAAGCGGGCATGCAAATCAATGTCAAGGAGGACGACGAAGAAAAAGTCATAAGGGTCGTTGAAGTGACAGACTCAAGCATAACTCTGGATGCCAATCATCCCATGTCTGGAAAGGACCTTTTCTTCGATATTGCCCTTATTGATATTGTCAGGCCCGGTCCTCCGGCAAGCTTTTATTTCATGCTTGGGTCGGCCTTGCAGGAAAAGGGCCTGATCGAAGAAGCAATCCAGCATTACAATGAGGCCATCGAGACCGACCCCGGCCTTTTAGACGCCTATTTTGAACTGGGCGTTTTATGCCAGGTAATGGGCTGTTATGATGACGCTGAGTCAAGTTACAGAAAGGTTGTCGAATTAAACCCTGATCACCTGAAAGCATTGATTAATCTCGGAGATGTCTTGAGGCTGAAGGGCGACGCTGATGAAGCCATTTCACTTTTTAACCGGGCGCTGGAAATCAAGCCTGATTATGCCCCGGCATATAACAATCTGGGAATAGCTTTCGCGAAAAAACAGGATATTGATAACGCGCTCCTGAACTACAAAAAAGCGGTGGAACTGGATGAGGAATTCGCGGAAGCCCACAATAACCTCGGCATGGCTTTACATGACGCCTCGCAATTCAGGGAGGCGGAATACCGCTTCAGAAAAGCCATTCAGATAAACGGCGATTTTGCCGAGGCCCGCTTCAACCTTGCCTCTGTTCTGCTCCTGTCAGGTCAATTCAGGGAGGGCTGGAACGAATATGAATGGCGTTTGAAATTAAGGGAATTCGGACGCGCCATTCCTGGAAATTACTGGGACGGAGAAGATGCAGCGGGAAAATCGATCCTGTTAATCGGCGAGCAGGGGTTCGGCGACGTCATCCAGTTTATGCGTTATGCTCCTCTGGTTGCAGAGAAAGGCGCTGCCGTTCTTCTGGCCTGTCAGCGGGAATTGTCCGCTTTGTTGGGCGGGGCAAAAGGCGTAAGCAGGGTTATTCCGTTCGAGGAGGCTTTGCCGCCCGCCAATTTTGAATGTTGCCTCCTGAGTTTGCCGCGAATATTCGGAACAACAATAGACAATATTCCGTCCGCCGTCCCGTACATAACCGCAGATGCTTTGTCAGTCCAGCGATGGAAGAGCTATCTCGCGAACGACCAAGCCAAACTCAGGGTTGGTTTGGCATGGACTGGAGACCCTTCATACAGGAAAGACTATTTGCGTTCCGTGAGGCTCGGGGATCTCATGCCTCTGCTGAAAATGAGAGACATTTATTTCTACCGGCTTCAAAAAGGGAAATTCGCAGACGCAGAACTGGCTGCCGGCAGCGAACCAAACCTTGTCGATCTGACATATTTGATGCAAGATTTCAGCGATTCCGCAGCGCTGATTGCAAATCTCGATCTGATAATTTCGGTTGACACGGCGGTTGCGCATCTTGCAGGGGCAATGGGGAAACCGGTCTGGACATTGCTGCCGTTTGTGCCGGACTGGCGGTGGATGCTCGAACGGCAGGACAGCCCATGGTATCCGACAATGAGGTTGTTCCGGCAACCGTCGCCGGGGGATTGGGGTACGGTGATAGACAGAGTTGCGGGCGAGCTTTCGCTCTTTCGCTCAGACCCTGCAATATAATACGAAGATCATGTTCCGATGCGGCTGCGCGCTGCATGATATCGCCGAACACGTTGGCGTGCATCACGCTGAAAAACTTAACAGATAAAATCTATCGTATGTGAAGAGACGAACTTGTCTGATTCGTACTCATTTTCGATATCACTACCACTTCATCGCTGCCTCCGCGATCCGGGAAAAAGCAATTCTCTTGCATGCAGATTTCCATTTCGATTCTATCGCGGAACATGCGCCTCTGAAAAAAGAAAGTCTCATATCCTGTGTTGCGCTATTATGAAACTGAATTCCGGGGCGTCATACTTATTTATTCCGTTAGGGAGTTCATAGGAGGGATGATTAGAGAGAAAGACTCAATGAGCGGAGAAATGAGCAGGGGGGCTATATTGCATGCGCCGGCGAATCGCGTTGAAGCGGATAATATGCTTCAGGCGGATGAATTGCACCGGTGGCGCGCTTGACATGTGATAAGTTGCTTAAGCCGGCAACATCCCCGAAATCCAAAGAAGCTGTGCGATCTGTTGACATGCAATAAACCTTCTTATCTCCTTAAAATAAAGAAGGGGGAGCGGTCAAATGGCATTAGCGTTTACTGAAAAGAAAAAATTTACTTACGAAGACTACCTGAGAACTCATGAAACCAAACGGTATGAACTCATAGAAGGAGAATTGATTATGACGCCCTCGCCTGCTCCAAGCCATCAGAGGATTTCAAGAAAGATCGAGTTTATTCTTGAGACATTTGTCACAGAAAATAATCTTGGCGAAGTCTTTTATGCGCCTTGTGACGTCTATCTTGACAATGAGAATGTCGTCCAGCCGGATATCCTGTTCATTTCGAAGGACAGATTGCATATCATCGGAGAGAAGAATATCCAGGGCGCCCTCGATCTTGTTATCGAAATAATATCCGAGAATAGCGCCTACAGGGACATGGTTCAGAAGAAGAAGCTTTACGCAAAGTCAGGGGCAAAAGAATACTGGATTGTTATCCCGGAAGAAGAATTGATAGAAATCCATCTCCTGAGGGAAAATATATACCACCTTGGCAATACGTATAGAAAAAACCATGCTCTCGAATCACCGACTTTGAGTGGTTTTAAGCTCAACATACAGGAAATATTCTAACCTTCGTTCAAAACAATAATGTCCATCTTCAGCTGTAGATTGTCAGGACATTTGACCCCTTTTCTGCAAATAGAATTGACCCCTCCTGGTACGATTGCCATCCCATATATTGAAAAAACTCGGGTTGAGAGAACATCGGCTTCTGGCAAAGCCGATGTTCTCTTGAGAGGACCTCAAAAGAGGCAACCTCAAAAGAGGCAGTGACAATGAAGCACTGCTGATGATATGATACTCTCTACTACGGCTAAAAAACCGTCGCAAACATGGAAGCTGAAAAGAAGCACATTCTCATCATCGGAATCGGTAACAACCTCCTGAAGGACGAGGAAGTAGGCATCCATGTCATCGAGCGGATGGCCGCCATAGACCTGCCTGAAGGCATCGAGCTAATCGATGGACAGACGGAGGGGGCAAGTATGGCCTACCTCATAGAGGGCCGGGAAAAAGTCATAGCCGTAACCAGCCTGAGGGGCGGAGGTGTCCCAGGGTCAATTTACCGCCTCGCCGAGAGCGATATGCGCGAAGGAAGGAAAGGCAGCCGCCGGACGATTGAAGAACAGAAATTCCTTGACCAGATCATGATCGCTCGCGCGCTTGGCACTGCCCCTGCCGAGGTGATTGTTATAGGCGTGGAGCCTGAGGACACCGGCGAAGAAAGCTTGAGTCTTGAAATCGGCCTCTCGCCTGCGGTCGAGCAAAAGGTTCCCGTGATAATCGCGATGGTGATGCAGGAGATTAAGCCCGCAAAGGCACCGCCTCCGCATGAAGAAACAAAACCTGTTTTAATACTCGGAATCGGCAACCTCCTCCTTCGCGACGAGGGTGTCGGCGTGCACATAGTTGAGGACATGCGGAGGATGAGCCTTCCTCCCCATGTCGAGCTGATGGACGGTGGCACAATGGGAATCGACCTTTTGTATTACATAGAGGGAAGAAAGAAGGTGATTGTAGTCGACACCGTGAAAGGAGAGCACCCTCCCGGCACACTCTACCGGTTTACCGATAAAAACCTTGCCATTAAGAAGCCCCTGCTCAGAACGGCCCACGGCATTGATTTCACCGATGTCGTAGTGACCGCACAGCGGCTTGGCACTAAACCGGAGGAAATCGTTTTTATCGGGGTCGAGCCTGAAGACATGGAAGAGGGGATGGAACTCTCGCCGCTCATAAAGTCCAAGATGCCAAAGATTATCGAGCTGGTAATGAGGGAAGTGGGGAAGAAATAATCCTCTCAGGAATCCCATTTTTTTCTTGACACGAAAATTATAAAGATGGTATAAGATAACGAAAAAAAAGTAGTTTTCTTTACACTATTATTCTCTGGTATTCTCTGGCTTGACTGGTCTCGCCGGGTGTTCGCTGTGGCGAGACGGCAGGTTGTTCGAAAGGCGGATGC
>CAZKLK010000125.1:0-5374 GCA_964553535.1 uncultured Nitrospiraceae bacterium
GCGGGGTATCGTTAGGAAATAATTCATCACTAACCCCTTGAACCCCCTTCAAGGGGGGTTCAAGGAATCCCCGCCGCAGAGACTGCGGGCTATATAATTTCAATAAAAATGAATACTCTCCGGTCTAAAGCCCGGAGTTTCTATCCTGTGCATGCCTGATATTGCCTTTGGCTATATCAGACTATGCCGAATGGCCTCCGCTTCGCTCCGGGCGCCATTCATCCCCAGCCTTAAAAGGCATGGGGTTTTCTGGCATATTTTATAAAAGAATGAACAATTCCTATCCACAAGGTTCCCAGAAGAGGCTAAAAATCCGGCGCACCCTTCAATGAAGCTCGGATGAGTCGCTGGTGAACAATCTATTCAGTTGCCCGCAGGCGGCATTGATATCCTGCCCCCTGCTCTCGCGGATGAGCGCCCTCAACTTGTTACGCATCAGAATAGATTGGAATGATTGAATACTTTCATCCGGGCTCCTCTTTAACCCGCATCCCGGGAAGGGATTCAACGGAATCAGGTTAACCTTGCAGAGTATCCCGGAGAGAAGCTTCACCAGCCTGCGGGCGTCGTCGGGATAATCATTCACCCCGCCGATCATGACATATTCGAAAGTCATCCTCCTTCCGGGCGGCAGAGGATATTCCCTGCACGCCCCGATCAGGCGCTGAATGGGATACCGGCGATTAATGGGCATCAGCCGGTTCCTGACTTCATCGGTTGTGGCGTTCAGGGAAATCGCCAGATTGACACCGGGGGCCTTATGGGGAAGAAGGCGAAGCTTGGGCACAATCCCCGAGGTCGAGAGGGTTATTTTCCTTCGCGAAATGCCCAGCAATTCAACCATTCCCCGGAGGGAGTCAACGACCGCGTTAAAATTGGCCAGCGGCTCTCCCATTCCCATAAGGACAACATTAGTCACCCTCTCAGGACCGATAATTCTGTTTGCCGCCACAATCTGTCCGATAATCTCATGGGATTTCAGATTCCTCGCAAATCCACTCCTACCCGTCAGGCAGAAGCTGCAGCCCATCGCGCATCCCACCTGGGAGGATATGCAGAGCGTCAGACGGCTCTTTTCCGGAATCAGCACGCTCTCAACTGACTTACCATCCTCCAATGAAAAGAGAAATTTCTCCGCGCCGTCGGTTGACGTTTCTTTTTTGAGAAGAGCGAGGCTGCCTATACAGGCAATTTCCTTCAAAAGCGCCCGGAGTTCTTTTGAAAACTCGGCGATTTCATCAATATCGGAAGCATATTTGCCGTATATCCTGAGCAGGAGCTGATCCGCCCTGTACCTCGGGAGGCCCAGACTCTCGAAGAAGCGGTATACACCCGCCTTATCCAGAGACGTTATATTGACTTTCATTGATCGTGATCCGCTTCAACCTGAAATCCATCCAGTCATAAACAGCATGGACTACGGCTTTTTGCGGGGAGGACAGTCCCTCACAGATTGTTGCGGCATGGGCGGGCTGCTTGCAGCGGCGCTGAAATGCATTTGCCGATCTCCGGGCCGTCATTCTTTGCGCATCTCATCCCTGATTCTCCGTATCGTGTCCTCATAAATATCCTTCTTCGCCGGATTCAGCTCCAATGCCGTGACAGCCAACTTCTCCGCTTCCTTCAGATTGTCTTTCCGCGTATAATAGAGCCACGCAAGGTTATTATGCGCGTCGGCATTCAGCGGATCCTTTTTGATCGCTTTTTTATAGAGGTCTTCGGCCGTCTTATATTCGTTCCTCAGGAAATGGATATTTCCCATATACAGGTAAGCAACCGGGAGTTTCTTTGACGCTTTTTCGTATTCTTTCAAAGCGTTGTCAAAATCCCCGCTTCGCTCATATGCCACGCCAAGATTCAGGCGCTCCCCGGGGCTCAGCGGATCATCGAGCACGATGATCCGCGGAAAAGAACACCCCATCAGCGCCGCGCAGCAAACAGCGGGCAGCAGGCAGGCAAAAGACAGGAATCTTTTCAAGAACCGGCTCCTCATGGTTTTTTGATCAGGAGCATCCAGTAATTAGTCTTTTCCCATGACGCAAGAAACGATTTCTCCGGCAAAAACTTGTTTGAAGATTTCCCTGAATGAACGATAACACCATCGCCGGAATATCCGGTCACGACCATGAAATGATTCCGCTGAAAAACGGATATCCCGTAATCGACAAGCACTATAGGAGGATGCCCCGAATTAATTGATTCCTTCAGAAGCTCCATGCTTCCCCGCAATTGCTCCCCGCGCAGCCCCTTTCTCTCCGCATAAAGCGCCATATCAACGGTCAGAGTGCCCAGTGCGGACCTGCTGAAAACCGCCGCGCCGATCTCTTCAGGGCTGTCATGGACATTCCAGTAATGAAGCACGCTTGCAAGAGATGCCGGACCGCACTGATATTCTTCCTGCGCAAAGAACGGCACGTCATTTATAAGGTAACCGTCCCGGCCCCCGGGGATGAATTGAGCGGTTGCGCAAGCAGTGAGCGATACAAGCGCGGTTATAAAGATTATGATTTTAAATGCGTTTCCCAACTTGCAGACGAAATTGCGCGATCAATAAACCGTGCAATCCGGCCCGGCAAAAAATTGCCGTGCCGGATTGCGCCATAAGCCAAATTATCTCGTAACAATAACCTGGTGCCCGGTAAGCTTCAATATGACAATTACAAGCACGATAATTACAAGGACAGCGATGATAACTCCCAGGCCATCGCCCCCAACCTTGAGATCATCCAACTGGACCGCAATCCGGTGGATTTGCTGATCGCTCAGGGACGCCAGCCTCTGCTGTATTTCTTCAGAAGAATAGCCGAGCTGTTTCAGCCGTTCACTTACGGCTTTCATTTCGAGTGCCTGCCGGATTTTGCTGAGGTCTGCATCCCTGTCCGCAGCGGCAAGCTGAATTGCCTCGGACGGAGCCAGGCCGGCGTCAGCCCTCGGAACAAAACTAATAACCAGCATGGCGAAAACAAGATACCAGGCGATGCCCTTCTTAAAAAGGCCTTTCATAAATTTCACCTCCTTTCCTTCAACAGCGCTGAGATGCATTACGCGGAATCACTTCCATGGCTATCTGACAACGGGAATGGTTCCCAGAATGTATTTCAGATCCTCATCCTCCAGTCTCAGTCCCAGACCCGCATAACCGCCGCGCCACTTCCTGTTGAATATATTGTCAATGCCGGCTGAAACAAATACATTTTTGAAAATGAAATAATCAACTCCCGCCTTCACGTGCGGATTTCTTGAATGCTCCTCGTCATTTGAAAAATCCCATGCATCGACCGTCAATTTCCCCTTGTCGTTGAGGAAAAAATAGTCCACACCCGCGCCGAACGTGTTTTCCATCAAACCCAGGCGCAAAGCCACGTCTTTATGGCGCATTGCATACTGGGCCGTGAATTCAATTTCCTGTCTCGTCCTCTCTTCTCTAATCACCGTTGTGACGCCGTCTTCAATTATCGCCGTCTCCGTTGTCCTGACCCGTCCAATCGGGTCGCCAACCACGCCAAGGAGATAGTACCGGTCAGGCCGCGGCTGGAGGGTCAGATAGAAATAACCTTTGCCGTCGCCGACTTTGTTTAAATATTCCGCCTGAAAGGTGACAAACGTCCTAAATCTGTCTATCGCGCCAAAAGTCTTTTCCACGCCCTCGGCCGCCTTGTTTATATTTTCGTAGAGCCGCTCGTCCTTCACAAGTTTTCCAAGAGTGCCTTCCCCCTGCTCGATCTGTTTGGTAATCCTGTTAAACGACTCAAAAGTGTCTTTTACGGCGGGCTTATTTTCAACAACCATTTCCTTCAGCTCCCGGGACGCCTGACTCAGGTTTGCGACGAGGTCCGGGCCATCGGTCTTCAGACTGGCGGAGAAGTCCCTCAAATTCCCGACGGCGACATTGATCGGCTCTTTATTTTTGTCAACAATTTCGTTAAGCGACGCGGTAAGCGTCCTGATGTCATCGAGCACATTCCTCAATTTCCGGTCGTTGGCGACGATTGTCTCATTGAGATTAGCGGTCACATGTCTCAAATTGGTTACAGTCTCCCTCAAAGACCGCTTTGCTTCTTCCGTGCCGAGCGCCTCATTGAGAGAGGTGATAAGTGTGCTGATATCTTCGGAAACCGCTGAAAGCTTTCTGACCATATCGTCGACATCGACGACTTCCACGGTATTCCGTATCATGTCCCCGTTCTTCAATTGCGGCTCCGCTGAGCCGGTGGTCACCTCGAGATACTTGTCGCCCAAAAGTCCCGTGGCCTTGATTGACGCCCCGGCGTCGCTGTACAACTTGACGCCCCTGGATACCCGGATGGTGACCTTGGCCAACCCCGTCTCAAGTTCAATTTTTTCGATGAACCCGGAGTCGACGCCGGCAATTTTCAGTTTTGTCTTCTCATCAAGGCCCGCGATATTTTTAAAAAGAATGAAGTGCCGGTTGCCTTCATCCTTCAACCAGTAAAGGCCGCCCACCCTGAACGTCAGGAAGGTCAGAATTGCGATAACCAGCACGGCGAACAATCCTACTTTAAGCTCTGTTGTCAGTCCTCTCATAGTGCACTCCCTGTATCTTGATCGGCCCAACTGCGCTCCCTGTTATAAACTGCCCCACAATCGGGCTTGAAGAATTTCTTATTTCAGACGGACTGCCGGCTTCGATGATTTTCCCCTCATAAAGCATCGCGATCCGGTCTGCTATTTTATAGGCGCTGTTCATGTCGTGAGTTATGGCAACGCTGGTAACCGACAGATTATTCTTCATCTCTATTATCAGATCATTTATCGCATCCGCCATGATGGGATCAAGGCCTGTGGTGGGTTCGTCATAGAGCAGAATCTCAGGCTCATGCGCGATGGCCCGCGCCAGTCCGACCCGTTTCTTCATGCCGCCCGACAGATCTGAAGGCATCAAATCCTCAACGCCGACAAGTCCCACCGACCGCAGTTTTTCTACGGCGATTTCTTTGGCCTTTTTCCACGGGACCACCTTGTTTCTGAGAATTCCGAACGCGACGTTCTCCCAGACGGGAAGAGAATCGAACAAAGCCGACATCTGAAAAAGCATGCCGAATCTCTTTCTCACTTCATACAGTTCCCGCTCCGGCAATTGCGTCAAATCAACGCCGTCTATCAGCACTTTGCCTCCGTCGGGCCTCAGTATCCCGATAATATGTTTCAACAAAACACTTTTCCCGGAACCGCTGCCGCCGATGACAACCATGCTTTCACCCTTCCGGATACCGAGATCGACGCCTTTCAGCACGGAATTGCTGTTGAACGACTTGGAAAGATTGACAATGTCGATCATATTCCGGCTCACAAATTATCCTGCCTCTTCTGGGAACCTTGTGGATAGGAATTGTTCATTCTTTTATTTTTATTG
>CAZKLK010000126.1:0-5127 GCA_964553535.1 uncultured Nitrospiraceae bacterium
GATAGTTATCGCTGGATTTGGGAACAAGATTCTTAAAGGCAAAGAAGCTTATTTCACTCTTTTAAAATATCAACCTTTTTTGAAAGCATCCATCTCAAGCATCACCTTGACCGAATCCTCGTCGGAAGACACTTTCCTGAAGCCCATTTTTTCGGCCCGGTGCAGCATCCTTGCATTTACCTGCAGAATTTCCATCCACATCTTCCTGATCCCGATGTCTTTCGCAATCTTCAGACAGTGCAGGCAGAGGGCCTTGCCGACTCCCATACCCTGCCATTGATCCCCGACAACAACCGCCATCTCGGCGTTTTCCTGATCCGGCAGCTTGCTCATCCGGATCTCTCCGATTATTCTGTCCCGCCCGTTATCACGTATAATGGCTACAAAAGATATCTCTCGGTCGTAGTCAACATGGCAGTACCGCGTCAGCTGCTCGTGGGTCATATCGGATATTTTCCGGAAGAAGCGCATCATGAGCGTCTGTTCGGATGACGTCCTCAGCAGTTCCTCCATTAGAGGTTCGTCTTCCGGCCGGATGGGCCTTATAACCGTTGCGGGCCCGGAACCGAGTTTAAAGATTTCAATATACTGATCAGGATAAGGGCAGATGGAGAGGTGGGGAGGACAGAAATCACCCCTCAAGGGCACGAACCCTTCGAGCACGTCCGCTTCGAGAAGGATATTGGCGTCGAGCGCGAAGCTCTCCTCATTTGAGACAAAAAACGGGTTGACGTCGATCTCCTTGATGTGAGGGAAATGGATGATCAGGTGCGAGAACCGGACAAGCACTTCTTCAATGTAGCGGAGCGTGCTGTCAAAATCAACCTGCCGGCGGAGATGGTTATAAATCTTCGTCTTGCTCATCATGCGCCGGGCCAGTGTCTGGTTAAGCGGCGGGAGGCCGATGGCATAGTCTTCTACAGCGTCAAGCAGCGTTCCGCCAATGCCGAACACGATTACCGATCCGAACGTCGGATCTTTCTTTGCGCCGATCACCAGTTCATAACCGCTTCGCGACACCATGGGCTGAATGACTACCTGTGCGTCCGGGTCCCTTGCGGCCTCAGCGAGCTTCCGGAGATCCTGAAAAGCCCCCCTGACTGAATTCTGGTCCCTCAGATTCAACTGGACGCCGCCCAGTTCGGTCTTGTGGAATATTTTCCGGGAATCGATTTTCAGCACAACAGGATATCCGATAAAATCGGCGATCCCGATGGCTTCTTCCGCGCTCTGGACTACCTTTGTGGGAATCACCGGAATTCCGTAGGAAAGAAGAACGTCTTTCGCTTCATTGAGATTAAGGAGCAGCCTTTTTTCCTTCGAAGCCTTTCTGATAACCTCCTCAGCCCGGTATTCATCCGGTTCAAAATCCCTCAAAATCACTGCCGGCGTCTCAAGCAGAAGCCTCAGATTGTAATCATACCGGTACATATACATAAAGCTTTTCACCGACTGTTCCACGGATACAAATGTCGGTATTCCGTGACTGCTGAGATATTCCCTTGAGGCTGTCACCTGATCGCCTCCCATCCAGATCGTAAATATCGGTTTATAAGGATAGGCTTTTGAAGCTTCAACTACTGCTGCAGCAATATCCAATGAATTTGGGAGATAGGACGGGGTATGTATAACAAGCACGCCGTCTACATTCTTGTCCTTAAGGCACCCCCTGAGCGCTATATCGTAGTCTTCCTGAGATGATTCAATGAACAGGTCGACGGGATTCTGGATATACTTGAGGTAGGTAAAATGTTTCTGAAGGGATTCGGCAGTCTCCTTGCTCAGGGTTGCCAGTTCGCCGTTCAGCTTGAGAAGTGTGTCGACAGCTATGATGGCGGGTCCGCCGGAATTTGTTATAATCGCCAGATGGTTGCCCTTGGGGCGGCGCTGTTTCGAAAGAGACTCGGCAAGATAGAAGAGGTCGAGCGTCTCTTCGACCCGAATAGCTCCTGCCCGTTCAAAAGCCGCATCGTAAACCCTGTCTTCTCCCGCCATATACCCGGAGTGCGTAAGGGCAATGTGGGCCGAGACGTCAAACTTCCCTGATTTGATGACCATTATGGGTTTGCTGGAAGCGAAGCTGCGGACTGCGGCTATGAATTTGCGGCCGTTCTTGATGGACTCTATATAAAGAATAATAGCCCGCGTCTCCGGGTCAACTCCAAGAAAATCGATAAGATCCGCAAACTTTATGTCCACTTTTGTTCCCACCGAAATAAAATAGCTGAACCCGATATTCTTGCTCGCGGCCCAGTTCAGCAGCGCCGAAGAGAGCGTCGTGCTCTGCGCGATGAAGGCTATGTTCCCTCTCGGTGGTATTTGAGGGTAAATGCTCGCGTTCAGGTTGATGCCCGGTTTAATAAAGCCGAGCGAGTCTGGACCGAGGACCCTGAACCCGTATTTGTCGGAGGCCTCTTTAATCTGTTGCTGAATCTTCTGAGAGTTCTCGACCCTCTTCTTGAAATCGAAACAGAGGATTATTATCCCCTTTACTCCTTTCCGGCCGCATTCATCAAGTGCGCGGGGGATGTCCTGAGAAGGCACTGATAGGATCGCAAGATCAATTTCCTTCTGTATTTCTGATATCCTGGGATATGCCTCTACTCCCTGTACCGCTTCCATGCCGGGGTTGACCGGGTAGACCGAGCCCTTGAACCCCTTGCCAAGCAGGTTCCTTAACACGGTGTAGCCTATTGAGTTTTTCTCCTCAGACGCGCCGATAACGGCGATTCTGCGGGGGTTAAAAAAAGAATCAAGGTTTTTTACCGGCACAATATTCTCCTCATGGCAAATATTTTAACCTCCCCAAACAAAAAGGGTAGGCGGTTTTGCCTACCCTGTATGCAACACCGTATTTTGTTGTACAGTCTTCTATAATTTCCCCTTTACAATCTCGTTGACGACCGAAGGATCGGCAAGGGTGGATGTATCCCCAAGGTCTTCCGTGTCGCCCCGCGCAATCTTCCGGAGTATCCTCCGCATGATTTTTCCGCTCCGGGTTTTCGGTAATCCCGGCGTGAACTGGATTTTATCCGGGGTAGCAATCGGACCAATAACCTGCCTCACGTGCCCAACGAGTATTTTTGTCAGTTCAGGGGTGGGTTCGAAGCCCTCCTTAAGAGTCACATACACATAAATGCCCTCGCCTTTAATATCATGCGGATAGCCGACGGTTGCCGCCTCGGCGACTGCCTCGTGGCTGACGAGAGCGGACTCAACTTCTGCGGTGCCGATTCTATGGCCGGAGACGTTGATAACATCGTCAATTCTTCCCATAAGCCAGAAATCGTTGTCCTCATCTGTCCGCGCGCCGTCTCCGGTGAAATATTTGCCGGGGAAGCGGCTGAAATATACTTCTTTTATGCGTTTGTTCTCCGGGTCGCCGTAAGTCCCGCGCAATATCCCCGGCCATGGCTTCTCTATGACCAGATACCCGCCCTCGTTTGTTCCCGCAGGCGTCCCATCCTCTTTCAGCACTTTTGGAACCACTCCGGGGAATGGTTTGCTGGCTGATCCAGGTTTTGTCGTCATTGCCCCGGGCAACGGCGTAATCAGAATGCCGCCTGTCTCGGTCTGCCACCAGGTATCGACGATCGGCAGCCTGGTTTTCCCCACGTGGGTGTGATACCACATCCATGCCTCAGGGTTGATCGGTTCGCCGACAGAACCCAGCACCCGCAGAGAGGACAGGGTTTGCTTGTTGACCCAGCCGGGGCCTTCTCTCATGAGAGCCCTGATCGCGGTTGGCGCCGTATAAAATATGCTGACTCCGAATTTATCCACAATCTTCCAGAACCTGCCCGGGTCAGGATAAGTCGGAATGCCTTCAAACATCAGACTGGTTGCCCCGTTGCTCAGCGGGCCGTAGAGGATGTAGCTGTGGCCGGTGACCCATCCGATGTCTGCGGTGCAGAAGTGAATGTCTTCGTCACGGTAATCAAATATCCATTTGAACGTAAGGTTTGTGTAGAGCATATAGCCGCCGACCGTATGTAAAACGCCCTTTGGTTTTCCGGTTGAGCCGGATGTGTAAAGGATGAACAGAGGATCTTCGGAATCCATTTGCTCGGGCTCGCAGTAATCCGAAATGTCGGCGTCATCCATCTCGTCATGCCACCACAGGTCCCTGTTGGGCTCCATATCCACGTTGCCGACCCTTTTCACGACTATGGTCTTCCCGACCGTGGGGCATTCCTGGAGGGCGTGGTCCGCGTTTGCCTTTAAAGGCACAAAACGTCCGCCCCTGGCGCCTTTGTCGGCGGTGATAAGGATGCTTGATTTGCAGTCCTGGATCCTGTCTTTCAAGGCCGTGGCGCTGAATCCCCCGAAAACGACGCTGTGAATTGCGCCGATGCGCGCGCAGGCGAGCATCGAGATCGGCAACTCAGGGATCATCGGAAGGTAGATTGTCACCCTGTCCCCTTTTTTGACGCCGTGTTTCTTCAGTACGTTAGCGAATCTGTTTACTTCGCGGTATAACTGCTGATATGTATATGTCTTATAGGTTCCGTCATCCGACTCCCATATAATGGCTGCCTTATTGCGGGTAGGGGTGTTGACGAACCTGTCGAGGCAATTGTAACAGGCGTTCAGTTTCCCTCCAATGAACCATTTGATATATGGTTTATGGAAGTCCCATTCTGACACGGTATCCCATTTTTTGAACCATGCCAGATGCTTTTCAGCCATTTCCGCCCAAAATGCATCCGGATTTTCAATCGACTGTCTGTAGAGTTTTTCATATTCGCCGATACTTTTGATATGCGCCTTCTCGCTGAACTCCCGGGATGGCGGAAACGTTCTTTTCTCAGCCATTAATACATCAATGCTTTCTTTCGCCATTCTCAGTACATCCTCCTTTCTTGTATTGCACGTCGGAAATTAAAGGCATATTACGCTTGTAAAAGTTTTTTCAGCATGTCCGCATGCGATTCTTTTCAACAACTGCGTTTCCCGGATTGACGGTTTTGTTAAGCCCGCCTTGCAAATTCCTGCACGACTGCACTGCTCGTATATTCCGGAAAGACACTCTATCATATCACAAATCCAGCGATAAGAATTGTCATTGCGAGTGCAGCGAAGCAATCTCATCGTATGAAAGGAGATTGCCACGCACCTTGCAGGTGC
>CAZKLK010000127.1:0-4989 GCA_964553535.1 uncultured Nitrospiraceae bacterium
AGAATGATATGGATGTGAAGAATATCGAGAGAGACAGGGCTTTTCTGAAGAAAGGGGTAGTCAAGGTTAAACATTACGGCAATTCAAATTTACCCGCAACAATGCCGGGGACAGTAATATCTTCATCAAGGTCTTCCCACCGAAGTGCATATCCGTTTAACCGCAATTCTACTTTTTTAAGCTGGTAATCAGAAGCGGCCTTTAACAGCCTGAAACGGTCAGCCGGGAAACTGATAATGCGGCTGTCGGTAAGTTCGATAAATATCCTTCTTCCCTCTGCCCATGCATTTATTGCAGCAGGCTCTACTCATGCGAACGCATTCCTGCTTCCGAGGGCCCCGGCAAGTTCAGTCAGCCTCTTATCCTTCAGAATCTCCTCAAGAAAAAGCGGCGTCTTTTGAATCCAGTTGGGATATTCCGAGACGGTCCCCGGCAGGTTCTGCTGATTGAGCGTTCCCATGACATCGTCGGGACTGACGAGAAGCAGCTTGCAGGGCGTCCCCGCGAGATACCGGTATATGGCGAGACAGAGGTCTGACGTCATCCCGGGCACCGCTTTTGATTGAACCGCGAAATCCATGGGCAGGAGGCCCTGCGATTTCAACGCCTTCAGGATAAGCCTCTTGTCGCGCTCCCTGTCCGCGAGCTGTTTTTGCCACATATCAGGAGGACCGCCGCCCAGCGTCCTTCTGATTTCGATGTCCCGCCCCCTCCAGTACCCGTAAAGTGTGGGGAGGTCGTGCGTCGTCACAGCGCAGAGCGCCATTTCCGGATAACCGTCCGGCGGAAGGAATGAAGGATCGGGATAGTTCCGCTCAAAATAGAACAAACGCAAGGAAAGCATCCGGCGCCTTTTCAGCGCTTCCCTCATGTTTTCGCTAATCGTGCCGAGGTCTTCCGCGATGACCATAGTCTTGTTCCGGACGCTCTCCAGCGCGATGATTCCGAGGAGGTCTTCGGACGGCTGCCGGACATAAGCGCCTTCCTTCGCGGATAAGCCTTCTGGTATCCAGAAGATTCTGAAAAGGCCGAGGGCATGGTCGATCCTGATCGCACCGCCGTATTTCATATTTTTCCTTATCGTCCGGATGAATAACTCATATCCGGTCTCCCGCAACTTTTCCGGGATCAACGGCGGGAAACCCCATTTCTGACCGTCAGGGCTGAAATCATCCGGAGGCGCGCCGACATCCGCTCCGCGAGCCATAACACCGCTGTGGCTCCATGCGTCGCTTCCGCCGCCAACCGACCCGACCGCGAGGTCAAAATAAAGACCGATCTTCATGCGCAGTTTCCGCGCATCGGCGCATAGTTCCCTCAATTGTCCGTCGATAAGCCACTGCACATACTGATGAAATATTATTTCCCGCGCGTGGGATTCCATGAATTTCCTGACAGCCTTCCCGTTCCTGTTCCGGTATTCAACAGGCCAGTCCTTATAGGAACAGGCATTCTTTGTCCTCTTCATATAACCCCGCAAGGCCATGAAGAGAGAAAAAGACGCAAGTTCACGGCCTTCTTCGGAAACGTAAGCACGGAAATCCCCGCCCCGCCGTGTTTTTTTAGTAAAATGTTTTTTCATGAATAAAGAAAAAGCCTTCCTGAGAACCTCCTCCTTGATGTCAGACGCCGCTTCGTAATCGACGAAATCTTTTTTGCGCAGCTCTCTGAGCCGGGCGCGGAATCTCCGCGTTCCCATGAATTTATTCAGCTCCAACGATGACGCCGCCTCCGGTACGCGCTTTAGATCAAGATAGAGATGGTTTTTGTACAGCCTGCTGAGCGGGGCGTAGGGACTGACGCCGAACGGAGAAGTATTCGGCACGGCGTGCAACGGATTGATGCCTATAAAACTGCCTCCGGCATGAGTGAGCCATTTCATGGTCCGGCGCAGGTCGGCGAAATCACCCGCGCCCCAATTTTCCCGCGACCGCAGCGCGTAGAGGTTGACCGACAGACCCCAGACTTTTCCCCCTTTTTCAAGTTCGGGAGGCATATAGCAGGTTTCGGGAGCAACAATGACTCTCGACCTCGCGAGTATCCTTTTCATCCGGCCGGGGAATACTCCTTCAGGATGCCGGAACTCCGCGCGGAAGGCGTAATATCCGATATCCCGGCGCTCATTATCCACTATCAAAACCTTGATATGCCTTACGCCGTCTATCCATTGCGCCTCGTGAATCCGCAGGCCGGACCCGGAAATAACAGCGGGGTTTTTCCTTCCCGAAGATGCCTTCTCTTCATCCAACAAATACCACGATATGGAAAGTCCGGATTCATTACCCTGTCCGATCGGGATATGAACCGGAATTGAGATTGGCTGAGAGCCGACGGAGACGACATGCACAGGCTCTGCGTAATCTTTCCACGGCCTGAATTTTCTGTGCTCGATCTCCCGTGCAATTTCATCCGTTGAACCGATATTCAACCCCATGGCTTTCAGAACAGCCTTTTTCGCGTCAAGCCCAGTCTGATGCCTCTTGCCGTAAATATCCCAATATTCGGACATAATTCCGCAAAGGTCGGAAAGCTCCGCAATCAGATCTTCGTAGTCACGCATTGTTCATCTTCCCCTGTTATCTTCCGCAGGATACATATATAATACTCCATATTCCTGACGGACAAAGCGGGAAACACTTGTTTCGTAAAATGGATACTATACAGAACGGCATAAGTCCGGCGGAGTTTGTCAATGAACTACCCCGCAGCAAGCTGCGGGGTATCACGTATCTCCCCTCCCTTGATGGGAGGGGATGAAGGGGAGGGTGTCAGAAATCATCATCACAAAACACCCCCACCCTAACTCTCCCCCCTCAAGAGGGAGGAAAGTATTTGTCAACCCCGATGCTGAGCATCGAGGAATTCTTTGATTAATGAAAAAATCTCCTTTGCCCCTCTTTGCCAAAGAGGGGTATGAATCACAAGGGATGCAAACAGCGGGATCGCCGCGTCGCCCGCCTGAGGCGGACTCATCGCGATGACGGCCTCCTTTTGTTGTCGTCGCGGGCGGTGCGTGCCGGTCCCGCTGTTCAGCCGGAAAAAACCGGCGGGGAGCTTGCTGCGCCGCTTCGCTTGCGATGATGCCCCTTTCCGGTGGATTTGGAGCACACTTTTCTCTTTTTTCATAATTCTGAGTCTCATGCCGCCCGCATCAGCCGGAGCCGGACCCCCAAAACGCATTATCTCCCTTGCCCCTAATATGACCGAGATCCTTTTCGCGTTGGGCCTCGGCGAAAATATCATTGCCGTCACGAACTTTTGTGATTATCCTGATAAGGCGAAGGCGAAACCAAAAGTCGGCGGCATGTCCAACCCCTCTCTTGAGAGGGTTGTGTCATTGAAGCCGGATATAGTGGTCATGACAACCGACGGGAACCAAAAACCTTTTGCTGAGAGGCTCCGGTCGTTCGGGATCAAAACATACGTCTTCAGGGCCCGCACCCTGCATGAATTGCCGCATGAAATAAGGGGCCTCGGTTCTGCGCTCGGTGTCCGGGGAAAAGCTGCTTCACTGGCGGACTCGGTCCAATCTTCACTGAACAATCTCGCGCAGATGACTCATAATTCCACTGAGAAGAAAAAGGCGCTCTTCATTATATGGCCGGAACCGCTGATTGTCGCCGGACCCGGCACCGCGATTGACGATGCGATCACTCTGCTCGGACATCAGAATATCGCGTCAGGAGCAAAATCATCATACCCAAAATTTTCGATTGAGGCAATTATCCGGCAGCCGCCCGATGTGATCTTCATCGGGAAAGGTCACGCGGATATGCGGGACATGTCAAAAGGCCTGCTGAAGAGGCTGGCCGGGGTGCCGGCGGTAAAAGACCGGCGCATATTTTTTGTCGGCGACAATCTCTACAGGCTTGGACCCCGCGTCATCAGCGGGATTGAGGAATTGGCAGCATGTCTAAAATAAGAATCGCCGCTCTTTTGTGCGTCTCTCTCTTTATTGTTTTCCTGTCCGTTCTGCTTGGTCCGAATCCAATAAATCCCTTTCACGCAACTGATATCGAGAGAGAGATTCTCCTGTCGATTCGTCTTCCGAGGGTTATTGTCGCGGTGATGATGGGAATGGCTTTGGGAGCGTCAGGCGCCGTGCTTCAGGGAATACTGAAGAACCCGCTCGCAGACCCGTACATCCTCGGCATCTCGAGCGGAGCTGCGCTTTCGGCGACGCTTGGCCTTATTTACGGAATTTATATTGCGGGCAATTTCGGCATTCAGTTATCCGCATTCACCGGCGCTGCCTTCATCAGCGTTATAGTGGGAATTCTCGGCTGGCACCGCGGAAAACTTCTGCCCGAGCGGCTGCTGCTTGCCGGCGTCGGCCTAAGCTTTCTCCTCTATGCAATGCTCATGTTCCTAATCAGCATTTCCTCACATGAGGGCATCAGAAGAACCGTGCTCTGGATATTCGGAGACCTGTCTCTTGCCGACTGGTCAATGATCCCCTACGGTTCAGCGTTTATTCTTGCCGGCCTGCTTATCTCTGTTTCACGGGCAAAAGCGCTCAATGCCCTGATGCTCGGAGACGAAATCGCCCACAGCCTCGGATTCGCTGTTCATAAGGAAAGGCTCCTTTTTTTTGTTGCCGTTTCCCTCATGACTTCAGCGTCGGTATCGCTGGGAGGAACAATCGGATTCATCGGCCTTCTCATGCCACACATGGTGCGGTTCATTGCAGGCCCCGACAACCGGCTGGTAGTCCCCCTGTCGGCCATGTGCGGCGGAGTATTCCTCTGCATCGCCGATTTGATAGGCAGGTCGCTCCTCCCGCCAATGGAGGTGCCTTCCGGGATTATTACCGCGCTGATAGGAGCCCCTTATTTTCTCTACCTGCTGCGAAAGCGCGATGTCCTCACTGCATGAGGTTCCATTCAGCGTCTTGAACAGCAATTACTAAGGAGTTGACAAGTGAGGCGTCATTATTAAAAAAACTCCCATCACCCCTCTCCCGAGCCTGCCCTGAGCGCAGTCGAAGTG
>CAZKLK010000128.1:0-4977 GCA_964553535.1 uncultured Nitrospiraceae bacterium
CTGATAAAGGCAGTTATTATTGAGACAAATGTCATCGCAGTAGTCCCCTCCTGATAGAGGGGATTCTTTTGCAATAATTATCTTTGCTTTGCAGTAATGATTTTAAAAACCTCGTTCGCAGATATCTTTTTCAGGCATTTGATATCATTACAAGCTTTCTTGAAACAGGGCGAACAGGAGATGTCTGATCTGATAACGGTATGACCTTTACCATAAGGTCCTGTTCGCAGTGGGTCGGTTGGACCAAAGATCGCAAAAACAGGAATCCCAAGGGCGGCTGCTATATGCATGGGCCCTGAATCATTGCTCACAACAAACTGCGCCCCTCTCATAATATCCACTAAATCCTTTAACCCTGTATTCCCGGCAAGAGATATGGACATTCCTCTTGAAAGTGAGACGATCTTATCAGCGATAACCCTGTCGGTTCTGCTTCCGATGATAACAGTCCTTATCGGGAGCAGAGACGCGAGCCGCCCGAAATTATCAGCAGGCCATTTTTTCGTCTCCCATCGCGCACCGGGAACAAGAACCGCATATCTGTCGAGGTTATTCATGGCTGCGGGTTGCAGGCTGCAGGCTGAAGGACTTTCAACCGGCGGAAGCGGAAAGCGGATATCTGATACATCGCATCCGAGGTGCGCCGCAATTTTTAAATATCTGTCAACGGCATGGATATTCCTGCCGCCTTCGACGGAATCAGTATAGAATACCCTGCTCCCTTCCCGAGCCTCTTTGAAGCCTATTCTCAATGGACTACCGGTTGCGCCGGTGATAATCCCGCTCCTAAGTAATCCCTGGAGGTCTATCACCAGATCAAACTTTTCCTGCTTCAGTTGTCTGAATAAGATTCTTACTTCCTGTATTGTCTTACCGGCATTCTGAATCTTTTTCCACGAATCTTTCCTGATAACCCACAACCTGTGTATCATCGGATGCCCTTCGAGAAGTCCCTCGAACCCCTGCGCAATAACCCAGTGAATCTGCGCCTGAGGGAATCTTTTACTGATCGCGTTCAGTGCCGGAAGACTGTGCACAACGTCACCGAGTGAGCTGGGCTTTACAATGAGGATTTTATGGTGGGACATTCCTGATGAGCCTTGTCATTGCGAGCACCTGAAAGGTGCGTGGCAATCTCTCTGAAAATACGAGATTGCTTCGCTTCGCTCGCAATGACAAAATACAAATCTTTATTGCTGCCAAGGAATTATCACTTGCTTTCATTCAGTATCCGTTTTACCGCGTCTGTCAGGTTTCGGGCAGTAAAATCTGCATTTGGTGATTCCTGCTGTTTTCCCGTCTGCACCAAAATCCCTTTTGCCCCGGCGGCTTTGGCAAGAAGCATGTCCGATTCTTTATCACCAACCACAAATGATTTCTTAAGATTTATCCGGTGGCCGCTTCTTGCTCTTAAGAGCATTTCCGGTTCGGGTTTCCTGCATGCGCAATGTTCATCAGGATGATGGGGACAATGGTAGAAATCATCGAATCCATACTGATCGATGAAGATTTTGCTGACCAGCCGGACAAAATTCTCATCGATCAGCCCCCGCCCGACGCCGGATTGATTGCTTGTCCCGATGAGCCTGAATCCGCGTTCCTTCAGAATTTTCAGACTGCCGATATCTTCGAAAATGTGGAGGTCCTTCAAATTGTTCATATAGCCGGCGTCCCGACACAGGGTCCCGTCGCGGTCAAAAAAGACAGCCCGGTCATGAGGCAGTATTTTCTTGATCCCATAGTAAACCTCATCCGACGATACGGCGTACATGCATCGCATGTCATTCTGCCTGCAGGAGCGGTCAAAACATGGGCTGCACGTTACATCCGGCCCTGTTACAACGATATTGAAGCTTTCGGTCCCGGGAGGCGGCCCCGTTAAAACGGGATCTGTAGATCCGAATATCGACACCGTAGGGGTTCTCACCGCGTACGCGACATGCAACGGCCCCGAGTCGTTTGTGAGAAAAGCATCACATTCCGATATCAGGGAGATAATCTCCCTGAGCGTGGTCTGTCCTGCGACATTCAATAATGTATCCGGCTTCCTGAATTCCGGGATGATATTCTTATAGATCTCATCGGCAATATCCACCTCCCGGGCTCCTCCGAATATGACAACACTTCCACCGGTGTCCGCCATAAACCAAGTCGCAACCTCGGCGAATCTCTCAGGAAACCATCGCTTGGCGGAGCCGTAGGTTGCGCCGGGATTCATCCCTAACACCGGTCTCTTCATCCCGGCAAGGCGCGTTCTTGTCCGGAGTCTTTCGTCAAGTGACAGGTAAATATAAGGGCAGGAATATTCAGCCTGAATGCCGGTCTGTTGGAGCAGGTTCAGGTAGTAGTGAATTTGATGTGACTTCCCGCGGGTCACCGGAACCGCGTGTGTAAGGAGAAGTCTGCGTCCGTCCCTGTTGTAGCCGATTCGTTCTTTTATGCCGGCGAGAAAGGCAATCATGGCCGCATCGAAGGCATTCTGGAGCAGCAATGCCCCGCAAAAATGTTTTTTGCGCAAGGCCCACGAAAGTTTTGCTCTGCCGACAAGCCCTTTATGGGCGTCATCGTAGCTGATTATTTCATCGATATCGGGGTTATGCTCAAAAACTCCGGACACCCATGGTTTTATAAGGAGAGAGAGATGAGCGCCGCCCAACCCTTTTCTCAGGGCCTTCAATGCAGGGAGCGTCATTACGCTGTCGCCTATCCAGTTGACCCCCCTTATGAGCAGCCGTTTGCATGATCTATCAAACACAAAATATTGTAACATTTTTAGTGGGTTAGGAGTCTCTTTGGTTGGAACAGAGTGCAGACTTGGGGTAGCGTTAAAGAGCGTCTGTTAAAGCTCCTTAAGTTTTTCAGCCTGGTAGTGGGTGATCAGGGCATCTATTACGTCGTCCAAATCACCCTCGAGAACCCGCTCGAGCTTGTGAAGAGTGAACCCGATCCGGTGGTCGGTCACACGGTTCTGGGGGAAATTATATGTCCTGATCTTCTCACTCCTGTCCCCGGTGCCAACCTGCGATTTCCTTTCAGAAGCCCGCTCCTTCTCCTGCCGCTCCATCTCGATCTCATAGAGTCTCGAACGCAGGACCTTCATCGCCTTGTCTTTGTTTTTAATCTGGGACCGTTCATCCTGGCACTGGACTATCAGGCCTGTCGGGACATGGACGATCCTGACCGCGGAATAGGTAGTGTTGACTCCCTGGCCCCCGGGGCCTGACGCACAGAAGGTGTCTATCCGGAGGTCCTTTTCGTTCACCTTAATGTCGACGTCTTCGGCTTCGGGGAGCACCGCGACTGTGGAGGCTGATGTGTGAATCCTCCCTGAGGTCTCCGTGACTGGCACCCGCTGAACCCTGTGCACCCCGCTTTCGTATTTAAGACGGCTGTAAGCATTCTTTCCCTGTATGGAAACAATGACTTCCTTGATACCGCCAAGACCCGTCGGATTAAGCTCTATGGTTTCGACTTTCCATCGTTTATATTCTGCGTATTTCAGGTACATCCTCAGGAGTTGCGATGCAAAAAGAGCGGCCTCTTCCCCTCCTGTGCCTGCGCGGATTTCGAGGATGACATTTTTTGCATCACGCGGGTCTTTGGGAAGGAGCATGATCTTCAAATCTTCTTCTATCTTCAGTCTCTTTTGCTTTAATTCTTCAAGTTCTGCTTGAGCAAGTTCGCGCATATCGCCATCGCCACCCTGAAGAAGTTCTTCTGTTCCCCCGATGTCGGAAAGCAATTTGCTGTACTCCCTGATTTTGCCGACCAGGGGGAGAAGCTCCGCCTGGTCTTTCGAATACTTCTGGAGTTCACCGGGTTTTGACAGAACCTCCGGATCCATCAAAAGCTTTGTCAATTCTTCATATTTATGTTCAATCGCCTTGAGTTTTTCAAGCATTGGATTCTTCCGCAGTAAGCACTTCCCTGAGCGCTCTGACCGCGACCTCTATTTGGGCTTCGTCCGGCTCCCTGGTTGTCAGCCGCTGGAGCATCAGGCCGGGCTGGATCATTATATGCATAAATGCATTGTGCTTCATCTTTGCTGAAAGCTTCAGCATCTCATATGATATGCCGGCAATCAGCGGGATCAGAACGAGACGCGACAAAAAATTGTAAATAAACGGCCAATCCTGTGGAATGAAGGAAAAAACGATGATACTGATTATCATCACGATGAGAAGGAAGCTGGTTCCGCAACGGGGGTGAAGCGGGCTGTGAATCTTCACGTTAGCCGCGGTCAGGTCTCCGCCGTTTTCGTAGGCATGAATGACCTTGTGTTCCGCCCCATGGTATTCGAAAATCCGGCGCATTTCCTTCCACATACCGACAGATATGACATAAATCAGGAAGACTAAAACTCTGATGACGCCATCAACGAGATTGAAGACAAGGGAACTTCCGGAAACGGATTCGGAAAGCGATCCCATGAGCTTTGTGGCATATAGAGGAAGCAGGATAAATAGTAAGATGCCGAGAATGACAGCAATTCCAATCGTCACCGCCATTGAGGCCGGACTTAGCGGTTTCCCCTCATCTTCCTCGTAAGCCTTGCTTGCAGAGAATTCCAGAGCCTTTATCCCGATAAAAAGGGAATGAAATAGAGCTATAAAGCCTCTCAGGATGGGAAGTTTGAATATTTTCGGAAGCTCAGACAGTTCTTCAGTCTTGACATGGATTTCCCCTTTCGGGCTTCTGACCGCAACTGTCCAGCTTTTCCTGCCCTTCATCATGACGCCTTCGATAACTGCCTGTCCGCCGATATTCTTCATGATTAGTTTGCGCCGGCTTTTTCATCCCCCTGATTGCTCATCATGAAAGTACGGAGCCCGTACCCGGGACAACAGTAAAGGGAAATAGCCTCTTCTGGGAACCTTGTGGATAGGAATTGTTCATTCTTTTATTTTTATTGGAATTATATGCCCCGCCGTCTCTGCTGCGGGGAGGTTTATTGTTTGTCATTCCGGGCCTGACCCG
>CAZKLK010000129.1:0-4959 GCA_964553535.1 uncultured Nitrospiraceae bacterium
GGATTCCGGCGTTCGCCGGAATGACGGTCCACACTAATCCCAGAAAAACCATTTTAAAGTGCGGGAAGCTTGACAACTCGCCGGAGGGCGCATTAAAGTATCGCCATGCGGAAGCCATTTATTGCGGCAAACTGGAAAATGAACAAAACGGTACCCGAGGCCCTTGAATTTTTATCCGTTTTTGCGCCCACGGTAAAGAACATCGAAGACGTTACCATTGTGATCGCCGCTCCCTTTACAGTTCTATCAGCGGCCGCTGAAGCAATGAAGGATACGAATATTGCGCTCGCCGCCCAGAATATGTATTTTGAAGAAAAAGGCGCTTATACCGGGGAAATATCGCCGTTCATGCTGGCCGACATCGGTTGCAAGCAGGTAATTGTCGGACATTCTGAACGGAGGCAGTATTTTTGTGAGACGGACAGCGTTATCAACAGAAAGATCAAGGCTGCCCGCAAATGGAAACTCGGCGTTATTTTTTGCATAGGCGAATCCCTGTCTGAAAGAGAGACCGGAAAGACATTCGGTGTATTGCAATCACAGTTGGATGGAGGTCTTGAGGGAGTGGATCCGGCTGATATTGTAGTCGCATATGAGCCGGTCTGGGCTATCGGCACGGGGAAGACGGCAACGCCTGAGCAGGCTCAGGACGCCCACGCTTATATAAGAGCGACCCTTAAAAGTTTCTATGGAAAAAAGGCTGAAGAATTGTGTATAGTATATGGCGGCAGCGTGACTCCGGAGAATATCGGCGCCCTTATGGAATGCGGCGATATAGACGGCGCCCTTGTCGGAGGCGCAAGCCTTAAGGCGGAAAGCTTTGCCGGAATAGTAAAATTCAGGAAGGAAAAATGACAGTATTTTTGACCGTAGTTCATATCATTATTTGTTTTTTCCTCGTTATCGTTGTTTTGCTGCAAAGCGGCAAAGGCGCAGAAATGGGTGCCGCTTTCGGTGGCTCAAGCCAGACACTGTTCGGCAGCCGTGGAGCCGCCTCTTTCCTGAGCAAGATGACTACCGTCGCCGCGATTGTCTTTATGCTTACCTCGCTTTCACTCGCAATCATATCATCCAAAAGCGGGTCAATTATTGAAAAAATGCCGGTGTCGCAGCAGGAGCCCATGCCGGCCGAGAGCGGGCCCGTCCAGGCGCCGCAGCAGGGTCCGCAGACGCAGCCCCAGCAAGCTCCGCAGACGCCGAAGCAGTCTCCATAGAGATAGAATTCGTTACCGACTTTCTTTTCGCAGTTGTTTCCGGAGGCGCGGTTCTACGGATAGGTTAGCTGAAGTCTCTGTATCGCAGCGGATTTGCCTGTCTCGTCATTGACCTCGACAACGACCGCCGAAAAAATGCCTTCCCCTTTGGCAGTTTCGAATCGCGCAGGCATGTTCGTGAGAAATTTTTGAATAATCTGTTCCTTTTCGATGCCGATTACCGAGTCGGAGGGGCCAGTCATGCCGACGTCGGTAATATAGGCTGTTCCATTGGGCAAAATTTTTTCATCCGCGGTCTGAACATGTGTATGGGTGCCTATGACGGCGCTCGCCTTGCCGTCCATGTAATGGCCAAAGGCAATTTTTTCGGAGGTTGCCTCTGCGTGAAAATCAATAATGATTATCTTAGTTTCAGATAGCAGTTTTTCTATGGATTCCTTGCCGACTCTGAAAGGGCAGTCCATATTCGACATGAATACCCGTCCTGACAGATTGACGACCGCGACTTGCGTGTTGCCGCGAACAGTACATAAGAGGCTCCCGAATCCGGGGACGCCGGGGGGATAATTCAGCGGCCTTAGTACGCGGTCTTCTTTTGAAATTTGCGGGATGAATTCCTTTTTGTCCCAAACGTGGTTGCCGGTTGTGATGACATGAACCCCGTAACTGAATATCTCGGAGACGGTCTTCTCTGTTATTCCGAAACCGCCTGCCGCATTCTCGCCGTTTGCTATGACAAAGTCAATCTTATACTTATTTACAATGGACGGAAGAAGGGTTTTTGTCGCATTTCTCCCTGTTTTCCCGACAATGTCGCCGATAAATAAAAATTTCATATATTGAGAGGCATAATACAGTCATTCAGGAATACTGCCGTTTGTAAATGACAAGTCATGTCAATGAGTTCCACCTTATTTCGCATACTCAACGTATCTGGACTCCCTTATGACGGTGACTTTTATTTGTCCCGGATACGTCATCTCCTCTTCAATTTTCTTAGCCATCTCTCTTGAAATCATAGCGGAAATTTCATCGCTTACGTCTTCAGGTTTTACGATGACCCGTATTTCCCTCCCGGCCTGAATTGCGTAGCATTTTTCGACGCCCTTGTATGAAAGAGCCATTTGTTCAAGTTTCTCGAGGCGTTTCAGATAATTTTCTATGCTTTCTTTCCTGACTCCCGGACGGGCTGCCGACAGCGCGTCAGATGCGGCAATAAGCGCTGCTTCTACGGTCAAGGGGTCCCCCTCTCCATGATGAACGAGAATGGCGTTTACCACCTTTTGATTTTCCCCGTATTTTTTGGCGATATTCGCCCCGATTTCCTGGTGGGACCCTTCTATTTCATGATCTATCGCCTTGCCGATATCGTGGAGGATTCCAGCCCTCTTGGCGAGTTTGGAGTCAATCCGCAGTTCCCCCGCCATCATGCCTGCGAGGTACGCCACTTCCCTCGAATGCTGGAGCACGTTCTGGCCATATGATGTTCTGTATTTAAGTCTGCCTATCAGCCGGATGAGTTCCGGATGAATGCCGGAGAGACCTAAATCGAACAGGGCCTTTTCCCCTTCTTCCCTGATATGGGCTTCTATCTCTTTTTTCACCTTTTCGACGATCTCCTCTATGCGGGTCGGGTGAATTCTACCGTCTGTTATCAGGCGGTCGAGTGACAAGCGGGCTATTTCCCGCCTGACAGGGTCGAATGCAGAAAGCGTCACAGCCTCGGGCGTATCATCCACTATGAGGTCGACGCCTGTTGCGGCCTCAAGGGCTCTGATATTCCGGCCTTCTCTCCCGATTATTCGTCCCTTCATTTCGTCACTCGGAAGGGTGACGGACGACACTGTGGAATCAGCCACATAGTCACTCGCATACCTCTGGATGGCGAAACCGATTATTTCCTTGGACTTTTTCTCGGAATTTTCCCTCGCTTCATCTTCAATTCTCTTAGTGAGCCTTGCGGCTTCGAACCTCGATTCCTCTTCCACCGACTGCAACAGTTCCTGCCGCGCGGCCTCTGCGCTCAACCCCGATATTCTTTCCAGGGCAGCCTTCTGTTCATTCACTAATAAGTTGATAGTATTATCCTTTTCCTGCAAAACGCGCTCTTTTGCAGAGTATTCCTTTTCCCTTTTGCTCAGTTCCTGCTCTCTCTTATCGATTTGCTCAAACTTTCTTTCGATTGTTTCTTCTTTCTGCCGCAGTCTCTTGTCAAGATGATTGAGTTCCGAACGTCGTTCCCGCAGTTCTTTTTCGGCTTCAGCCTTGGCCTGGTAAACTATATCCTTCGCTTCGACATGCGCTTCCTTTCTGATGCTTTCAGCTTCTTTCTGGGCGTCTTCAAGCAGTCTCGCTCTTTCATTCTCCAGGGCTATCTTTTGATTTTTGAGCTTGCTCTGAGAGATGAGCGTAACGGCAAAACCTGCGATAATACCCGCAATTACAGCAAGCAGCACATACAGTATCTGATCCATTTATATTAAACCCCCTTCCCCAATCTTCCCTGACAGTTGAGGGATAGATGATTGAAGCACAAGGCTCCATCTGTCTTTTTACGGATTACTACTTAGGCCGGGTTATGATGTTTCAGAAGATTTTGGAGGTGAGAAAAGGCTTATTAAAACAAAATATTTTCCATTTATTCTGTATGAAAAACCATTTATATGGAATTCTCCAAAAAGGGACATAGATCATAAACCTGCCTGTAAAAACAAACCCACCCTGCCGTGTAGAAAGAAATTAGATCCGCCTAAAGAATAGGTGGGTGCCCTGAAAGAGACATTAGGCTTCCCTGGACATGTTTCACAGGGCATGCACTCCGACTCTTTACGCAGGCTCCCAAAAGATCCAATTTGCCGGATCAACATGTTCTCCCTATCACAAACAGGGCAGGCAACTGAATAATAAACCTCCTTAAAGGTTGTTAACAGAATCCTTATGACTACAATAAAATAAATCGGTGCTTCATGGCAAGGAGAATCTTCAGCGGATTTTTTGCGGGGCAGACGTTTCTAACCGGAAATATTTTTCGGGATTCTATAGCTGCAGGAAATATCGCCATCGTTCATGCACTTTTCCCTTGATACTTCTTGCCCTATCAGTTCCTGAAACATCTGCAGATCAAACCGGCAGGCTTCCCTGAACTCGCGGGATAATCGGTAAATCGGGCAGTTAAATATTACCAGGGAAAAGTGGTCATCGGAATCGGCAATTTCTGCCAGATAGCCCCTGGCATTCAGAATGTCTGATATGCCTGAAAGCCTGTCCCGCAGGGTCTTCTTTGTCGAGAGGGCTTCTTTGAAAAGGTTCAGAAATCTGTTCTTATGCCACTTGAATAATTCTTCGATTTTTCCGCTGCCCTCGTTTCCCTCTATATCTTTGAATGTTTCAACAAGGAATATATCATAGGCCGTGGGGAAAAGGTTTTGCGCCTTTTCCGTGAGCTGATAAAGAAAAGCGGGCCGTCCGATGCCCTTTCTCTTTGCAACATAGGTGATATATCCCTTTCTCTCCAGAGATAAAAGGTGCTGGCGTATGCCCATCGAGGTGATAAGCAATTCGCTGCTGAGACTTTCAATGGAAAGCGGACCGTTCTTTTTGAGGAGATAGATGATCTTCTTCCGTGTCGGATTTTCATGCATGACAGATATCATCAGAGAAAATAGCATAAATTGGCATTTTTGTAAATAATATATAAAAAATTTGCCATCAACGAATTAAAAGTGAACTGTTTTTATTAAATTTA
>CAZKLK010000130.1:0-4787 GCA_964553535.1 uncultured Nitrospiraceae bacterium
TATAAAGACCTGTATGAACGGTTTTCAGGTGTTCACTTTTAATTCGTTGATGGCAGTAAAGCAAGCCTGATTTGACATTTTCCTACCTTGCCAATATAATTCCTACTGCGCATTCTAATATAGGAGGCTGCTATGTTTATTACTACAAGGGTAAGCAAAAAAAGTCAGATAGTGATCCCCAAAAAAATACGCGAGACCGTCGGGATATCCGAAGGGGATGAACTGATCATTCATGCCGAGGATGATAAAGTGATTCTCAAGATAAAACCGAAAAGTTATACTAAACGGCTCAAGGGGCTTCATAAGAACATCTGGAAGGGCGTCGATCCCAGGAAATACGTGAAGGGAGAGCGGCAATCGTGGATTTAAAAGGCGTAACGGGAAAAATCGTCGGCGTTGACACCATGGTATTTATTTACCATCTTGAGGATCATCCCGCTTACGCCGGGATAACAGAATATATCTTTAAATCAATTGAGGCCCGGAAATACGCGGCAGTCACATCGGTCATTACATTGATTGAGCTCCTTTTTAAACCAATGCGGGAAGGCAATGACGCGGCGGCGCAGGATTACAGGGAACTTTTGCTCACATTCCCGAACCTCAGGATTGTCAACCTTGACGCGAACATTTCCGAAAAAGCATCTTATTTCCGCGCGAAATACGGAATTACCACGCCGGATGCCGTCCAGATAGCCACGGTCATGTCCCAGGGCGGCGCGGCCTTTATAACCAATGACGAATCTCTCGCGAAGATTGAAGAAATCAGGGTGATTCTTCTTGATGAGATCAGGAAAGGGCTGTGATCGCTAACGCAATTCTTCTTGAGAACATCAAAAATATTTACCGCAAGATATCCTCCGCCGCCATAAGGTCCGGGAGAAACCCTTTTGATGTGAAGCTCATCGCCGCGACAAAAACGGTTTCCGCCCCGATGATTGAGGAAACTGTTGAACTGGGGCTGAGGATCTTCGGGGAAAACAGGGTTCAGGAAGCGGCTGAAAAAATTGCGCGCCTGCGTTCGGACATGCCGGATTGCCGTCTGGAGTGGCATATGATCGGGCATCTTCAGAAAAACAAGGCCAAAGCGGCCTTGCAGCTATTCGATCTGATCCATTCGGTCGATTCGGCAGGGCTTGCGGCGGAGATCAACCGTCACGCCGGAAAGCTTGGGAAGGTCCAGAGAATTCTGATACAAGTCAAACTATCGGAAGAAGAATCAAAACACGGCGTTCCTGAAGAGGGATTCCGGAAGTTGCTGAAGGACTGCTCGGGAATGAAGCACATCCGGCTTGAAGGACTGATGACCATGCCGCCGTTTTTCGGCGATCCCGAACTCGCAAGGCCTTTCTTCAGAAAGCTGAGGGAGTTGAGGGACGGCGCGGAGGCAACGGGATTCCGCCTTCCGGAACTCTCCATGGGGATGACTCACGACTTCGAGACGGCAATCCTTGAGGGCGCGACGATGGTAAGGGTCGGAACCGGAATATTCGGGGAAAGAATCCGATAAGATATGGTGCGTTTGGTGTATTATATTGCATCAAAATAAATAAATCTTCTCTTTCCCGGGGGGAGAGGATTAAGGAGAGGGCGTCATTCCCGTGTGTCGTTGGCGGGAATCCAGCAGTAACCTATGCCGTCATCCCCGCGGTCCTCAGGCGGGAATGACGGAACATGAGAAGAACTCTGTCAGTTATGCGCATTTATCCGGCGCGCAGAAGGCGCTGAAAGTCAAATATTATTCCGTAAGGAGCGCACATGATCGGGTTTATCGGCGGCGGCAATATGGCGGAGGCCCTCATAAAGGGAATACTGCATGACGGCAGGAAGGACATTATCGTCTCCGAGCCGCGGGACGACAGGCGCGCATACCTTGAAAAGACATACGGCGTGCAGACCACGCCCCATAACAGGGATGTCTGCCGGAAGTCCGAAATCATAGTCCTCGCCGTGAAACCGCAGGACATGGATGAGGTGACCGCCGAAATCGCGGACGCGGTGTCACCGGCCGGCCTGATCGTTTCGGTGGCCGCCGGCATTACGATATCCTACCTTTCGGCAAGACTCAAGGCCGGTAAAATCGTGCGGGTCATGCCGAATACGCCCGCCCTCGTCCAGGAGGGGATGTCCGTACTTTCGATGTGCGAATGCATTCACGACAGGGAGATGGGACTGGTCAGGGAGATATTCATGTCGGTCGGGAAAGTAATCGTGCTGCCGGAGAAATACATGGACGCGGTGACCGCCCTTTCCGGGAGCGGGCCCGCTTTCTTCGCGCTGTTCGCGGAAAAGATGGCCGAGGCGGGAATCGCCCTCGGGCTGACCGCCGGCAACGCCTCCGAACTGGCGATTCAAACGTTTATCGGCACTGCGAAGCTCCTTGAGACCGGCATGCCGCCCGACAAATTAAGGGAAATGGTCACGTCCCCCGGCGGCACCACGGCCGCGGGGCTTCGGGTTTTCGAAGAGAGAGGAATCGGGAGTCTTGTGCGGGCCGCAATCGAAGCGGCTGCGGCAAGATCCGGAGAACTGGGGAGGAAAGAATAATGTTTCTTGTCGCGAATCTCATTCTTGCCGCCGGGAAGGTTGGGGATATTCTGCTTACCGTATATATGTGGATCATCATCATAGCCGCGCTCATCAGCTGGGTCAATCCCGATCCGTACAACCCGATTGTCAGGTTCCTGCATGCCGTCACCGATCCCGTTCTGCGGAGGGTAAGAAGGCTCGTCGGGTTCAGGACGGGTTTCATTGATTTGTCGCCGATGATCGTCGTGCTCGCGATCATGTTTATTAAGTATTTCGTCATTCAGTCCTTGATGGAGTTTGCCTATAAATTGAAAGGAGGCGCGGTATTATGAGGATAACGCCGCTCGACATCCAGCAGAAACAATTCCCGATGAAGCTGCGGGGATTCGACGTTGAGGAAGTCTACGCGTTTCTCGAAGTCATCAGGGAGGACATGGAGGACCTTCTCAGGGAAAACGCGAATCTCAGGGAAAACATCCAGAGGATGGACAGCCAGATTAAAGGATACCGGGATATGGAAACCGCCCTCCGCGATACCCTTCTGACGGCCCAGCAGTTGGGGGAGGACTTCAAATTGAATGCCCGCAAGGAGGCGGAACTGGTATTGAAGGAGGCCGAAATCAGGGCGGAAGCAATTCTGAAGGAGGCGCAGGAAAAGGTCATTAAGATACATGAAGACATCATTGATCTTAAGGGGATCAGGCGCCATTTCAAGGAAGAGGTGAAGCGCCTCGTTGAAAGCCATCTGCGGATGCTCGAGTTCGACAAGGAGCGGGGCGAAGAGCAGGAGGAGGCCCCGAAGAAGGAAGGATGAAATACGCCGCCCTGAAGGGCATACATGATATTTTCCCTCCCGACGTGTACCTGTGGCGGAAAGCCGAGTCCGCCGCGGGGGAAGTCTTTTCCGCTTACGGCTTTCAGGAGCTGCGGGCGCCGGTTATCGAATCGACCGATGTGTTCATCAGGAGCATCGGGGAAACGACCGACATCGTTGAGAAAGAAATGTACACCTTCAGCGACCGCGCCGGCAGAAGCATCACGCTCCGGCCGGAAGGGACGGCGCCCGTCGTCCGCGCTTACGTGGAGCACAATCTCTACAATTTGCCGGCTCCCCGGAAGTTTTTTTATTCCGGACCCATGTTCAGATATGAAAGGCCCCAGTCGGGACGCTTCAGGCAGTTCTACCAGATCGGGGCGGAGGCGTTCGGCATTGCAGAACCGAAAATCGACGCGGAGATCCTTTCGATGCTGAAATTGTTCTTTGAGCGCCTCGGCCTGAAAGATCTTGACTTCGAGATCAATTCGATAGGCTGCGGGGAATGCAGGCCCGGTTACAGGGACGCTCTGCTCGATTTTTTCTCGGTCAGGCTCGGCGGGCTCTGCCCTGACTGCAAAAGGAGGCATGACCATAATCCTTTGCGGATACTCGACTGCAAGGTTGACGCGTGCATAAAACTGAGGGAGGGCGCGCCGCGTGTGACGGACTTTCTGTGCGCGGGGTGCAGGGAGCATTTCGACGCGCTCCGCTCATATGCGGAACTGCTCGCTGTCCGCTGCACGGTGAACCCGGAAATGGTCAGGGGGCTCGATTATTATACGAGGACAACCTTTGAGGTTAAGTGCAGGCGCCTTGGCGCGCAGAATGCGGTCGCCGCGGGAGGACGGTATGACCGTCTCGTGGAAGACTTCGGCGGCCCGCCCACCCCGGCGATCGGCTTTGCGGTGGGCATGGAGCGCATCACGGCCCTTCTCAGGCTTTCCGCCGGCGTGGAGGTCCCCGCGCCGAAGGCGTTCATCGCGGGGATCGGGGAAACCGCCGCAAGGCATGGATTAGTCATCGCCGACAGGCTCAGGACAAAAGGACTGTGGGCCGAGCTTGGATACGCCGGCAGCTCACTCAAAAGCCAGTTGCGAAAGGCGGACAGGATATCGGCCGAATACGCGCTGATCATCGGGGATGATGAAATCCTTTCCGGGAAAATAAAATGGAAGCGCCTTTCGGACGGCCGTCAGGGAGAAATCGGATTCGATGAAGTGCACGCCTTCCTTTCCGGCTCTCCGGGCCCTTAGTCCCCGTGTCATTCCGGGGAGTCCGCCTCAGGCGGACAACGCGGCAATCTCCATATCTATCAAAGGATTAAAATTGCTTCACTTCGTTCGCAGCGGCATTTTTATGGAAATTGCAGCCCGCTACTGAAAAGTTACACCCAAATCCAGCGATAAGAATTGTCATTGCGAGTGCAGCGAAGCAATCCCGT
>CAZKLK010000131.1:0-4727 GCA_964553535.1 uncultured Nitrospiraceae bacterium
AATGAATCGATTTTTTCCCAAGGAGTATATGCACTTATGAAAATGACAGGCGCCGGAATATTAATTGAGACCCTTAAGAGAGAGGGAGTAAAGCATATCTTCGGATACCCGGGTGGAGTAATACTGAATATCTTTGATCTTCTTTATGATGATAAGGACATTCAGCTATTTTTAACACGTCACGAGCAGGGAGCTGTTCATGCCGCCGATGGGTATGCACGGTCTACCGGGAAACCCGGAGTAGCGCTGGTTACTTCAGGGCCGGGCGCTACCAATACGGTTACAGGGATTGCAACTGCTTCGATGGATTCTATACCGCTTGTGGTCTTCTCCGGCCAGGTGCCGACTATGCTTATCGGAAATGATGCGTTTCAGGAAGCTGACATTGTCGGCATTTCCCGGCCATGCACAAAATACAATTACCTTGCCAAGGATGTCAAAGACCTCGCACTGATTGTCAGAGAGGCATTTCACATCGCAACGACAGGACGTCCCGGACCTGTCCTTATTGATCTCCCCAAGGATGTGACAGCTTCAAAGGCTGATTTCGCGTGGCCCGAAATAAAGATCAGGAGCTACAATCCGACGTACGAAGGCAATAAGTGGATGATAGGCCAGGCTGTACAGTTGATCGCCAAGTCGAAGAAAGCCGTCATCATTGCCGGAGGCGGGGTGATCCTTTCGGGAGCGCATAAGGAATTGAAGGAACTTGCCGAAATTACGAGTATCCCTGTGACAATGACCCTCATGGGTCTCGGCGGATTCCCCGGAACACACCGGCTCTCTCTCGGTATGCCCGGGATGCACGGCACGTATTATGCGAACAAGTCGATTCAGGAGTCTGATCTTTTGATCGCGATCGGGATGCGGTTTGATGACAGGGTCACGGGAAAGCTTGATGCGTTTGCTCCCCATGCAAAGATTATTCATATTGATATCGATCCGACCTCGATACGGAAAAATGTGCGGGTGGATATACCTGTTGTAGGGGATGTCAGGCGAGTCCTTGCCGTATTGAATAAAATGTTGAAAGAGGACATGAAGGAACAATGGGACGAAGTCCGTAAGGGATGGCTCAGACAGATAGATGTCTGGCGCCAGGAACGGCCCATGACATACACATACAGCGACGAAGTGATAAAACCCCAGTTTGTTGTTGAAAAAATATTCGAACTGACGAAAGGAGACGCCATCATCTCTACCGAAGTCGGCCAGAACCAGATGTGGGCAGCGCAGTTCTATAAGTTTGACAAACCGAGGATGTGGCTGACATCCGGAGGTCTTGGCACAATGGGATACGGATTCCCCGCTGCGATCGGGGCGCAGATCGCTCACCCGAACAAGCTGGTGATAGACATTGCCGGAGACGGAAGCATACAGATGAATATCCAGGAACTTGCGACTGCCGTTATCAACAAACTGCCGGTGAAGGTCGCCATTCTTAACAACCGTTATCTCGGCATGGTAAGACAGTGGCAGGAACTGTTCTTTGGCGAGCGTTATTCGCACACCCATCTTGAGGTAGTCCCGGATTTTGTGAAACTGGCAGAAGCCTATGGCGCAGTCGGTCTAAGAGCGACAAAACCAAGCGAGGTTGAGCCTGTTCTTAAAGAGGCATTCAAGATTAAGAAGACGGTCTTTATGGATTTTGTCGTGCACTGGAAAGAGAAAGTCTTCCCCATGGTGCCTGCCGGCGCGCCGATCGACCAAATGCTTTTCGAGGAAAAGAAGGATAAAGAAGAGAAGAAACTAAGGGCGGTGAAATAAATGCGACATACCATTTCATTGCTTGTTGAAAACAAATTCGGGGTGCTTTCAAGAATTTCCGGTCTTTTCAGCGGGAGGGGATACAACATCGAGAGCCTCTCTGTCGGTGAGACTATTGATCCGCAGATATCGACCATGACCATTGTCACCAGCGGTGACGATCAGGTTATTGAACAGATCAACAAACAGTTGAACAAGCTCATCGATGTGATAAAGGTTGTCGATATGACGGAGCTTGACCATGTCGAACGGGAGATGGTTCTCATCAAAGTTGCTCCGAGACAGGAAGACAAGGCAGAGGTGCTGAGACTCGCCGAGATCTTCAGGGGGAGAATCGTCGACTCGAGCAAAAGCACCTATACGATCGAGATAACCGGCGACGAAAAGAAGATAGAAGCGATTATTGAGCTCCTCAAGCCTGTGGGAATTAAGGAGTTTGTGAGGACCGGCAAAATAGCCATAGCCCGCGAAGGCGTCAAAAAAACCTGATCGCTGACGGGTAGAGTTTGTAACTTTACGATATCGCGTGCATTTCTGATAAACGCAAATTTAGCGATAAGAATTGTCATTGCGAGTGCAGCGAAGCAATCCCGTCGTATGAAAGGAGATTGCCACGCACCTTGCAGGTGCTCGCAATGACGCGGTTATCAATCGTTCGAGATAGTTATCGCTAAATTTGGGGATAAATTTTTGTCTGCCCTGCATATGAAGGAGGATAAGGCATTTGCATGACGATTTAACCTTCTTCACGAACGAACCGGACGCTACCATCCTTGACAGATTCAGGAAAACCCTGAAGGATGTGCAATTCTTTGATGTTCTTGTCGGATATTTCAGAACAAGCGGGTTTTTCCACCTCTACAAATCCTTTGAAACAATAGATAAGATCAGAATCCTTGTCGGTATCAATATCGATAAAACTGCATTTGAAATCATCGAATCCTCAAAATCCAGCGGGAAACTTGATTTTGAATCACACAAACGGACAAAGGAAGTATTCTCCGATGATATCGCCTCTGAAATGGAGCATTCCGAAGACACATATTATATTGAGGTCGGTGTCAGGAAATTCATCGAATTCCTGCAATCAGGCAAACTCGAAATAAAAGCCTACCCAAGCTCGAAAATCCACGCAAAGGTCTATATAAGCAGGTTTTCTGAGGGCAGTTTTAAGAGCCTTTGAAAATGGAATAATCCCGAAAAATACCAGCAAGCGCCTTAAAAACGAACTCGAAAAGGAAATTGCTCCTCTCAAAGTGCTCGCCATCCTAAAAAAGAATCTCCCGCCGACTATTTTAATTGCAGGACAAATGGAGCAGCAGAGCGGCCATGATAAACGGGAGGTAATCCTTTCAGAATTTCTTGCGGCAGACCGCCGAAGAGGTCTTCATGCAGGACTTGTAATGAAAATGTGAAATAAGTTATCCTTACAGTAAGGAGGTAAGGAATATGCTTGCAAAAAAGACTTCAAAAAATCAACTCACTCTGCCGAAAGATATTGTTAAGGAGTTTCCCGGAACGGAATATTTTGACGTCGTGGTTCAGGATAGAAAAATTATCCTTTTGCCGGTCCGGATAATGCCTGCGGAAGCAACCCTTGAGGAAGTGAGAAAAAGGACAACTGAAACTGGAGTGACCGAAAAGGACGTTACCGGCGCGATTCGGCAGGCAAGAAAAAAGAAAAAGATTGTCGGCAGGATCATCGACAGGAGAAATAAAATGAAGGTGGTCTCCGGAGATGTTGCCGACTGGATAAGAGAAGGACGCCGGGAGAGAGACAGCCGCTATGGCGCATGATATCGTCGTCGATGCAAGCGTTGCGCTTAAATGGCAATTTAAAGATGAAGACGAAACCGAACAGGCCGTCGCCATGCTTCACGATTATGAGGCCGGCAGGATCGGTTTTATAGTACCGTGGCTGTTTTATTTTGAGCTTGCCAATGCAGTGCACATCGCCGTTCTTAGAAAGAGGATCACTGAAGAAGACGGGAAACAGGTCATTGGGGACATGCTTGCCATACCATTGACTGTGACGGCATCCGTTGAACTTGTCGCAGACTCATACAAGCTTGCGAGAAATAATAACATTTCTTTTTACGATGCAGTATATTTGTCCCTTGCCGAAGGAAAACGCATTTTTCTGTATACAGGCGACAAGAAGTTTTTCAACTCGGTAAAAGACAAGTTTAAGTCCGTCAAATGGATCGGTGACTATGTGCATGCGCCATAGAGCGCAGTATCCGTAGTATGAACAAACAGGAAGCCGCAGGGATAATAAAAAAAACCTTCAACAAACCATTTGATGAATGGCGGTTCCGTTATTTTGCAAAGAACCTGCTGAATGAAATTGATGAATCAAAGTCATTGGAAATCCGCGGCGCTTACATTAAGAACGCTTTTTCGGATTGCATCAGACAATATAAGCGAATCGGAACATATACGGACCCTGAGGGGTTAAAATTAGATGTTCTGACTGTTAACCTCAAGAAGGGTACGTCAGTTGAAAGAGCAAGAACCACGCAAAGAAATTTCGTAGCCCACCATCTGAAACAGAGGGACAACAAGGATGCAGCGTTAGTTGCCTTTTATTCCAACGGCATGGAAGACTGGCGCTTTTCTTTTGTACGCATGGAGTACAAGACTGTTCAGACCGAAAGCGGCAAGGTCAAGGTTAAGGAAGATTTAACCCCCGCGAGAAGATATTCTTTTCTGGTCGGAAAAAATGAACCGAACCATACGGCCCAACAGCAACTTGTCCCCATTCTTGAAGATGACAGGAACAATCCAACCCTGGCAGAAATTGAACATGCCTTTAATATAGAATCGGTAACCAAAGAGTTTTTTAACAGATATAAGGACCTTTTTCTGAAAGTCAAAGAGGAGCTGAAAGAATGAAAAAGACCGCCTGATAAAGGCAGTTATTATTGAGACAAATGTCATCGCAGTAGTCCCCTCCTGAT
>CAZKLK010000132.1:0-4700 GCA_964553535.1 uncultured Nitrospiraceae bacterium
TTAAATTTTTCCTAACACAAAAAAAGCGCGGCAATTTTGATCAGATATGCAATAAGCTGAAACGGATTCACCCTCTTGAGGGGGTGAATCCGTTTTATGCGGCGATCTTTATGTATATATAGACGCTGACAGTCTATTTACTTTTCCTCCGCTGAAATTTCGTCTTCTTTCTGAGCTTATCATGTTTGTGCTTGCTCATTTTCTTTTTGCGCCACTTCTTGACGTTACCCACTCATTCACCTCCCTCGTTTAAAAATAGACAGCAAACAGTAGACAGTATACCGGATAAAAAAACTTTTTTCTATTTTCATGCGGCTTGCCCTCTCCTGTCTACCGTCTCTTAAACTCTCTGGCCTGATCCATGAATGCTTCAAGCTGTATATCGATTGTCGGTGATTCGGTGCCGTCATAGGGAATGCTGATGCAGGGGATGCCGTAGTCTCTTGCCACTGCCCTCAGCATTGCCGACACTATGGTGCCCGGCATGCAACCAAAGGGCATCGCGTTGACAATTCCCGACGCGCCCTTTTCGATAAGATCAATGCATTTCCCCACACTCAGAACAGTCTCACCCTCAAATGAACTGTGAACATAAGGCGAGGCCTTCCGAAGGATTTCCTTTGTTCCCGGCTCATGCAGCGTTTTCAGGAAACCTTTGAAGAAGCGGGCATACTTGTGCTCAATTCTCTTCTGAATGAACTTTTTCAGAAGAAAATTAATGACAGCGGACTTGTCTTTTTTCAGCAGCGCTTTCCTCAGTCCGACCAGATTTACATAATAAACCCATTCTTCCACAGGGGCCAGCCATACTTCGCCGCCCAATGCCTCGATTTTCCTGACAAGATTTTCGTTCGAAAATCTGTGGGATCTGACGAAAATTTCCCCGATAATGCCGATGAGGGGCTTTCCCCCCGTCTCTTTCGGAATATGCTCGAAGTCTTTCCTCAGATTATTCAGAACTCCTTCAATATTGTTGCCGTCCTTTCTTCTGAGCACATGATAAAGTTTCGCGGCGTACATTTCATAAAGATAATCCGAAGAGCCTGCTGAATGCTCATATGGTCGCGTCTCGTGAAGTGATTTCGTCAGCAGTTCGTAAGCAATAATGCCCTTCCAGGACTGTAAGGTGAAATCCTTGCCCACCATTCCGAGGTCCGAATAAAACGACGTGTCCTGGTTAGGCGAAAAAATCGGCACGTTTTCAAATCCCAGTTTTTTCAGAATCATTCTGTGGAAGACATTGTACTGTCCGAATCTGCACGGCCCCGTGCCAGACGGCATGAAAAAGGCGCTTTTATCCGGATCGAAATCAGGCTGCGCAGCTTTTTTCACCATATCTCCGGTAGTTACCAGACATGGGTAGCATTCTTTCCCGGACACAAATTTCTTGCCGAGGTCGATGGCTGTCTTGTCGGACTCGGGTAGAACCTCTGCATTGACACCACAGTATTCGAAAGCGGCGGCAATTCCATAGACATGGTCCGACATCCTGGGCAGGAAGATAGTTCTTTCCGAACGGCCCGGAATGACGGACGACGGCCGCGCCGGCGCGAACGCCTGACGGCCATCCGCCGGGCGCATGTCATGTGATAGTCTGTTTTGAATGCTGTCCATGAACGCCTCGCATCTCGTCATGGCTCCTGCGTCGGCGCTGTGTTCATCAATTTCGATATGAAGAAAAGGTTTTGCGCCCATTTCCTCTTTAAAGTATTTGAGGATAAATGAATCAAGTCCGCACAGAAAATTCCCGATATAGATTGGGTATAGATTGGGGAATCCTTTGATGCAACGCGCGGATTTTATTATTTTCTGGCCGCACCTCCAGTACATGTTAGGCCAGTCATGGTGTATCGGCTGATGTTCATATGGAAGAAAATCAAAGGGTATGGACGGGATGCCGAGTTCCGCCAGTTTCTTGGGTATTTGAAGATTTACTCCTCCGTCAAGCGCGTTGTACGCTCTTCCGATTATTACCACTGCGGCGCTGTTGTGGCCGGCCAGAAATTCCGCGCCTTTATCCTTGATCTCCTTGACGAAGGCGGTCTGTGTTTGTTCCGCCGCGGCGAGCGCCTTTTCAATCTGTGATTTCTTTACCCCAAAAGGTTTGAAGACCCTTTTCAGTTCATTCTGAAGGAATTTATTCCCGCGCCTTAAATTTATTATGGGAGTAATGAGGGTGATGCCATTGAACGCTATGTTCGATATATACGGGATTGTCTGTGTATGCGGGCATGCCATGCCCCGTTCATAATTATCCCGCGGCGTATTCATATTAACAAAGCTTGGAAGAAAAATAGCGTCCACGTTTTGGGCTGTCAAATGCGCGATATGCCCGTGAGCCACCTTAACGGGGAAGCAGGCCTCCGCCAGAACCCGCTCGAGGCCGTAGTTGACAATCTGTCTGTCCGTTTTCGGTGAGACTTCGACATCAAAACCGAGTTCCCAGAGCACCGTAGTCCAGAACGGGAGATAGTCCTGGAAAAAGAAGATGTAAGGGATGCCGATCTTTGGTCTTCCGATAGAGCCTTTCGCCTGCATAAGTTCTTTCCGGCGTTCATGTTCCTTCCACAACATCTCCTCTCTGAATGTAAAAAAATCCGGAAGCTCGGCGCGTTTTTTCTTCCGCACATCGTATTTTTCGCACCGGCCGCCGAAGAAAAGAAAGCCCTCTTCCCCCGCGATCTTGACACGGTTAATCTCACAAACATTAGGACATCCCTTGCATTCGAATGATGATATTTCATAGGAACGCCGTGACAGTTCAAATCCCTTGAATGTGGACGATATTTTTTTGTCATTCCCGCTTGTCGGGAATCTTTCCGAAAAATTTCTCTTCATATGCTCCATTGCGATCAGAGCCATCCCGATCGCGCCGGTCACATCATGGTGCGGGGGCACGGTTATCTTTTTCTTCAGGTAGTTCTCGAATGCCGATACAACTGACTTGTTAAAGGCGACCCCGCCCTGAAAGAAAATGTTTTCCCCGATGTGTTTGCCGGCAACCACCCTGTTAATATAATTCTGGACAATGGAGTACGCGAGGCCGGCAAGCAGGTCTTTTTTGTCGGCGCCCTTCTGCAGATTCGACAGCAGGGAGTTTTCCATGAACACTGTGCATCTTTCGCCAAGCCTGCATGGATTCAGCGCGGAGAGCGCGAACTGTTCAAACTCGTCTTTGATTGATATGTTCAGTTTCTCAGACTGCTCCTCGAGGAAGGAGCCCGTTCCCGCCGCACATGCCTTGTTCATTTCGAAATCAATAGTTGCCCCGTTTTTCAGGGAAATGTATTTCGAGTCCTGTCCCCCGATTTCAAAAATCGTGTCAACGTTTTTATCAATAAAGGCGGCTGCCGTGGCCTGTGCAGTAATTTCGTTTTTCACGATATCCGCCCCGACATAATCGGCAATCATATACCTCCCAGAGCCTGTGGTGCCGACGCCCATGATTTCAACACGGTCCCCGACTTCAGCTCCTATCTCTGCAAGTCCCTGCCGTACTGCCTCAATCGGCCTGCCTGCTGTCATAAGATATCGCTTTGCCAAAAGTCTTCCTTCTTCGTTGATGACGGCAAGGTTGGTGCTGATTGATCCAATGTCAATGCCCAGATACGCCTTTGTCTTGCCGGAAGATGAAACAGGCAGGATAAGGTATCGGGGATCATCTCTTTTCATTTCACCGGCCGCAGTTTCGCCATTATACTTTAAAGGAGGGTACCCCTCCTCAAGAGGGCGGTATGCGGCCAAAAACTTTTCCAGAAGGGATATGTCAAAAATCTGCATGTTGCCCTCATGCAGATTTTTTAATGCCGCGCCGATAGCGCCCATAAGGGCGTAATCATCAGGCACGAGCAGTTCGTCAATCCCGAAGATCTCCCTGAAGGCTCTTACCATCCCGTAATTGGCCGCGACACCCCCCTGGAATGATACGGGCTGAATAACCTTTCTTCCCCGTGAGATTGCCCCCTTGAAATTCCGCGCAACCGCAAAGCAGAGACCCGCGACAATATCTTCAACAGGGGTAGCGATCTGCTGAAGATGAATCATGTCCGATTTCGCAAATACGCTGCAACGGCCCGCAATTCTGGGGGGTTTTTCCGACTCAAGGGCGAGTCTGCTGAATTCCTCTATGGTAAGCCGCAAACGTTCCGCCTGCTGATCGAGAAATGACCCGGTTCCGGCTGCGCAGACCGAATTCATCGAAAAATCCTTGATGGCGCGTCCATCCTCTCCGAGTACTATCAGCTTGGAATCTTCCCCCCCAATCTCGATGATCGTTTTAATGTCAGGGAATAGAATATGGGTGGAGAAGGCCTGCGCAACAATCTCATTCACAGTATTTATGTTCAGGATGGAAGCGATCAGTCTACCTGCGGAGCCTGTTACGGACAGCGACGCATCCCTTGGTGAATTTACAAGGCGGGACGGGATTTCCCTTATCATGTTCAGCGCCGCGGATACCGGGTGGCCTTTGTGCCGCTCATAGCGGCTGAAAAGCTTGTTCTTCCGCTCATCGAGGACAACAAGCTTTACGCTGACCGAGCCGGCATCAAGACCGATGAAATTCATCACAGTTCTGATTATATAAAATTATGACCTGTAGACGCCATACTGAATCCGCTTCCACTTCCTTCAGAAGATGTGGTTCTTCTGGGATTAGTGTGGACCGTCATTCCGGCGAACGCCGGAATCCAGTGACGTTG
>CAZKLK010000133.1:0-4619 GCA_964553535.1 uncultured Nitrospiraceae bacterium
TTAACCGTTCACTTTTAATTCTTAAAGAGTTCACTTTTAAAATTTTCCTAACAACTATAAATCCTTCTATTCCCTGTACCGTTCAAACAATCCTGGCCGCGTTCAACACTGTTGGGAGTCTTTCAACAAAGCCTGTGCATTGCATCTTTTCTTTACAAATCAGCTATAATTGAGCATATCTTCTAAAATTATGAAGATTTTTATTCAGGAACATAAAGAAACGGATTACCCTTGCCAGGCGTTAATCCTCCCTTTTACTGAAAATGACGCAGCGCTTTATGACGGCCTGCATCCTTCTTTATCGCACGTCATCAGACGGATTTTCGGCACGGAATTCCGCGGGAAAAAGAACGAATGCCTGCTTATTCCATCCCCTCCGGAAATAAAGCCTGAAAGAATTTTCTTTATCGGCCTCGGTAAACGCGAGGAATTATCAGCCGAAAAAATACGGCAAGCAGGCGGTAAATCAGCCGTTTTCCTGCGAGACGCAGGCATGAAAAACATCGCGCTCTCTGTCAGAATTCTGTCATCTCAGGCATTGTCTCCAGCTGATTTTGCCGAAGGTTGCCTTCTTGGAGTTTACAGATTTGAAAAATACCAATCTGAAAAAAAGGACACCTCAATCGAGAGATTAACGATACTGACTGAACCGTCACGGGAGATGCGGGAGATTCTTAATTGGACTGAATCGCTCGCCGCGGCTGTCAACTTTTCAAGGAACCTTATCAACACTCCCGCGAACGATATGACGCCGCACCTTCTATCAGTAGCGGCTCTATCTCTGACGGGAAAACACCTTTCGGTAAGAGTTCTTGAGCGTAAAGATGCCGAGAGCCTGGGCATGGGAGCTTACCTTTCCGTTGCACAGGGTTCACATCAGCCGCCTAAATTTATTATCCTCGAATACATGGGATCAAAAAACAAACCCGTCGTCCTTATCGGCAAATCAATTACCTTCGACAGCGGCGGCATATCTTTGAAGCCCGCTGAGGGAATGGAAAAGATGAAGTATGATATGGCAGGCGGGGCAGCCGTGCTCGGAGCGCTGAAAGTTATCTCCGCGGTTCGTTTGCCGGTTCATGTTATAGGGATATTGCCTGCAACTGAAAATCTTCCGGGCGGCTCCGCTGCCAGACCCGGAGATGTCGTCAGGGCAATGACCGGCAAATCCATAGAAATAATCAGCACCGATGCAGAAGGTCGCATGACAATCGCGGATGCAATCGGTTACTCAATAAAACATTATACCCCGTCGGCAATCGTCGATATAGCGACCCTCACGGGCGCATGTGCGATAACATTCGGCAACTGCGCAATTGCCATGATGGGCAATGACAGAAACCTGCTCGACGCCCTGAAGAGAGCGGGCGATAATACCTATGAGCGGGTATGGGAGATGCCGCTTTTTGAAGAATGCGGGGATTATCTTAAAAGCGATGTGGCGGATCTTAAAAATACGGGCGGCAGGAGCGGTGCGCTTTTATCATCCGCATCTTTTCTCTCCAAATTCGCCGGCACGGTCCCATGGGCCCACCTCGACATAGCTGGAACCGCATGGGCCGACAAGGACTTGCCTTACATACCCAAGGGCGCATCAGGCGTTGGAGTCCGCCTCCTGTCGGCATTTCTTAAGGAGTGGCAATGATCATGTGTGCAATCATATTCATATTAGTTGTGTTCTGCTCTCCGGATCCCGCCTTCGCCTGGGGCCCGCTGACGCACACGTTCCTCGGCAACGAGCTGCTCTCCATAGGGGCCTTGCTCCCTTCGGGCATTTACCGGATTATCAGACGCCACCGCAAGGATTTTATTTACGGCAATCTCATGGCCGACATTATCATAGGCAAGAAATATCTGCCCGATCACAAGAATTCTCACAGCTGGGGATTTGCCTTTAATCTTCTGAGCGCCGCGGAGACGAATCAGCAGAGGGCGTTTGTTTACGGGTATCTGAGCCACCTCGCAGCAGATACCGTGGCTCACAACATCTATACGGCCAACAAAAAGAGTTTCCGCCACACGCTGCTTGAAATGAAGGCCGACTCCATCATTGACAAAAAATACTGGCATGACGCCGTTTATATTGATCCGGAGATACAGTTGAGGAATGATATTTTTTTGCAGAATTCGCTCGATCGGTTTATCTTTTCATTCAAGACAAACAAGAGAATATTGAAAGGCATGGTTTATCTGACTATCTGTTATCCATCCCGGATCAACGATTTCATAGACAGAAATCTCGTTACATACGTGCCCGACCGTGATAAAATCGAAAAACTACACCATGAATCGCTCGACAGGATTGCCGACCTCTTCCAGCAGTGGGAAAAGTCAACAGCCCTGAAGCTGAATCCTTGCGGCTGCCTGCACGGGAATCGGATCGGCTGGGATTTCGGTTCTTTTCTCTTCAGGCCGGTTCAAATCAATCCGGATCAATTTCCGAGCAAAACGACAAAACGCCTCACGGACAGGTAACGCTCTGCCCCAGTCTTTCCCTGCCAAATGGCGATAGCCTTCTCAGATTCATTATTATTCCGGGCATTACTTCTAAAACTCGGTCAATCTCGGCTTCCGTAGTATAGCGGCTCAGGGAAAACCGCACTGATCCGTGAATGGCGGTGAATGGAACACCCATCGCCCTAAGAACGTGGGAGGGTTCGAGCGACCCCGATGTGCACGCCGATCCCGACGATGCGCAGATGCCGTACTCATTCATTCTCAATAGAATAGCTTCCCCCTCCACATATTCAAAACTGATATTCGTTGTATTCGGAAGCCTGCTTTCCATGTCTCCATTAATGATGACGTCAGGGCATTTCTGAATCAGCCCCTTCTCCAGTTTGTCGCGCAAATGCGAAAGGCATACCGTCTCATGAGCCAAGTTTTTTGCGGCAAGTTCACACGCCTTGCCGAGCCCGATAATCGAAGCGACATTTTCGGTGCCTCCCCTCCTCCCCTTCTCCTGATGACCGCCGATGATATACGGATAAAACCTCGTTCCCTTCCTGACATAAAGAACACCTACTCCCTTGGACGCATGCAGTTTGTGTCCGGAGAGGGAAAGCATATCAACCGGCAGGCTTTTCATATCGAGAGGTATTTTACCCGCTACCTGGACTGCGTCAGTATGAAATAATATTCTCCGTTCTTTAAGCATTCTACCGATTTCAGCGACAGGGAATATATTCCCTACTTCATTATTCGCATACATGACGGATACAAGAGCGGTATCATCGTCAATTGCCCTGTAAAGCTCATCGATATTCAATTGCCCTTTGCTGTTAACAGGAAGAAACGTCACTCTGTAACCCCTCCGCGCGAGATGCTTGCAGAAATTCAGGACGGCGGGATGCTCGACCCGGGTCGTAATGACGTGCCTTTTCTGAGGCAATGATTCCACCGCACTCATTATTGCCGTATTGTCGCTTTCAGTGCCGCTGCCGGTAAATATGATCTCTTCCGGCTCCGCTCCTATGAGCTCTGCGACCTTCGCGCGCGCCTCTTCAATTTTCCTGTGAAGCTGTCCTCCAAAGGTATGCATACTGGAAGGATTGCCGTAATATTCCGTAAGATAGGGAAGCATTTTCTCAATCACCTCCGGGGCAACCCTGGTTGATGCATTATTATCGAGGTAGATAGTATTCATTGTGATTCAACCGTAATCTCGCCATTCACCAATTCCCTCAGTTTTTCCTGAATGCCGTTGACGGTAACACCCGACATGACGCATCCCGTACACATGCCCCGGAGGGCAATAGTCACTTTGTTGGCTTCAATGTCAATGAGATCTACATCACCACCGTCAGCCTGCAGGCCGGGCCTGATTTCACGTTCGATAATTTCCTGGATAAGCGCTATTCTCTGCAGATTGGTCAGTTTTTTGGGTCTTTCCGTCTTCTCCGGAGCCTTCACAGACCATATATTCCGGAGTATCAGCTCGATATCAGCTTTGCATTCACCGCAACCGCCTCCTGCTTTTGTATAATCCGTCACCTCTTCCACAGTTGTGAGATGATTTTCTATCGCGACTTTTCTTATCTTCTCCTCCGTAACATTAAAGCATTTGCAGACAACCTTGCCCTCTTCCTCGACCTGAACAGGTATTCCACGGTAATTTGCAACAGCAGCTTCAAGAGCTTCTCTCCCCATAACGGAGCAGTGCATTTTTTCCTTTGGAAGGCCGCCGAGAAACTCCGCGATGTCCTGGTTTGATATCCGCAACGCCTCATCAACGCTTTTCCCCTTAATCATCTCGGTAAGCGCGGAAGAACTTGCGATCGCGCTTGCGCAACCGAATGTCTGAAATTTTGCGTCTGTTATTCTGTCCGTCTCCTTGTCCACTTTCAGGGTAAGCCGTAACGCATCGCCGCACACGATGCTGCCGACGTCGCCCACCCCGTCGGGATTCTCGATCTCTCCGATATTTTTCGGCTCAAGAAAGAATTTCCTGACTTTTTCTGTATAATCCCACATGTCTAATTTAATCAGAGAGGGCTTAAAAATGTCAATTTTCCGCGGAGCTGAACAGCTTTGAATACTTTCTGCCTGAAGCCTCTAAAAAATGCTGGTTTTTCTGGGATTAGTGTGGACCGTCATTCCGGCGAACGCCGGAATCCAGT
>CAZKLK010000134.1:0-4582 GCA_964553535.1 uncultured Nitrospiraceae bacterium
CTCTCTGCAACCTTTCCGATGCTCACTATCTTATCGTCGGCTTCCACATCCATTAGTCTCACGCCCTGGGTATTCCTGCCGTGAAGAGATATGTTCCCGGCCAGCGTTCTGATGAGCTTTCCTGAACTGGTTATCATGACCACCTCATCTTCGTCCCTCACCTGCATGAGTCCCACTGCCTTCCCGCCTCTTTCAATGATTTTAACGGAGATAACTCCCTTTCCACCGCGGCTTTGAACAGGATATTCCTCGATTTTTGACCGCTTCCCCAGTCCCTTCTCTGTTACGGTCAAAATCGCCGTCTTTTCGCCCGCGACTTCGGCTGAGACCACCTCATCTCCTTTTGTAAGCCTGATTCCCCTTACGCCTTTTGCGCTCCTGCCCATGTCACGAACATCTTCTTCATTGAACCGAATTGAAAGCCCTTTCTTGGTTCCTATGATGAGATCGCTCTTGCCATCGGTTTTTCTGACTGAAATAAGCTCATCGCCCTCCCGGAGTGTGACGGAAATAATACCTTTCCCCCGTGGATTGCTGTATTCCTCAAGCGCCGTCTTCTTCACCGCTCCATTTTTCGTGAACATAACAAGGAATCCTTCCTTGAAGGTTCGAACGGGAAGCGCTGTCGTGATCCGCTCTCCCTCTGACAGCGCCAGAAGATTTACGAGGGCTTTCCCTTTGGCAGCGCGGCCCGCTTCCGGGATCTGGTATATCTTCAGCCAGTAGAGCCGTCCGAGATTTGAAAAGAAGAGCATATATTCATGGGTGGCGCCAATGAAGAGTTCGCTTACGAAATCCTCTTCTTTCGTCTCCATGCCGATCAGCCCTTTCCCACCCCTTCTCTGGCTCCTGTAAGCGCTCAGGGGATTCCTCTTAATGTATCCCTGATGAGACAGAGTTATAACCATCTCTTCATCTGTTATCAGGTCTTCCATTGTTATTTCTTTTGTTTCCGGGGTGATTTCCGTCTTTCTTTCGTCCGCATATTTATTCCTGATTTCAAGCAGCTCATCTTTGATAATCCGGGAAACGAGAGCTTCATTTTCGAGAATCGCCTTCAGTCTGGCTATTTCCTTGAGTGTATTGGCATATTCCCCGACAATCTTTTCCCTTTCAAGTCCGGTCAGCCTCTGGAGTTTCATATCAAGAATCGCCTGAGCCTGCACTTCCGTTAAAGGATATTCCCTGATTAATCCCATTCTTGCGTCTTCCGGCGTCTTGGAACTTCTGATAAGAGATATTATTGCATCAAGATGATCGAGGGCTATTTTCAGGCCTTCAAGGATGTGCGCCCGCTCCTCCGCCTTCCTCAATTCAAAACGCGTCCTCCTCAGAACGACGTCGCGCCTGTGCTGAAGGAAGTGATTTAGCATTCTCCGCAGCGTGAGGATTCGCGGCTGACCATTGACAAGGGCAAGCAAAATAATGCCGAATGTCGTTTCCATCTGGGTATGCTTGTAAAGATTATTCAGTACCACCTGAGACATCTCTCCTCTTTTAAGCTCAATGACAATCCTGATCCCGTCTCTGTCGGATTCATCCCTGAGTTCCGATATCCCCTCGATAACTTTGTCCCGGACCAGTTCAGCTACCTTTTCGATGAGCCGTGCCTTATTAACCTGGTACGGAAGCTCTGTGACAATAATGTTTTCTCCGCCCCTGTGTTCCCGCTCGATCCTCGCCTTTGCCCTTATCTTAATATGGCCTTTCCCCTCATTGTATGCCTGCATGATGCCGTCAACGCCGTGAATTATCCCGCCGGTCGGGAAATCCGGCCCGTGTATCAAAGTCATCAAGTCTTTCAGAGTTGCGCCGGGATTATCAACAAGCCTTACAAGGCCGTCGATAATTTCCCCCAGATTATGGGGCGGTACGTTTGTAGCCATTCCAACGGCTATGCCGGATGACCCGTTGACGATCAAATTCGGGATCCGCGAAGGCAGCACTGCCGGCTCCTCGGTTGTTTCATCAAAATTAGAAACAAAATCAACTGTATTCTTGTCAATATCGGCAAGCAGCTCTTCAGCAATCGCCTCAAGGCGGGCTTCAGTGTAACGGTAGGCGGCAGCAGGGTCGCCATCCACAGATCCGAAATTGCCCTGACCGTCGACAAGCGGATACCGCATATTAAAGTCCTGCGCAAGCCTGACGAGAGCATCATAAACCGCCGTGTCGCCATGAGGATGGTACTTCTTTAAAACCTCGCCTACAACGCCCGCTGATTTGGAATATTTTTTGCCCGGAAGGAGACCCTCCCTGAACATTGCATACAGAATCCGCCTCTGGACAGGTTTCAAGCCGTCCCGGACCTCGGGAAGAGCCCTGCCGATGATCACGCTCATGGCATAATCAAGGTAAGAACCCTTCATTTCTTCTTCTATGCTGATAGGTACTTTTGCCACAAGATCTCCTTTGGAAGATAAAAACAAGCTTTATTCTACCATATTGCTTTTTGTACCGGTTTAAAAATATAATTTAAGCAAATGCTATCAAGAATCTTAAGCGCCAGCATTATAGGAATAGACGCCCACATCGTCGATGTCGAGACAGATATTACTTCACGCGGGCTGCCATATTTTTCGATGGTGGGCCTGCCTGACACAGCAGTGAAGGAATCAAAAGACCGGGTGAGGGCGGCTCTCAAGAACACCGGCTTCCATTTTCCGCGCAAGCAGATTACTGTGAATCTCGCCCCTGCCGACCTGAAAAAAGAGGGGTCGTCGTTCGACCTTCCGATAGCAGTTGGAATTATCACTGCGGAGGGAGTGCTTGAGCCATCAGCCGCCGATGGATATCTTTTCACCGGGGAACTCTCGCTTAATGGCGCAATTAAAACTGTCAGGGGGGCCCTGTCCATGGCTATCAAGGCGCGCGAACTCGGCCTCAAAGGGGTTATCCTTCCGGAAGAAAATGCTCCTGAGGCCGCTGTCGTCAGCAACGTTTGCGTTTTCGGGGTCAACAGTCTGCCGGAAGTGCTTGATTTCCTTCAGAATGGAAAAGCCCGGGAACCTTACCGGGTTGATGTTCATTCCGTAATGCAGGAGAGTTCTCTGTATGAAGACAATTTTATCGATATCAAAGGACAGGAACACGCAAAAAGGGCATTTGAGGTTGCTGCTGCCGGAGGGCATAACATCCTGATGATCGGCCCTCCGGGTTCCGGGAAGACCATGCTTGCCAAAAGGCTGCCGACAATCCTGCCCGGGATGACATTCAATGAGGCCCTCGAAACCACGAAAATTCACAGCGTCGCCGGACTGCTCAAAGATGGACAACCACTTCTCGCCATACGGCCGTTCCGTTGTCCGCATCACACAATATCAGACGTTGCTCTGATAGGCGGCGGACAAACTCCCAAACCGGGCGAAGTCAGCCTCGCCCATAACGGAGTCCTTTTCCTGGATGAGCTCCCGGAATTCAAACGGAATGTTCTCGAGGTCCTGCGGCAGCCCCTCGAAAACGGCGATGTGACCGTATCAAGGGCGGTAGCGTCGGTCACATATCCATCGTCATTTATGCTTGTGAGCGCCATGAACCCCTGCCCATGCGGATACTTTGGAGACACCCGGCATCAGTGCACCTGCACCCCCGGACAGGTGCACCGATACAGGCACAAGGTTTCCGGCCCGCTCATGGACAGAATCGATATCCATATTGAGGTGCCCGCCGTGCCGTACAAGGAATTTTCGAATCAATATTCGGGCGAGCCATCTGAAGACATCAGGAAAAGGGTTGTCGCTGCGCGCAATATTCAGCTTGAGCGTTTCAGGAATGAAAGGAAGATTTATGCGAACGGACAGATGAAGACGCGCCATCTCAAGAAATTCTGCATCCTTAGGCCTGATGCTCAGGCGCTGCTTGACGCCGCCATGCAAAAACTCGGGCTGTCGGCAAGGGCCTACACAAGAATACTGAAGGTCTCCCGCTCCATTGCCGATCTTGACGCTTCAGAGGATATCCAGTCTCATCATATCGCGGAGGCAATACAGTACAGGACACTGGACCGGGGGATAATTTAGGCAATAATGCTTTTGGGGATGCAAATTCATTTTAACGGCTTCACACCCTTGTGAAGAAGAATTTTACATTAAGGGGTGATGACGCTTGTAGTAATCGGCTATTGCCTGAAGGCCGGTGTCATAATAATGGTCTTTAGTGAAATTCGTTTTGACGATGACTACGTTGTCATGCCAGTTCTTTTCCCAGCGCTTCTTATAGTATTCATGCAGGTCTTCAAGGGAATTGAGTTTCGTTATGTAATGTAGTGTTCAACACCCATGAAAACGCTGGTAAGCCTCAGATGGCTGCCAGTCTGCCTTGTTATGCTGTAACCGAATTTACTGAGATGAACTGCGAGGTCTCTGCCGGAAAGATCACGGGGAAGCTTAGGCATACGTAAAGACTTCTTCTCTTACCTGATGAAGTCTTATAACCTTTGGAGAATCTTCTTCCTTCTCGAAGTGGCACTTTATAGCGTCTCTGATTCTTTCCTTAATCTCTTCGATTGTCCGCCCTTGAGTAAATATGGGGTTTTTCTGGGATTAGTGTGGACCGTCATTCCGGCGAACGCCGGAATCCAGTG
>CAZKLK010000135.1:0-4545 GCA_964553535.1 uncultured Nitrospiraceae bacterium
CTCTCAGGATTATTGGCTATCTTTTTTGAAAATATTTATGAATAATCTGGGTTAGAGTTGATGGTCGCTCAAATCTATTGATTCTAATACGAAAGGAGAATTTCTTTGGGGATATTATTTTAGGTCAACTGCACTTTTTGGGTTAATTGCATGTTCATCATAATGAAGATGTCTTGCAAGTATCGAGTGGCTTCGCTCCCTTACCTTCCCGACTACGAAGTGGATATCATCTGATTTTACGATAGGAGTAATCTCCAGCAGCACATCAGTATCGACACTTCTCAGGAATTTGCCCTGTATAATTGGCTTTGCCGGCGTAAGTTCAAATACTCTTTCGGCAAAAGGAAAGAAATCCATCCGTTCAAGATATTTTAGTATGTCCTCCGATTCCGGCAGGTAAAGATTTTTTTTAATCCTTTTCGAGCAAGCATACTCTCCGAGCTCAAGGATACTTATCATGCCGTAAGGATCGACGAAGGTAGCGTCTCTGAGGTCAATAGCCGCGGCATTTCCGGAATAATATAATATGCGCTCAAAGGCTTCTTCTGTAATCCGGGTCAGCATGATTACAGCCGGACAGAAAACCTATATGTCATAGAATTCTCCCTTACAAGGCACATGGGCGCGAAAACCGAATTTTTCCTCTATCAGCCCGCCAAATGAAGTAGCTGTCTCTTCTTCCCCGTGGACAACAAATACCTCGGGCGAATTTTGAAAACACGATAGCCAGTCAATAAGCTCTGCCTGGTCCGCGTGAGCGGAAAAACCATTAATCGTGTATATAGATGCCCTGACGGCGATTTCATCCCCCAGGATACGCACGAATTTCGCCCGATCGACTATCTGCCGCCCGAGCGTACCTTTCCCCTGATACCCGACAAAGATAATGCCGCACTCCTGCCTCCATAAATTGTGCTTGAGATGGTGCTGTATCCTTCCGCCATCACACATTCCGCTGCCGGCAATCACAAGGATGCCTGACCTGATTCTGTTCAAAGCCATGGATTCCCGCACGTTTCCGACAAAGTGAAGCTTCAGAGCATCATCAAATTCATCCGATGAAAAGCGGCTTTTCGCTGCTTCGTCAAAGATTTCAGGATGCGCAAGATAGACTTTTGTGGCTTCTTCAGCAAGTGGACTGTCGAGATAGACATGGATATCCCGAAGTCTCTTCTCCCTTACAAAGTCATTCAGGATATAGAGGAGATCCTGCGTCCTGCCGACGGCAAATGACGGGATATAGACATTTCCTCCTTTTTTGAACGTTATTTTAATTGCCTGCACCAATTCATCGATGCTGTCTTTCATAGGTTTGTGCCGCCTGTTGCCATACGTTGATTCCATGACGATGAAATCCGCCTCAACAGGCACCGACGGGTCTCTGATGATTGGATTGTCTTTTTTGCCGATATCCCCTGAAAATACTATCTTCTTTTCCGCCCCGCCGTCCTGATACCAAATTTCCAGGGAACTGGAACCGAGGATATGTCCGGCATCCCAAAAACGGCATCTGATCCCTTTCCCAAGGTGAAAGATGGTGTTGTATGGTTTCGTTTCAAAAAAGTGCAGTGTATTCTTAACATCCTCAGTTGTATACAATGGCAAAACAGGCATTTTGCCCGCCCTTGCCGTTTTCCTGGTCTGCCATGCTGCATCACTTTCCTGTATTTGTGCGGCGTCGTAAAGCATTATCTCGAGCAGATCCCGCGTTGCCTGCGTTGTCAGTATCTTGCCGGCAAATCCCTCACGAACAATCCTTGGAAGCATGCCGGAATGGTCTATGTGTGCGTGGGTGACAAAAATAAAATCAATATCGTACGGCTTATAGCCAAGCGGTGCCCTGTTAATCTCTTCAGAATTTTCACCCTGAAACAGGCCACAATCGACGAGCATCTTCATTCCACCGCTTTCGATATAAAAGCAGGAACCTGTGACGGTTCTGGCCCCGCCGAGGAATTGCAGTCTCATGTCATAACCCGCTTACAGACTGTCACAAGCGTATCCTTTCCCTTTCTCACCAGGAACAACTTCCGGGGTCAGCATCCATTCTACACTCCATATCCCTGTATCATCTCTGTGCAGGCAGGCGATCCCTGCCGTTCTGAAGGCAATAATATTCTTCTCTGCTTTTCCGCACAGCAGCAGGGATGCAAGGCGTCCGAGATGGGGGAGGTGCCCTACGAGAATAGTATCATCCTTCATATCCAGCAGGCGCATTGCCCAGATTTCAGGACTATCAAGAGGAGAGAGGCCGTCCACTTCTGACAGTCCCTTAAAGGGTTTCAGATATTCGGAGAGAGTTTCTGCCGTCTGCCTCGCTCTCAATTTTCGGCTATGAAAGATCCTCTGAACGTGAAAATTTAATTGTGTAACATGCGAAGCGATCAGGGTAATCTCGTACATGCCTTTTTCTGATAGCGCCCTTAATGGGTCCTCATCTTTTCTCTTGGCATCCCCATGCCGCACAAGATAAAGATACATCATGCCTCCTTATTGACGTTTATTGAACTGGCAGAATGTTTTCCTCTTTTTTGTACTTGACATAGGCAAACAGACCGAGAAGACTGCCAGCCGAGGCTGATAAAAACCAGGACAGGGAGATCGCTGCCGCAGCTTCAGGCCTTACCCCGATAAAGCCAAAAAAAAGCACGAATGCGCCTTCCCTTACTCCAAGACCGGATATCGATACCGGTATCATCGAAATCAGTATTATCAGGGGCAGGAAGATTACAATCGAGAGATACGGGATATTCTGCCCCAGGCCATATGCCAGGACATATACTGCCGAGAAACCTGAGAACTGAACCAGGACTGAAAGAAGCAGGGCCTTTCCAATGGTCACTTTCTCGTTGCGATAGACATGAAAATAATTGTACAAATCCGCAAGGTATTTAATCTTCCGACCGACGCGCAGGCCAAAAAACAGAAGGCTCCCAAAAATAAAGGACAGAACCACGGAGAGCAGAATCCATTCTACATTCGAACCCAGTATATATTGATACCCGAACGGAAAAGCCGCGGCGCATATTGTAATCAAAACCACTAAACCAAGATACCTGTCCATGAAAACAGATGCCATTGCAAGGCCGACTTTCCCCGTGGTTTTGTAAAGATAGAAACCCTTTATCGCGTCTCCCCCGATAATCCCGGGAAGGAAAGAGTTAAAAAAAGCCCCGATCATGTACAACGAAAAAAGTTTTTTCAACCCGAATCCGGCGGGAAGAAGCAGTTTCCAGCGCAATGTTGAAACTAACTGTGCGAAAAGGTACAGGGATACCGCAGCAATAAAGGCAAGAATATCTATACCACTCAGCGTTCTTATTATCTCAGTGAGTCCTATTTTTTTGAAAACAATGTACAGGAGCGCTGAACTTATACAGAGCTTGATTGCGGCCGGAAGAATTTTATTTGCTTTCAGGGCCAAGGATTTTCTTCAGTGCGTATATAGGTTTTCTCTGACTTTCATGGTAAACCCTTACGAGCATTTCTCCTAAAAGGCCCATCCCAATAAGTTGAATGCCGACTATTATGAGCAGAGCCCCGAGCAAAATCAGCGGCCTGCCTCCTATGGGATTCCCGAAAAAGAGTTTTTCGATACTAAGATACAGCAGGATAAAAAATCCGAGTATGCCGCTTACCATACCAACAGGCCCGAAAAACTGGATTGGTTTTGTAGAAAAACTCTGGAGGAATTTTACCGTGATAAGGTCCAGAACAACTTTTATGGTGCGGGATATCCCGTATTTTGATTTGCCGTGCAGTCTGGGATGGTGGACCGTTTCGACTTCTGCTACCCGGACGCCGTACCAGCTTGCCACGGCGGGAATAAACCTGTGCATTTCTCCATATAGCCTGAGATTCTTTATTACATCTCTCCGGTATGCTTTGAGTGAGCATCCGTAATCATGGAGTTTTACGCCAGTCACGTTGCTGATCAGCCAGTTCGCAATGATGGACGGCAACCTTCTGGAAAAGAAAGGGTCTTTCCTATTTTTTCGCCAGCCGCTCACGAGATCATTTTCCTTCATCATCCCGACAAGTTTCGGTATATCGGAAGGGTCATTTTGAAGATCGCCATCCATTGTCACGACTACATCTCCCCGCGCAAAATCAAACCCCGCTGCGAAGGCTGCGGTCTGTCCGAAATTCCGCCGAAGGCTTAAAACTATCACCCGATTATCGCCCATCTGAATATTTTCGAGGCGGGAGAGAGTCTGATCGGTGCTTCCGTCATCAATGAAAAGGATTTCGTATTCCTGCCCTGTAGAGTCAAGCGACTGTTTTAACCGGTCGTAAAGAAGCTCAATATTCTCTTCCTCGTTGTAAAGAGGAATCACGACAGAAATTGTCATCGGTATTTCCCTAATTTCTCCTGATTTAATCTCTTAAAATCGCAACAAAGGGAAATATATTACCAAAATCCAGCGATAAGAATTGTCATTGCGAGTGCAGCGAAGCAATCCCGTCGTATGAAAGGAGATTGCCACGCGCCTTGCAGGTGCTCGCAATGACGCGTTTATTAATCGTTCGAGATAGTTATCGCTG
>CAZKLK010000136.1:0-4509 GCA_964553535.1 uncultured Nitrospiraceae bacterium
TTCAATAAAAATAAAAGAATGAACAATTCCTATCCACAAGGTTCCCAGAAGAGGGAATTTTAATAAGTCTATGGTTCAAAAACTCTATCCTATCCCTTCTTTGTCATAGAGAAATGGAGAGGAAAAACTGAACGCAATTTATGTAATCGTCGCGCGGGAGCTTAAGAAGTTTTTTAGGGAAAAAAGCCGCCTCCTGTCTGCGATTGCCCGGCCTCTTCTGTGGCTTTTTATTGTCGGAGCCGGGATATCCAGGCTTGTTCCCGGTGAAGCGGGCGTGCCGTACACCCAGTTCATATTTCCCGGAATCATCGGCATGACGATTCTTTTCAGCTCAATGTTCTCATCGATATCAATAATTTGGGATAAGGAATTCGGCTTTATGAAGGAAATTCTCGTCGCTCCCGTATCCCGCCTCTCTATCGTGTTGGGAAAGGCGCTGAGCGGAACCATTGTGTCAACGATACAGGCCATAATGATTCTTGCCCTCTTCCCCTTTCTCGGATTCAAGCTCAGCCCGCTGCAGGTTATCGCCATTGTTTTCATTTGCGCCTCGGTATCCTTCTGCATTTCCGCATTCGGGATCCTTTTGGCAACATTCTATGACAGCTATGAGAGTTTCAGCGTAATCATGAACTTCATCATCATGCCGATGTTCTTCCTTTCCGGCGCAATGTACCCGGTCAGGCTCCTTCCTGATATTCTCAAGGTTGTCGCAAAACTGAACCCGCTCACGTACGGCATTGACTCGCTTAAACACGTGCTTTTCAAGGGTGACGTCGGCTCCATGGGGCCCGATTTCTCCCCCGTCACAAATGCGGCGGTTATTATTTTGGCTTCAGCGGCATTTGTTCTAATTGCGGCGAGAGCATTCGAAAGGAAACAGTAATCCATATTTTTCTTCCCATGCAGGCAGAGAAATGATAGACTATCGCACGCCGGTCACATGACAATGAAACCATTCTTTCTTATGGCAAAAACAATATCCGATGCGTGGTTCCAGCTGATATATAACATTTTCGACAAAGCTTATACGCAGAGCATACAGAAAGGCTCTTTCGAGAATGAGCAGCGCCGGCTTCAATATGCCGGCCTCGGCGTCTATATAGAACACCCGTCCGACGACATGGTGCCGGCAATTCCGCCCGGACTGGGCATCCCGGCTCCGACAACAATGGAATATGTTGAAGACTATTTCGCCAATTACCTTATGAACCCGGCGCCCGCTGAGAACGAAACATATACGTATGCGAGCAGAATACAGCACACTATGCCGGACGGAGGCTCGCAGCTTGAGAGGATCATCGATATGCTCAGATTTACGCCTTTGACCAATCAGGCCGTCATTGAAATAGCCACTCCCGAAGATCTCGATATCTGTTACGGCAGGGACGGCAAGCTTGATCCGCCGTGCCTGAGACTCATAGATTTCAAGGTGATACCGGCACACGACGAGTTTCTGCTGACGGTCAGTGTATATTTCAGGTCATGGGACCTCTGGGCAGGGTTTCCGACAAATCTCGGCGGTATTGAACTTCTCAAACAGTACGTCGCATCTGAAACGTCGCTGGCAAGCGGACCGATGTACGCTTATAGCGCAGGCGCACACATCTACGGGTATCAGGAAGAAATCGCCCGCTTGCGGACATTAAGGAAAAAACAACCTGCAAAGGAAGAAATTGACTTTACCTGAGGGCAGATGCTATTTTTAAAATGTTAAACAAGTAGCAGATTATTTCTGCATTGTCGACCGCACAATTTAAATGTATGCGGTTTTTTTGTGCAAGATGAAGCTTAGCCGGGACTTGAATATTATATTTTGCAGGCGCATCCGCCATAAGAGCCAATAGTATGAAACCATTAAAGATAGGCGCTCTAACAGCCGGCCTGCCCATCATTCAGGGAGGGATGGGCATCGGCATTTCCCTTTCAGGGCTTGCCTCTGCAGTGGCCAATGAGGGAGGCATAGGGGTTATTGCGACGGCCGGAATCGGCATGAGCGAACCTGATTATTTCAAGAGATCCTTCGAGGCGAACCTCAGGGCATTGCGGAAGGAAATAAGAAAAGCCAAGGAGTCGACGAAGGGGATACTTGGAGTCAATATCATGGTCGCATTATCAGATTTCGCCGATCTTGTTAAAGCGTCCATTGAAGAAGGCATAGACATAATTTTTTCCGGAGCCGGACTTCCTCTGAATCTGCCGCAGTTCCTGACGGAACATGCTCACACGCAATTGGCCCCTATCGTTTCCTCGGCAAGGGCGGCTTCCATAATCGCGAAAAAGTGGTCGGACAAATACGGCCGGTTGCCTGACGCTATCGTCGTCGAGGGGCCCAAGGCTGGAGGACATCTGGGCTTCAAGGAAGAAATGATTCACGATCCCGCTTATTCATTGGAAAATCTCATTCCGGAAGTCGTCCTGAGCATGAAGCCGTTCGAAGAGCAGTGCGGCACACCGATACCCGTCATAGCGGCGGGAGGCATTTATACCGGGCAGGATATATTCCACTTTCTGCAGTTGGGAGCGTCCGGCGTCCAGATGGCAACCCGCTTCGTGACCACTCATGAATGCGACGCATCTGTTAAATTTAAACAGGCATATATAGATGCAAAAAAAGAAGACATGATGATAATAAAAAGCCCCGTGGGAATGCCGGGGCGGGCGATCAGAAACACGTTTCTCGATGAAGTCAGCCGGGGGAAAAGAAAGCCTTTTAAATGCCCTTATCACTGCCTGAAAACCTGTGATTACAAGAATAGTCCCTATTGCATCACCCTCGCCCTTATGAACGCGAAGAAGGGCAATTTATCACAAGGCTATGCATTTGCAGGGGAGAACGCTTACAGGGCCACGGAAATCATATCGGTGAGGGAATTGATGGACGCATTGAAAAAGGAATATGCCGAAGCAGCCGGATAAGCGTCTATGCCGCTCCTGCCGGAAATCGTATGGTAAATGTTGTGCCCCGTCCCTCTCCGCTCTTTACCGATATGGTGCCCTTATGCTCCTGTACGATTTTGAGGGCCAGGGTAAGGCCGAGTCCCGGTCCATAAATCTTTGATGTGACCATCGGATCGAATATATTCTTGATTTTTTCCTGAGCAATACCTTTCCCGGTATCGGTAAAGCGGACCTCAAGGCTGCCGCCGTTCAGTCTGCTAACGATGTCCAGCTTTCTTGTCCCGTCTTCCATAGCTTCAATGGCGTTCTTGATAATATTGCAGAACGCCCTCCGCAGGAGCTTCCTGTCGGCCGTTATGAGAGGAAGACCCTCCTGCAGATCGGTTTTAACCTCCACCGACTTCTGTGACAAATCCTGCTCGAATACGCCCAGCGAGTCCCTGACAACATCATTGATGTCAGAAGGTTCCTTTACAGATATTTCGATCGATTTTATTTCGATCAGCTGCTTGATCATGCCTTCGAGGACGGCAACGTTCTCGATGATGTATTGCATATATCTCCTGTTGGGGTCGCCCTCGGGAAGCCTGTTGAACACCTTGCGGGCAAACCCCCCGACGGAAGTGAGCGGATTCCTGATCTCATGCGCCATCTGCTCCATCATCTGCCCGAGCGCGTCGGATTTTTCCTCCTCAACCTTCTTCTCATGCGTTGCCTTTATGGAAAGAAGCGACCTCACCCGCGCCGAGAGCTCCTTATAGTCAAACGGCTTCGCCATATAATCATCGGCCCCGATATTCAATCCTCTCACCTTATGTTCAACCTCTCCCTTGGCGGTAAGCATGAGAACCGGGATATATTTTGTTTTTTCATCCGACTTGAGTCTATGGCACACTTCATAGCCGTCCATTTTCGGCATCATGACGTCGAGCACGATCAGATCAGGGCCGTATTCAGACACTTTGTTGAGCGCCTCCTCGCCGTTGTACGCCTCTGCGGTATCGTATCCTTCAGCCCAGAATCTCTTTCTCAGGAGCTCTACAGTATCCTCGGCGTCATCGACAATCAGAATCTTACTCATTCTCGCCATCCAAAATGCTTTCCCGCTTCCCCCTGATAAAAAATCTGATCTGATCAGGCAGTTCACGGATATTGACGGGTTTGGAGATATATCCTTCGAACCCCGCTACAATAACTTTCTCACGGTCCCCTTTCATCGCGTGGGCAGTAAAGGCTATAATCGGGATATCCTGGAATTCCTCCATGTTCTTCAGGCGATTCGCAACTTCATAGCCGTCCAGCTTCGGAAGCGATATATCCAGCAATATCAGATCGGGCTTTTCAGCAACCGCCTTTTCTACGGCATCCTCTCCGTCCACGGCTTCCACCATGATATATCCCTTGTTTCTCAGAACTTTCACAACAAGTTCGCGGTTATCCTCATTGTCCTCAACGATGAGTATCTTTCTTGGCATAAAGCTTTATCCTCTGTGCGACCTAAGAAAAAAAATCCTGCTGCTATTATATAGGAACAGGCCCCGAATCAAATATTTCTTTTTGCCTCTTCTGGGAACCTTGTGGATAGGAATTGTTCATTCTTTTATTTTT
>CAZKLK010000137.1:0-4504 GCA_964553535.1 uncultured Nitrospiraceae bacterium
CAGTTCACTTTTAATTCGTAAAGAGTTCACTGTTAAAATATTCCTAACAGAATTTCCCGTTCATAAAGCTATTTTATCCTCTTTCATGCTATTTTAAACTGGCATATGAAAACGCAACTGGACTGCATTTCCTGTTTTTTCAGGCAGGCGCTTGAAACAGCCCGGCTTTCCGGCGCCGGGCCGGTTGTCCAGAAGAAAATACTGCTCGAGCTGGCAAAAGCTTTGCCCGCGTTTTCGCTGAAGGCCTCGCCCCCCGAGATCGCCCGCAAGGTTTACGGGATAGTGAGAAAAGCTACCCGGCAGGCGGACCCGTATCATCAGATGAAGAAGCAGAGCAACCGGGTTGCCCTCGGGATGTATCCTGCGCTGCGGCGCATGGTATCAGTCTCGGGCGACCGGTTGCGCAAAGCGGTGGAACTGGCAATAGCCGGCAATATCATTGATTACGGAGTAAGGAATAATTTCAGCATCGGGGAAGAGCTAAAAACCATATTGCGCACGGAACAACATCTCTTCGGCAAAGGCAACACCTCGTTCATTCATTACCGCGATTTTGAAGCCATGGTGAGAACGGCGACGTATATCCTCTATCTCGGAGATAACGCAGGGGAAACGGTCTTTGACAGAATACTCATTGAAGAGTTAAAGAAAACAGAACCGCAGAAGAATATCATTTACGCGGTCAGGGAATCGCCTATTATCAATGATGCCGTCATCGAAGACGCCTGTCAGAGCGGGATTCACAAGATCGCAACCGTCATATCATCCGGGTCTGATGCGCCGGGCACGATATTGCCGTTATGCTCGCAGGAATTTCTTAAAATATACAAGGCGGCTGACATGGTCATCAGCAAGGGTCAGGGCAATTTCGAAACTCTGTCAGATCAGAAAAAGGCGATCTTTTTTATGCTGAGGGCAAAGTGTGACGTGGTTGCCGGGCATGTCGGATGCGACGTAGGGGAAATACTGTTGCTCAATAACAGAAGAAGGCCGGGGACATGGAAATGAACAAAATGATCATCGTAACTGCGGCTACGCCATATGAAACGGCGTGGATTGCCGGAAAATTGACGCGTCCGCGCTCTTTCTCCCTGGGAAGATTTATCGCGCAGCGGGGAAGGATCGGAGCCGCACCCGCGATGATTTTTCATACCGGCGTTGGGAAAACAAACGCCGCTCATGGGGCGACTCTTCTGCTCGAGAGATTCAGCCCGGCCCTTTTTCTCATGATCGGATGCGGCGGGGCCTACAAAAGATCAGGACTGCACCCCGGCGGCCTGGCAATCGCTACAGAGGAAATCTTCGGGGATGAAGGAGTCATCACCCCGCGCGGATGGAGATCAATGAACTATCTGAAACTTCCGTTGCTCCGGCATGGGCGGCAGACCTTCTTTAACAGATTTGTCCTGGACCGGAAAACCGTTGCCGGGGCGAAAAAGATTTTGCGGGGATATCCCTTAAAGTCAGGGCCCTTCGTCACGGTATCCGAGGTTACCGGAACCGCGGAGAAGGCCGAGGAAATGGAAAATCGCTTCGGTGGAATTTGTGAAAATATGGAGGGAGCGCCCGCAGCCCAATTATGCAAACTGTACGGCGTGCCCTTTCTCGAAATCCGCGGCATCAGCAATATAGTGACCCGCAGAAACAGGAGAGAGTGGAATCTGGCGGCGGCTGTGAAAATCAGCCAGCAGGCGGCTGAAAAAATTATCGTGAGATGGACGGAGAAACAGTGAGGAGCCTTTCCCTGGGGTATTCTCCCTGCCCTAACGACGCCTTCATCTTTTATGCCCTTGCGCACGGGAAGATACCGCTTGAAGGGTTCTCCGTAGCGGAACGACTGGAAGACGTCGAGACCCTGAACAGGATGGCTGCCGGGCTTGAGCTGGATATCACAAAAGTGTCGTTTCACGCCTATGGGCACCTGAGGGATCACTATGCGCTCCTCCGTTCGGGAGGAGCGCTTGGCAAAGGGTGCGGCCCGCTTGTGGTCGCGCGAAAGGAAATGGATGCTGTCGATCTGCGCCGTCAGCGCATTGCCATTCCGGGCCGGTGGACAACCGCTTTCTTGCTTCTCCGCCTCTTCGAGCCCGGCATTCAGAATGTCATCGAGATGCCCTTTCATAAGATTATGGATTCAGTACGTTGTGGCGAGACGGACATTGGCCTCGTCATCCATGAGGGCCGGTTCACCTATCAGGCGTTCGACCTGCGGGAGATTCTCGATTTGGGAGACTGGTGGGAGCGTCATACCGGTTATCCCATTCCCCTCGGGGGAATAATCATGAGACGGCATTTATACGGGGACTTTTCGCATCTTATGGAGGAGAAAATCCGTCAAAGCATCCGGTATGCCTGGAATCACCCCGTGGAAACACGTGAATATATCAACAGACACGCGCAGGAGCTGGAAGAGTCCGTAACCCGTCGGCACATCGCTTTATATGTGAACGAGTACTCGATGGATATCGGAAAGGACGGTGAACAGGCCGTTCGCCGTCTCTTCTCCGAGGCCGAAAAAAAGGGGCTCATCCCCGCTTCACGATTCGATATTTTTCAGCCGGGCTGACTCTGAAATCATTCCTTCCTTTCCGTTACGATGCTGAAGTTCGTGATCCCGGAAAGTTTCACTTCATCGATAACATTCACGAGAATGCCGACATCCGCCTCCCGGTCCGCCCTGATCCGCAGGAAAACTTTCTCGTCACTGGACGGGAATTGCCGGATAGCCTTCCGCAGGTTCTCGATGCCGACCCTTTTATCCATGAAATAAATTTCGTTGTTCTTCGTGATGTGTATCGTTCCTGCGCGCTCGCTGTGCGCCGCGGCGGTCTTTGATTCAGGGAGCCTGATGTTAATCGCGGGTTCCCGGATCAGGTGCGAGGCAAGCATGAAAAACAATAAAAGAAGGAACACCACGTCCACCAGCGGCGCGATATTCAGATGCACGTGATTGTGCCTTTTCCTTTTAAATTCCATTTTTCTTCCGCATATAGACGCCAACGGCTATTTCCCTCATTATGAATGCAATGTCGTCCGCCTGTTTTTCAAGATAGTGGTGACCGATGTGAACCGGTATTGCGACGAGGAGTCCGGCTGCCGTCGTTATCAGCGCTTCCCATATGCCGCCGGCAAGCATCGATGGATTAACGGCAGGACTCTCTGCTATAACCATAAAGGCCTTAATCATCCCCGTAACCGTTCCTGCAAGTCCGATAAGAGGCGCAATGGTTGCAATCAGACTGAGCCAGCTGAGTCCCTTTTCAACCTTCCTTACCTGTCTCGTTCCGATAACAGACAGTTCTTTTTCATCGCAACCCCGTTCGATGCTCTGCAAAACAGGAGCAAGAATGGGGATATCGGCGACAGCGGCTCCGTCCGCCGGTTTCCCGATATCGTTGAGAATCCTTCTGTACTGAAAAAATTTGTTGAGGAAAATAGCAAGACCCGATACCGAGCAGAGCAGAATCGGGTACATCAGAAAACCGCCGTGGACAAAATAATCGATCATTAACTCCTCCTCAGCGTGAATTTAACAGGAAGCAGCGCCCGTGACGCAACCGGTTTGCCGTCTCTTTTCGCAGGCAGGAATGTCGACTTTTTAACCGCGGCAATAGCAGCCTCTACAAAACCATAGCCCGCTTTTTCCACAACTTCTATCTGTAATAGATTGCCTCTTTCATCAATGGTAAGTCGAAGGAGCACTTTTCCTTCCTTCCCGAGTTTCCTTGCAAATACCGGATATACAGGCATCTCCCGGTATAGAAACGACGGAGCAGCCGCGGCGCCGAATTCCGTATCGAGCGATTGCGGGGAGGTCTCAACGGGAAGAAGCCGGAAAGCCTGACTCTGGATCTGTTCGGCCGGTGCCGTCACGAACGGTTCTCCCTCTTCCTGTCGCAAATCCGAACGTTCCGGAGTCTTCTCCTCCAGGACCGGCACATCAGCCGTCCTGACGTTCTCCTGTGTCATTTCAATCTTCGTTTTCTTTTCCATAAGCGGCTTCTTGCTCCGTACCGCCTCGTGCGGCTCCGCGAGGGAATCATTAATATCCACGATGAGCTCGAGATCAGGCACATTCCTCTGCCCGATCATGGAAACCGGGAGCAGAAATATCAACAGATGAACAACGACCGAAACGAAGAATCCATATTGTTTGTCCATCGCCTTCACGGTTGCATGCGCTATGACCGGTCACTTATGGAGCATCGCTCAATGCCACGGCAGTCGCCGATCATATTCAGCCGGGAATCGCTGGTTCCGTAATCGGTATAATCCGATTGTTCATAGTTGCCGCCTGAGAAATAGTTGAAGTCACCCTTGCTCCCCTGATTATAAAGCTTCGCGTTCACGGTATTCCAGGCCCCGTAGTCGAGGTGAATTCTCGTTTGGAGGGCATCAATCTTATCATTAATATCTCAGTGAGGTTCCTGAGGAAAAGCGATGTATTTATAACCCAAATCCAGCGATAACTATCTCGAACGATTGATAAACGCGTCATTGCGGG
>CAZKLK010000138.1:0-4401 GCA_964553535.1 uncultured Nitrospiraceae bacterium
TTCGCCGGAATGACGGTCCACACTAATCCCAGAAAAACCATAAAAAATGCCGCCTTTTCCATATGTGCTCATTTCCCATATTCCCCATTTATGGAGTTCAACAGGGTTTCCCGCAATACTGAGGCCTGATCCGGCGACTTCATATTGACGCGCAAGGGCAAAATCTATCCGCAATTTTTATGAATCCCCGCTCATTTTCCGGATCGTATTTTTCAGCTCCATGAGAAGTTCTTCCTTGGAGAGAATGACTTTGTTCAGTATCCCTCTGATTCTTCCGTTCAATTTCTCCCTTTCGCTTTCTGACAACTCCCTCTCGGTGAGGATTATCAGCGGGATGTCTTTCATTCCATGCGCGGCCTTAAGGTATTCAATTACATCAAACCCTATTTCGGACAGCGTCAGATTCAGAATAATGAGATCGGGCCTGACGTTCTCAATCGATTTCACGGCATCCTCACTATTGTATGCAGTTGCAACCTGATACTCGGCTTCTTCAAGAACGCCGCCCATTAAACGAACAGTGTCCGGTTCACTATTTACAATAAGAATTCTTTTTATTTTTTTCATTTTCTCCAGCGTCTTCAACTTTTTGAGAAGCACGTCCTTTTCAACCGGCTTGACAATATATTCTGCGGCGCCAAGGCTGAACCCCATCCGCTGGTCATCCACAATCGACAGAATAATGACCGGGATATCCTGGGTGTCAGGGTCTTTTTTCAATTCCTGCAACACCTCCCATCCGTCCTTCCGCGGCATCATAATGTCAAGGGTAATGGCCATTGGATTGATCTGTTTCGCCTTTTCGACCGCATTATCTCCGCCAAGGAGACCAACAACAGTATAATCGTCGCCAAGGTACTTGCATAATATGTCAATTGCTTCAGGGTTGTCATCAATCGCAAGAATAACCTTGGCGCCCCTGCCTTCAGGCGCAATGTGTTTTGATTCAAATTTTTCCTTTGTTTCGGCTGCGATGCATTTAATGAGCTCGCATCCTTTGCAGAAATCGACTTTCTCCGGAAATGCCGCTATCTTCATGCCGGCGCAATGCGTCCCCATGATCAGCCAGCAGCGCCGCTCATTACTGCCATAAGCCGGACAACTCGGCTGTCCGCACCTTATGCACTCCCAGCATCTCATCGGCTTCCCCCCGTATTCGGGAGCCTGAAGGAAAGAGTCCACAGGTTTTCCGAAATAATCAGCCAGCGCCTCTGCCATCCTGGTCTCGATTACCGGCTCGGCCACCTTATCCAGAATTTCCTTCTGAATGGGCAAAGTAAAACAGAACTTGCTGCCCTCGCCTGCCTTGCTCGTCACCCAGATCATGCCCTTATGCAGCGAAACCAGGCCGCGGGCGATACTGAGACCAAGCCCGGTGCCTTCGTACTGACGGACGATTGTCAGGTCTGCCTGAACAAATTTATCGAATATCTTTCCAATGTCCTGCTCTCCTATGCCGATTCCGGTATCTGCAATGCATATTTCCATGAAAAGCGGCCTTTCGCCCGGCTTGATGCCCCTGTCAGAAACCTGCGCGGAGATGGTGATGCCCCCATGATGAGTGAATTTTATTGCGTTGGAAAGCAAATTGATCAGGATGTCCTTGCTCCTGTCCTGGTCGGCATAAATCAGAGGCAGTCCCTCCGGCATATTTATGGTGAGCGAAAGTCCTTTCATCTTCAACTGGGGCTCAAAGGCCGGGGTTGCATGTTCAATAAGCCATTTCAGATCGAATTCCTTCGGGTTGATTTTCATCTTCCCCGCCTCAATCTTCGAAATATCGAGCACGTCATTTATTAACTGCAGGAGATGCCGCGCATTGGCAGCCACCTTATTCAGGCTTTTCCTCTGGTCCTCATTTACAGGCCCGTCGACGCCGTCAATCAGCAGGTCAGTGTATCCTATGATCGCATTCATCGGCGTCCGGAGCTCGTGCGACATGTTTGCGAGAAATGTCGATTTCAATTTGTCCAGCTCCCTGAGGTCTTTATTAGCCCGTTCAAGGAGATTCATAAGCCTCGTCCTTTCATCCAGCAGAAGGGTTTTCCTATTTACTTCCTCCTCGAGTCGTTTACTGAATGACGCGACACTCCCAACCATATAGTTAAAGGTTCTCCCCAAAATGCCTATCTCATCTTCAGTCTTCACATCCACTTTTACGGACATGTCTCCCTCCGCGAACTTTTTCGCCTTGTAGGCCAGATTCTCCACGGGGTGCCGTATCAATTTATTGACTATGAAAAAAATTAAAAATGCTGCAATTGGAATTATGAATATGGCGATAATGATTGTCCGGTTTCTCTGGTCCACAACCTGCTCGTAGAGCCTTTCAACCTCCAGCCGTAAGACCATGCCTCCGAGAACCGTCCTTGATGAACCATGGCAGTGATAGCAGTCCTTTTCATTCAAAATCGGCCTCATGGTAACGAGATATCTCTTCTCCATAACCGTATCCCCGAATGGCTTGCCCGGATGAGAGTGCGGCGCAACCCCCGTCGACAGCATATTGTCCATAGCCTGCCTGGTGTCAGCCTCATTAATAATATCTCCCATTTTCTTATTCACCACATCTTCATTGGAGGCATAAGTGATATCGCCATCATACGCACAAATAAACACTTCAACATCCCGCGCCTTGGCATAAATATCCTGCAACTGTCTTCGAATAGCATCCTTATCTCCCATAGCCATAGGAGACTTTATGCCCGCGTAAACCGAATCGGCAAGCTCCTTTGTGATCGAGTCCGCTATCTCAAATCTGTCTCTCGTGCCGTAAAATATCCGCATGTAGATTTCGGCTGTGAGGCTCACCACGATAACAGCTATCATGGCAACCATCATTTTGTACCCCAACCTCCTGCGGAACATCTCGAGCATTTTTCTATCCCCTGCTGTTTTTATTGCCGGTATCCACTTTTGCCTGCCTGCTGCCTATTGCCCATCGCCTACTGTCCACAATTGTCAGTGTGCTCCTCCGCGAATCAACGGCTTATACCTGAACGCTCTGACCCTTTCCTCGATGTGACAGACCTCGCAATCCTTCAAAGTCATTCGCATTTTGATATGTTTAGGATCCATCGTCTTCACATGCAATCCCCCGGGGCCATGACATACCTCACATCCGGCGATTTTAAGGTGCGGGGTCTTCTCAGGACTTATAAATCCTCCGTATCTGCCATATCCGGTAGTGTGGCAGGAATAACACTCCCTGATTTCTTCCTCCGTCAGTCTCTTTTTTAACCTTTCAACGCTCTCAAAAGACCTGCTCTTCCTGGCATAGGTCATAAAACGCTTGTATTCTTCCTGATGACATTTCCGGCAAGCCTCCACACCGACATAAACAGGCTCTTTTCCCCAGGATTCGGCATATCCTGAAATGTTGACAATAACCAATAAAAAAAGAAAAACTACACATAAGATTATTCTCATTGAATGACGGGAACTATTATTCATAGTCGCGCCCCATATTGAGGGTGTGCCCATTATTTTCAGTTCTCATTCTCATATTCTCTGTCATTTCGGAAAATATATCAACTATCCGTATAATAGTAAATGGCCTTGATCATTGCCTTCGCAGGTAAAGGCGGAACAGGAAAGACAACCCTGGCGGGTCTTGCAGTCCGCTACTTAATGGAAAGAAAGAAACTGCCGGTTCTTGCGGTAGACGCGGACGCAAACAACTGCCTGCACGAAGTCCTTGGCGTGGACGTTCACGCAACGATAGGCGGCCTTCGCGAGGATTCTCTCACTCTTGTCAGAGCCGGCGCCGGCAGGCCGGGCGGCATGTCCATGGAACAGCTCTTTGATTACCATATCCAGCAATCGATCATTGAGTCAGATGGTTTCGATCTTATCGTTATGGGAAGGCCGGAGGGCCCGGGTTGCTATTGCGCCGCCAACAATATTATCAGAAAATATACCGATAAACTTTCAGCAACCTATCCGTATGTTGTAATAGACAACGAGGCGGGCATGGAGCACCTGAGCAGAAGGACTACGCACAAAGTCAGCATCCTTCTGATCATCAGCGATCCGACAGTGAGGGGAATCCGTACCGCAAAGAGAATGGAAAGACTTGTCGATGAACTGCGTCTCGAAGTCGGCAGAAGTCTTCTTGTCATTAACAGGGCCGTTGATAATAGCTTCCCAGAATTGGAACGATGCGCCCGGGAGGAGGGATTGGAGATTGCCGGCTACATACCTGACGATCCGGCAATTGCTCATTTCGACCTCGTCGGAAAGCCTTCCGTTCAGGTTCCCGACGACTCTGCTGCGCTGCGGGCATTGTTCTCGGTTCTTGATTCATTGAAGATCCCGTAATTTTTCGAGCTTCTGCTTTATTTTAACCCAAATCCAGCGATAAGGATTGTCATTGCGAGTGCAGCGAAGCAATCTCGTCGT
>CAZKLK010000139.1:0-4314 GCA_964553535.1 uncultured Nitrospiraceae bacterium
CAATAAAAATAAAAGAATGAACAATTCCTATCCACAAGGTTCCCAGAAGAGGCGTATTTCTTAATGTCGATATCGATTATTAAGGCATCGGGGCGCCCGGAAGAATTTGAAATCAGAAAACTCACTGACTCCCTAATCCGGTCGGGTGCATCTGAAGAAATTGCTTTCGACATTGCTAAAAAAGTCGCGGCGCAGATTACTCCGCGGGCGCGCACTAAACATATCTTCAGGCTGGCGCGTAAGCTTCTCCATAAATACAACCGCGCAGCGGACATGCGGTATTCAATTAAAAAGGCAATCTATTCCCTTGGACCCTCGGGATACCAGTTTGAGCAGTACTTTGCGCGGATTCTCAGGGAATATGGCTATTCAGTCCAGGTGAACAGAATCCTTTCGGGATACTGCATCACCCATGAAGTTGATATTTTTGCTGTCAAAAACGGCGCCGCATTCGTCATTGAGTGCAAATACCACAGCGACGGCGGCATCCCTACCGACGTAAAAACAGCGCTCTATGTTTACTCGCGGTTCATGGATATTAAAAAGGCACATGAATCAGCCGCCGTGGACGCCGCAGGGGTTCTGCAGGGATGGCTTGTAACAAATACGCGCTGTTCTGCCGATGCAATAAAATTCGCCGAATGCATGGGGCTCAAAATAGTTAGCTGGAGATATCCGCAGAAAGAAAGCCTCGAGAAGATGATTGAAAATAAGAGTCTGTATCCCGTTACTATTCTGACATCGGTGAAAAGAAATATTCTTGAAATTCTGTTCCGCAACAGCTTCATCCTTGCTAAAGACATCGCCGCCATTAGTGAAAATGAATTTCTGGCAAGAAGCGGCATCGATAAGGAGATTGCGGGAGCGCTTAAGAGGGAAGCCGATGAACTATGCCTGCTGAATCAGATCTGATTTATCCTTTCGCGTCTTTCATCAGCTTTTCGTATTTTGCGTTGCCGAGGCACTCCTTCGCTGCGGGACACCATTCAATACAGCTATGTTTCATCCCGCGAGAAACGGCACGTCGGCATTTCCCGCAGGCAATTTCCGCTTCATCGGACCATATCTCCAGGACTGAGCCACACCACGGACAAAATATGTCTTCCGGATAAGGAGTTCGTATCTCCATGCTTCCCGGACATCTCTCTCTGAACGCCATCATGCCTAATGGATTACCGCTATCAGATAAAGGGTAACAACCGGCCTTTTGGGGTCATTCGAAAAGACCTGTATACCTTTGGATACCGTCCCCTTTCTGCCCTGCGTATGAATTTTTGCGGTAATTTTCCCTATTTCCCCCGGACTCAGACGGCTCGAACTGGCCATCGCTGCTGCACACCCTCACGAAGGGATAACCTGTTCAATGATCAGTTCCTCGTCGCCGGTGTTTTTGAATTCAAAAACATGTTCTATGGTTTCCCCCGCCGTCACTTCGCCAAATCTCTTCGTCTCCGAATCAAAAGCTATTGCAGGCTGGGCCAATGAGACAGAAGGCGCGAATAGAATACAAAATAGCAGAAGCAAAGATCTCATGCAATTATATTACACATTTTCCGCAAAAATTGCCCTCTTCCACTATTCGGAGATACATGTGTTATATTGAAAAGAATTCTTATGCACGATTCCATCATAATTAGGGGAGCACGGGAGCACAATCTCAAGAACATCAATCTCATAATACCAAGAGAATCCCTGACCGTGATAACCGGTCCTTCAGGTTCCGGAAAGTCGTCTCTTGCTATCGATACCCTGTTTGCCGAGGGACAAAGAAGATACGTTGAAAGTCTCTCCGCCTACGCAAGGCAATTCATTGAACAACTGCGCAAACCGGACGTTGATTTCATAGAAGGCCTTTCTCCATCGATTGCAATCGATCAAAAGACTTTCAGCAAAAGCCCGCGCTCAACAGTGGGGACTATAACCGAGACATATGATTACCTGCGGGTCCTGTACACGAGAATAGGAAAGCAGTACTGTTACAACTGCGGCTCGATAATCACAAGACAGGAATCAGCGGATATCATGAAGTCGGTTATGTCATTGCCGATAGGAAGCCGGATTCAGATACTATCCCCTATCATAAGGGACAGAAAGGGAGAATACCGGAAAGAACTTCAAAAGATGCACAGGGAAGGTTTTATCAGGGCCAGAATAGACGGCAAGATGACAGACCTCACCCATAATATCTCCCTTCTGAAACACAAACGCCATACTATCGAGATCGTAATCGACCGGCTGATCATAAAACCCGGCATCGAGCGTCAGATAAAAGACTCCTTAGATACGGCCCTCCGTTATTCTGATACTGTTGTCGTCAATCAGCTCAAAGATAACAGGGACCTGCTTTTTTCGAAGACTTCCGTCTGCGCTGAATGCGGAATCAGCTACCCGGAAATCAACCCCTTGTTTTTTTCATTCAACAGTTCACGGGGCGCATGTCCCAGATGCAATGGGCTTGGATTCGACGATATTGATGAAGACTCCTTTGAGGCGAGTGAATATGCAGTCTGCAAACTCTGCACCGGAAGCAGATTGAGAAAAGAGGCCCTGAGCATCAAAATACAGGGAATCAACATCGCTCAGCTTGCGGATTTCACGGTCGGGGACGCGGTACTTTTTTTAAATTGCCTGTTCCTCACGGATAGAGAGAATACCATTGCTTCCCGTATACTGAAGGAAATTAAAGACCGCCTTCATTTTTTAGAAAAAGTCGGGCTCGGATACCTCACGCTGAGCAGGTCATCACTAACACTTTCCGGAGGCGAAGCACAGAGGATACGACTCGCAACCCAGCTCGGATCTTCACTGACCGGCGTACTTTACATCCTTGATGAACCAAGCATAGGCATGCACCCGCGGGACTGCGGAAAGCTTCTCGAAAGTCTAACATCAATGCGGAACGCAGGGAATACAATTGTCGTCGTCGAACACGATGAGGCGACGATTCGGGGTGCCGACCATATTGTAGACATGGGTCCGGGGGCCGGTTCGAGGGGAGGCTGGGTTGTCGCTTCCGGAAGCCCTAAGGAAATAGCGGGAAATGAGCGCTCCGTCACCGGCATGTATTTGCGCGGAGCTCTTTCCATCGAAACTCCGGCGAGACGACGGAAGCCGTCGGATGCAATCAGGATTGTCGGTGCTCACGAGTTCAATCTCAAAAACATATCAGTCAGCATACCTCTTGGCGTTATTACCTGCGTCACCGGTGTTTCAGGTTCGGGAAAAAGCACGCTTGTCTTCGAAATCCTTTATAAAGCGCTCAGCAAAAAATCACCGGGCGCGGCATTAAAGCAGGGCAAATACTCGGAAATACTGGGAGCGGATAAAGTCGGCAGCGTAATCAGCGTTGACCAGTCTCCCCTCGGAAGAACACCTCGATCCAATCCGGCAACCTACAGCGGCATTTTCACATTTGTACGCGAGCTGTTCTCCATGGTGTCCGATTCGCGCATTCGCGGTTATTCTGCCTCGCGATTCAGCTTCAATCTGACCGGGGGGCGATGTGAATCCTGCGCTGGAGACGGTCTGATCAAAGTGGAGATGCATTTTCTGCCCGACGTCTTTATCCCTTGCAACACCTGCAAGGGGAAACGATATAACCGTGAGACCCTCGAGGTGCGCTATCGCGGGAAAACCATTGCCGAAATCCTTGAAATGACTATCTCAGAGGCACTCTTCTTTTTCTCTTCGGTTCCTCCGATTCGCCGCAAACTTGAAGTCCTTGAAGATGTCGGCCTTGGGTATCTCCGGCTCGGGCAGCCAGCCTCAACCCTCTCCGGCGGAGAAGCCCAGAGGCTCCGGCTGTCGAAAGAACTGGGGAAATTAAAAAAGGGCAACACACTCTATATTCTCGACGAACCTACAACCGGCCTCCATTTCAGTGATATAGAGAAATTGCTCATGGTTATGAACAGCCTTGTAGATGCGGGCAATACGGTCGTAGTTATTGAGCATAATCTTGACGTAATAAAATGTGCCGACTACGTCATCGACCTTGGGCCGGGAGGCGGCGAAGAAGGAGGCTCGCTTATAGCCGAAGGAACTCCCGAAGAAGTCAGCATGTGTTCGAATTCCTGCACCGGTCAATTCCTGAGGGATAAGCTTATCCGGCACGAGTATGCCAACGCTGCATCATGATGCCGCTTAGTCCCGCGATATCGCGAAAACATTTTTTCATCTTCCTGACCGCCGTGTGCTATCTGCTGTTTGCTTTTTTGCATAATCGCCGCAGAAGGAACTGAATCGTACCGGATATACTGATACTGTTAGGAATATTTTAACAGTGAACTCTTTACGAATTAAAAGTGAACTGTT
>CAZKLK010000140.1:0-4286 GCA_964553535.1 uncultured Nitrospiraceae bacterium
AGACCTGTATGAACGGTTTTCAGGTGTTCACTTTTAATTCGTAAATTTAATAAAACCGGTTCACTTTTAATTCGTAGATGGCATGAACAGAAAATTCGGTTGAAAATTCCTTTTAAATGCCGTTAAATAAAAATCCGGGAAGGGGCCGCGCCGGTAAATTCGGCGGGAATCGCCCTGTGCCGGCAATCAAGAGATGAAAATGCTGAGAACATTTAAGATTGATAAGGCTCACGCCGGGATTGTCTCCGAATCCACGCTTTTTAAGACTTTGAAATATCTTGATAAAGCGGTTGTCGAAACCCCTTTTCTGATTATTGACAGGGATAAAGTGAGAGAGAAGACGCAGCGGATCGGACGTTATATAAATAATTCGCGCGTGTTTTATGCGGTTAAGGCGAATCCTGACATCGAGGTGCTCAGATATCTGAATGAACTGAATATGAATTTCGAAATTGCATCGGAGGGTGAACTGGAAATCCTCTCTTCAATAGGGGTGAGTCCCTCCCGCATAATATCAAGCAATCCCGTGAAATCTATGAGATTTTTGCGGATGGCGGCTTCATCCGGCGTTCGGTTCTTTTCTTTCGACTCTGATGAAGAGGTCAACAAGCTTGCCGAATTTGTTCCGGATGCAAACGTTTATGTCAGGCTGTCTGTTCCCAATGAAGGCAGCGAATGGCCTCTCAGCAGGAAATTCGGTGTCGAACTTGATGAAGCTCTCGAGCTGCTTTCATTTGCGAAGGATATGAAGCTGAATCCCGCCGGCATCACCTTTCACGTCGGCTCACAGTGTACCAATATCTATAACTGGAATATAGCTCTGGATAAAGCAAAGATGTTGTGGGACCATGCCGGGAGGAGGGGTATCAGCTTACGCATACTGAATATCGGAGGCGGATATCCGATACGATATACCAAAAATGTGATTGGCATCGAAGCCATAGAAAAGAATGTCAATAACCTCATTTTTGGCAGGTTTCCGCCGGATGTCGAGGTGCATATTGAACCCGGAAGGGCCGTAGTGGGGGATGCCGGCATACTTGTTACTACGGTGATCGGAAAGGCGCGGAGAGGCGATGAAAACTGGCTTTACCTTGACGTAGGAGTGTTTAACGGACTCATGGAGAGTGTCGGCGGAATTAAATTCAGCTACATCGGGGAGAGCTCTCAACAGGCAGGATCACGGAAGCAGTGGACTATTGCCGGACCAAGCTGCGACAGCTTCGACGTGGTCGACAGGAATGTTACGCTGCCGGAGCCTGCCGTGGGCAGCCTTATGCTCATTTTATCAAGCGGCGCCTATACCGTATCATATGCTTCAGAGTTCAACGGATTTTCGATCCCGAAAACAATTCTTATTTAGAGAAAGGATGATTATATGATTAAATTTACCGAAAGAGCTCCTTATGCGCCGGTGGAATATCTTTATGATGTTGAAGAGATTCTTTACAAGGGGAAAAGCCAGTTTCAGGAGATTATGGTCGTCAGAAATCCTTTTTATGGAAAGATGCTGATTTTGGATGACGTAGTTCAGATGACCGAGCGGGACGAGTTTTTTTACCATGAGATGTTGACCCATATCGTCATGCAGGCTCATCCGCGCCCCGGGAAGGTCATCGTCATTGGCGGCGGAGATGGCGGTGTGGTTAGGGAGGTTTTAAAGTACAGGAGCATCAAGAAAGTTTATTTTGTCGAAATCGATGAAGAAGTGATAAATATCTCCAGAAGATTTTTCCCGGCTGTTTCATCGGGAGTGGATGACCCGCGCGTGGAAATAAAAATCATGGACGGGGCTGATTTCGTGGCAAAAAGAAAAAAGGGGGACATTGATGCCGTCATCATTGATTCGACCGATATTATCGGCTTTGCACGAACGCTTTTTACGCCGGAATTTTTTGAATCGGTCAGGAACTGCCTCACCGACCGTGGCATGTTTGTCACTCATACCGAGTCGCTTCACTTTCACAAAGACATGGTTATCGAAATACAGGAGGCGCTGAAAAGGGTCTTTCCGCTGGTCGACCTCTATACTGCGGCCATTGCGACCTATCCGGGCAACTGGTGGGCGTTCGCCGTTGCTTCAAAAGGAAAGACTCCGCGCGAGGTGAGAAACACAGCGAAGATAAAGACAAAGTATTACAGCAATGAAGTTCATCAGCAGTCATTTATGCCAGTGGGGCTTTATGAGAAGCTTATGAAGAGAGAACTGGACTGGTAAATGTGGTTCATCGACAGGAACAGCCCGAATCATTTGGTTTATCACCGGGTGAAAAAACAAATTGCTTCTGTAAGGACGCGGTATCAGAATGTGGAAATTCTGGATACCTATGAATTTGGACGCATGGTGATTCTTGACGGTCATATCCAGTCCGCCGAGTCGGACGAGTTTATATATCATGAGATGCTCGTTCATCCGGCCATGCTGACTCATCCAAAACCGGAGCAGATACTGATCCTTGGTGGCGGAGAGGGTGCGACGCTGCGCGAGGTCCTCAGACATCCGACTGTCAAAAGAGCCGTCATGGTCGATATCGACGGCGAATTTGTTGATCTGTGTAAACGGTATTTGAAGAAATGGCACAGAGGCTCTTTTTCAGATGGGAAGGCCGTCTGCGTATATGCTGACGCTTTCGCATATCTCCGGAACAATAAAGAAGGCTTTGATGTCATCATCGGAGATATAAGCGACCCCGCCGGTCATGGTCCTTCCCGTTCCATTTATACGATGAAGTGTTATTCATTGATCAGGAAAGCTTTAAAAACTGACGGCATTTTCGTCACGCACGCGGCTGCCGTTTATCACGTGCCCCATAGAAATTATTCCGGCGGCATAATTAAAAAGTTAATGGAAATATTCCCCAATGTGGACTTGTATTGTGATTATATTCCGAGCTTCAGCGCACTGTGGTCATATGCAGCCGGGTCTTGTACCCTGAGTCCGGCGGCGGTCTTGGAAAGTCTTATCGAGCGCAGAGTCAAGCAGCGCGGAATCCAAAACCTTGCGTATTACACCCCGCAAATTCATAAGAGATTGTTTGTGATTCCGCCATGTCTTGAAAAAAATATTTTAGTGGGTCAAAGGGTTGCCGGCGGGCCTGCGGCCGGATAAACAGGAAGGCAAGAATGTGGCGCGTAGTGCGCCGTGATATAATAATTATATTTTTCAATCAGTGGAGGTTTTTGGAAATGCCAATTTATGAGTACTCTTGTGATGAATGCGGGAAACTGTGCGAGGTTATTCAAAAATATGACGATAAGCCGCTGAGTACATGCCCGGAGTGCGGCGGACCTATGCACAAAATAATATCCCATACGTCGTTTATTTTGAAGGGTAGCGGATGGTATGTGACTGATTACGCCTCTCCGGAGCGGAAAAAAGCGCTGGGAAGCGACGGGAACGCTTGTTCGAAGGGTCAGGAAAAGACCGGCACGGGTTCGGACGATAAGGCGGAAGCAAAGGCGGAATCTCGCGCCGAGCCGGCGGCAAAAACTGATGGCTGACCCTCATATCCATGTGCCGTTTGACAGGTTAGGTCAGTACCTTCCCCATATACGGGAAAATAAAATCAATCTCGAGCTGTACTTCCCGGCAAGCGTAATTGACGCGGTCAGAAGCACCCACCTGATTAATGTAATAAAGAAGCTTAACTATTCACCCGCCCTGAGCATACACGCGCCCTTTATGGATCTCTCGCCGGGCGCCGTTGACCCGAAGGTCCGGTCAATTACTATACAGCGTTTTCTGCAGGTGTTCGATATCGCTGAGATTCTTGAGCCGGTGTCGATTGTCTTCCACTCAGGGTATGAGAAATGGAGATATTCTCTGAATGTCCGCCTCTGGATCGAGAAGAGTCTTAAGACCTGGAACATTGTTTCAAGAAAAGCTGCTGAACTAAATATCAAAATTGCCATCGAAAATGTTTTTGAGGATGAGCCCGGCAGCCTCAGGTTGCTGATGGAAGAAATAGGTTCCGATCGTTTCGGCATATGCTTTGACACCGGACATTGCAATCTGTTTTCCACGGTTCCGCTCGATGACTGGATAGGGCAACTGAAGCCGTATATCCTCGAGTTGCATCTCCATGACAACAGACGGGAAGCTGACGACCACATGGCTATCGGGGACGGGACATTCAATTTTGATCTTCTCTTTTCGTCTTTGAAGGATAAGGAGGATGATCTGATCTATACCATTGAGGGACATACCCCCGAGGATGTGGCAAGAAGTATGCGGAGGCTGAACAAGTATCTCCCAAATCCAGCGATAACTATCTCGAACGATTGAT
>CAZKLK010000141.1:0-4272 GCA_964553535.1 uncultured Nitrospiraceae bacterium
CGCGATGACAATTCTTATCGCTGGATTTGGGTAATTGTCAATTTATGACGACCCTTTCGTATTATTCCAACGGCACAGTTCAAATGATTCAAGCGCAGAGTTTTGAATGGATTTATTGCAATTGTTTCGGCGGCGTGACAGTCAGTTTGACACAGGGCATTCTGCCTGTTGACGCTGCAGTCCATCACGGTGAGTATAACGGTTAAACTCTATGCGTCCCTCAGGAGGGGGAGATTTGAAGAGCGGATGTTTGGCATTGGCGGGCATGCATCAGTCAGGGATGTCCTTGCCGGACTTTCTATCCCTGAGAGCGAGGCGTCAATCATATTGATAAATGATCGGCATGGGGAGAAAGACGAGATATTGAGCGATGGAGACGTCCTTGCTGTTCTCCCTTTCATCGGCGGCGGTTAGTCGATATTTGCCGTTGACATCTGTAACCCGGGTCGCGTCAGAAAAGAGAGAATGTAACCATGAAGCATGAGCGGAATCACGGCATGGATTCTTCCTTATCCTCGTGCGGCGCGACCGAAGCAGTTATGACATTCCTCAAATCACATGGTCAGGATGGACTGATCAGCCTCGAGGCGGAAATATTGTGTTCGTCAATTTTCAAAATTGCCGTCAGGGATGTGGAGGATGTTATTTACCGATTGGGTTTGCTCCCATCCCGGTTTAAGAGAAACTTTGGCGGTCTCGACGCGCGTAAGCAGTACAGGCTATTTAAAAGCGCCGTGGTTGTTTTAGGATGCGGAGGACTCGGAGGATATATTGTAGAAGAGCTGGCGAGGTTGGGCGTCGGGACAATCAAGGTTGTTGACCCTGATAATTTTGAGGAGCACAATTTGAACAGACAGACATTATCCACCGTTGACAATATCGGGAAGCCGAAAGTCCGCGGCGCAATGCACCGGGCGCTCAATGTGAATCCCGCAGTGAACGTCATGCCTGTTCAGGAAGCTTTTTCGGAAAATAACGCCGCGGAAATTCTTTCCGGTGCGGATGTTGCGGCGGACGCCCTCGATACGATCAATGCGCGTCATGCGCTCGCAGTTGAATGTGCGAGGCTCCAAATTCCGCTCGTCCACGGCAGCGTGGGCGGCTGGTATGGCCAGGTGTCAGTGCAGTATCCGGGAGATGATTCACTTGCAGGACTGTTCAGAAGCGCTGTTGAGAGGGGGATCGAAGAGGAACTTGGCATACCGCCATATACTCCCCCGGTTGTTGCATCCATGCAGTGCGCCGAGATATGCAGGATTCTGACAGGCGGGCAAAGCCCTCTCAGAAAGAAACTGCTCATGATTGACCTGTATGCTATGACATTTGCTACTTTGAATTTGCCCCGGCCGTAATTAGTCTCAGATTGTATAGTGATAATTAGCGGTTATTGTCAGTTTCCTTCCGCCATTTTTCTGATAAGCTGCTCAAGCTGCTTCATCTGTTCTCCATACCCTGCCCAGTTTCCCTGTCTGAGCAGTTCATGCATTCTCTCATATATCCGCATCGCGTCCCTTGCGAGCTGATTTGCTGAAATGCTTTCTTTTGCGGCTCCTTCTCTTGCGAGCTGGGAGACTTTGCCGCCGAACAAACGCTGAAGGCCAAGTTCAAGGGTTTCTTCCATTACAACGTCGTTTTCATGGGCGAGGATGACCCTCCTTAATTCAGGCAATCCCCCCTTGTCTGCAGCGGCGAGATAAAGCGGCTGCACGTACAAAAGAGAGTTCTCGATCGGAATAACAAGCAAACTTCCCCTGATGACCTCGGAACCGCGTTGTCCCCAAAGCGTAAGCTGCTGGGAAATATAGGAATCCTGATCGATCCTCGCATCGATTTGTCTCGGCCCGAATACGAGTCTGTCCCTGGGGAATGTGTAAACGATGAGCTTGCCGTAATTGCCGCCATCGCACCTTCCGGCGATCCAGGCCGCAAGATTATCCCTTTTGGACGGTGTGTAAGGCAGCAGCAATATATATTCCTCCGATTCAGTCTCGGGCAGTTTCATAATTGTGTAGTAGGGCTCAATTGTCTTTTGTCCATATGCCGGAATCTCCCATAAATCTTCTTTGTTGTAAAATATTTTTGGATCCGTCATATGAAATGTGGCAAACATTTCTGCCTGAACCTGGAGGTAGCTCCTCGGATACCTGATGTGGGCTTTCAAATCCTCGCTCATATCCTGAAGCGGTTTAAAAAGGTCGGGAAAAATTTCTTTGTACACCTTAACAATAATATCCTCCGGATCTGTAACGTAATAGGAAACGGAGCCGTTATATGCGTCGACAACGACCTTGACGGAATTCCTTATATAATTGAATTTTTTTGTATGCGGCTTTGCATACGGAACTTTCCCGGATACCGAATATGCGTCTATGATCCAGAACAATTTCCCGTCCCGGGACACGACAACATAAGGATCAGGGTCGAATAGAAGAAACGGCGCCACCTTGCGGGTCCGCTCTATGATGTTCCTGTAGAAAAGGATCCTGCTCTGTGATGTTATGTCGGATGAAAGCAGAATCTTTTCGGTTGAGAATTTCAAAGCAAATAAAGCTTTTTTAGGAAGGGATGAGAGAGCTATGCCCGCACTTCCCTCATACGCGGTGTAAATATTTCCTTCCGTCGTCGGATAATTGAATTCCGGGATCTTGGTGTTGACAATCACATAATCGTTGGAGAGTTCTCCGAAATAAATCTCGGGTCGCGACACAGACACATCGGCGGAAGAAACGGGAGGGATATCCTTAGCGAGAAACTCCGGCAGGCCTTCGCGGGATATCCTGCTGACAGGCCCCATTGCGATGCCGAATCCGTGAGTGAAGACCAGCCTTTCATTTATCCATGATTTGCTGGGCAAATCGCCGTAGGAAAGCTCTCTCGGGGAGAGCATTACCTGCATGTATTCCCCGTTGACGCGATAGCGGTCATTGTCGACATCCTTGAAGCTGTAATATGTCCTGATCTGCTGAAGCTGACTGTATGTCCTCAGCAGCGGAGTGTCGTCCCAGAGCCTGATATTTTTGATGGTGGCATTATTATTTGCTATGTCACGGGACGTCAGGTCATACGCAACGTCAAACGGCTTGACTTCTATCGTGTCGAGGTCATACCCGAACCTTGTGAAAGATATGTGATGTTGAATGAAATCTTTTTCGAGGGCAAGTTCGTTTGGCGAAACTTTAAAGTTCTGCAGCAGGGACGGGTACAAAACCATCAATATGATATATGCAGCGGCAGTGCCACCGATTGGGAAAAAAGAAAGTTTCCATGAGTTTTTGACTATGCCTGCAACAAGAAGCAGCGCGCTTGCTACGGTGAGAACGGCAAGTATGCCGAGACCGAAAAGACGTGCATTGATGTCCGTGTAGCCTGCGCCGAAAATAACGCCGTGCGGAGAAAACAGGAGGTTATATCTGTCAAGATAAAAACCGAATGCGATGTTCAGCATAAATAATGCGGCGAGGACTCCGATGTGTATTTTTACCCTTCCGTCCACAAAGATATTCCTTTCCTGCAGGGCAATGCCTCCTCTGAGAAAGTAGCCGAGAGATGCAATAAATAGCGCTGAAAGAATCATTAACCCCATGAATCCTCTCAGATGTTCTAAAAAAGGAAGCTCAAAAATGAAAAACCCGACATCCTTATTAAAAACAGGGTCGGATAATCCCGCGCCAGCGCTGTTCTGAAAAAGCAGGAATTCATTCCATAACGAGCTTCCCCAGACGCCGGCAAAGACGCTTAATATAACTGCCGCGGCAAACGAGACGGGCTTGACCCACTGCGTAATCTGGGGGAGGTTAAGGGAAACCTTTGTTTCACCGTCAAAGAAGAGGTATACTGGCGGAAATTCCAATCTATTCGCCCAAATGATATTGGCAAGCAGAAAGATGAAGAAGGCTCCTCCGATTGTCAGTCCGAGAAAAACACTGGTGGAAATTATTTTCTTAAAGATGTTTTCATAAAGGACTTCGTTAAAGAAAAGCCAGTCAACATAAAGATTTGCGACGGCATTGCCCATGACCATTACAAGCATGGCAACGGCTGCAAATGCGATAAAGGGATGTCTTGTTTTCAATGCGCCTCCTTCGAATATTTACAAGGTGAGAAAACCATCAGCGCCCCAAATCCGGCGATAACTATCTCGAACGATTGATAAACGCGTCATTGCGAGCGCCTGCAAGGCGCTCGCAATCTCCTTTCATACGCGAGATTGCTTCGCTGCGCTCGCAATGATAATTCTTATGCTGGATTTGGGAGCGCGTCAAATCGTTTGAT
>CAZKLK010000142.1:0-4272 GCA_964553535.1 uncultured Nitrospiraceae bacterium
TCGGCGATTTCAATCCCCGGGGCAATATTAAAACAGTTGTGAAAGTTAGTTCTAAGGCGGGCAAATTTCCGACGGCAGCTTCACGCAGGACAAAAAGACTTTCCTGAAAAACTCCGGCCCCGGCCGGAATTGATGAAGAATTACACGGAGGTTTTTATCCCTTTTGCTTTCTCCACAAGTAACTTCATCTTTACATGATCTTTCTTGCCTTTTCGCAATTCTACACCGCCGCTTACGTCTATGCCGTAAGGCTTCACCTGTGTGACGGCTTTAGCAACGTTATCGGGGGTCAACCCTCCGGCGAGTATGATTCTACCAAACTGCTTTGCTTCGATAGCGATGCCCCAGTTGAAAATCTGACCGGTACCTCCGAAAACATTAGGTGCATACGTATCCAGCAAAAATGCAGATACTTTGCTCTGATAGTCCATAAGAGGGTCCAGGCTTTCAAGAGACTTGACACGGATAGCTTTGATAACCCTTCGCGACAACGAGCACATCGAGGGTGGTTCATCTCCATGAAGCTGAATGACATCAATACCGGTGCGTGATGCCGTTCTTTCAATCTCTTCCATCGTCTCATTAACGAAGACTCCAACAGTTGATATGAAGGTGGGAAGTTTTCCGATAATGGAGGCCGCAATGTCGCAGGAGACAGAGCGGGGACTCTGCCGGAAAAAAACAAAACCAAGGGCATCTGCCCCTGCATCAACAGCCGCCAGAGCATCATCAAGATTCGTTATCCCGCATATCTTGACGCTGACACCCATACTGTCATTTTATCACAGCGATCCCGCAAGTTCATCGATTTTTGCGCCGATATCAACGGCCTGCATCAGGGAAGTGCCGATAAGCAAGGCATCAATCCCGGCCTCTTGTAGTTTGCGGACATCGTTTGCGCTTCTAATCCCGCTCTCACTGACTACAATTTTGCCCGGAGGCATTTCATTACAGAGGGTAAAGGTTGCGTTTAAATCAATCTGCTGAGTGTCCAGATTCCGGTTGTTGATCCCTATGACATCACACCCTAACAGCAATGCCATTTCGATATCCTTATAGTCATGAACCTCAAAAAGAGCGGACATCCCCAGTTCTTTTGCAATATGAAGATATTCATCCGCCTGATTCTTCTCCAGCAGCGCGGCAATCAGCAGAATTGCGTCTGCCTCGCCGGCTCGTGACTCGTATATCTGGTATGGATCAATTATGAAATCCTTTCTCAAAACAGGCTTTGATGTGATTCCCCTCACTTCGGGAATAAAGGCGAGGTTCCCGCTGAAAAAAAATTCTTCTGTAAGGACTGAAATTGCGTGCACCTGTTTCTTTTCATATATGGAAGCTATCGCTTTGACATCGAAATTATCCCGGATAATGCCTTTGGATGGAGATGCCCTCTTGATCTCAGCGATAATACGAACAGTACTGTCATGAGGGCGTTTTATGGCAGCCCGGAAATCCCTCGGCATATCAGCATACGTAATCTTTGTTTTAATGTCTCTTAAAGGCACAACGGTTTTTACATCTTTCAAAAATTGTCTTTTCCTGTAAACAATTTCCTGAAGGATTCCCATGACGATATTATAAAAATGGCTGAATATTTTGCAACCCTGTCTCTTTTATTTGCTATAATCCTCGAAACGTAAAGGAAACAAAATTGGACGAAAAGAAGAAAATAGCCAAAGCTGCGGGGCTAATGTCCATAGCGACCCTGATCAGCCGGATTCTCGGCTATGTAAAGGACATGATTCTTGCCAGGTACTTCGGCGCGACAGGTATCGCGGATACTTTTTTTGTCGCATTCAGAATACCGAATCTTCTGCGGGAGCTATTCGCTGAAGGAGCCATGTCTGCTGCGTGTATTCCCGTTTTGACCGCATATCAGACGAAGCATGGCAGGGAGGAAGCGAAGAGACTTCTTAGAATCACATTTTCCTTTATCCTGATAGTCGTTGGCTTTATTTGTTGCCTCGGAATTGTTTTTGCGCCGGGCATGGTGAAAATTATTGCGCCCGGGTTTGCCGGCAGCCCTGAAAAATTTTCTCTTACGGTTAGCCTCACAAGGATCATGTTCCCTTTTCTCCTTTTTATCAGCCTTGCAGCGCTGATTATGGGAGCGCTGAATACGAGAAGAATTTTTTTTATCCCTTCTCTTGCCCCCGCAACACTGAATATTGCAATCATAATTCTCGTAGTCATGTTTGCAGCAAGGTTTGAACAGCCAATTGTTGCAGTTGCGTGGGGAGTTGTATTAGGTGGAATGGCGCAATTTGTGTTTCAACTCCCGTCTTTTTTCAGGTCAGGATATTCATTGATCCCGGATTTCGATTTCAAACACGAAGGCTTGAGGAAAATGGCTGTCCTTATGATGCCGGCGACGATCGGTATGGCTGTCGCCCAAATCAATATCTTTGTCAGTACGGTACTCGCTTCTTATTTGCCTGAAGGCAGCATTACATATCTTTATTATTCCATGCGCCTTATCCAGTTCCCTGTCGGCGTATTCGGGGTTGCCATGGGAATGGCTGTTCTCCCGACGTTGTCTGAACACGCAGCGAGAGAAGACTATGAAAAACTCAGTGAAGACTTCTCATATGCGCTAAGGTTGTTGTTTTTTATCAGTATTCCGGCAATGGCCGGTTTGATCGCGTTGCGGGAGCCGATAATTAATGTCCTTTTTCAGAGAGGACAGTTTGATTACGTCGCAACTGTGAATACCGCCCACGCCCTTTTATTTTACTCCCTTGGAATCTGGTCGATTGTCGGTGTTCGTATTGTCACCGCCAGTTTTTATTCCCTTCAGGATACGAAGACGCCTGTAAAGGTAGCAGCGGTCGCTGTGTTGGCAAACATCGCATTCAGCGTTATTCTTATGCAGCCGCTTCAGCACAGCGGCCTTGCTCTTGCCAATACTCTTGCTTCCGGCTTGAATTTCGCTCTTCTTTTTATGATTCTCAGAAAAAGACTTGCAATTATTGACGGGAGAAGAATTCTCCTGTCTTTTGTCAAAATCGTGATTGCATCAACAATCATGGGGGTATCGGCGTGGCTGCTCCTCCACGGACCGGCGTGGCAAACGCATGGAAATATGTTTCAAAAGGTTTTGTCGCTGGCCGGCACGATAGTTTTCTGCGTAGTGTTTTATCTCGCGGTTACATTCCTGCTCAGGAGCGAAGAGATGAATTCAATGGTACTCATGGCTAAAAGGAAACTGGGAAAGTAAATGAACGGAGGGCATATGATAATAAAAAAATTTGTTGTGGGACCACTTGAGAACAATTGTTTTGTAATCGCCGACGAGGACTCAAGAGAGGGCTTTATCATTGATCCGGGGGACGAACCCGACAGAATTTTGCATTACATAGGCGATAAAAAGATCACAATAGCATATCTTATTTGCACCCATGCACATTTCGACCACGTTGGAACAGTGCCTGATCTCAAAGCAGGGACTGGAGCCAGGGTTGTTCTCCATAGAGGCGATCTGCCTATTTATGAAAGCTCACATGAACATGCTGAATTGTGGGGTTTTGATATTGATCCGTTGCCGCCGCCGGACCTGTTTGTTTCGGACGGAGATTCGATAGACGTCGGGAATCTGCATTTCCGGATTCTTCACACGCCCGGGCACAGTCCCGGTGGTATCTGTATCTATGGAGAAGGCATTGTGTTCACCGGGGATACGCTCTTTGCCGGTTCCGTAGGCAGAACAGACCTCCCGGGTGGTGATATTTTGAAACTGAAATCATCATTCATGCGGCTTATGTCTCTGCCTGTTGATGTCAAGGTGTTTCCCGGGCACGGCCCTGAAACTACTATAGGCCGTGAACGGACTGAAAATTTTTTTGCATCAGAAATGCAGCTCTATTAAAATAATTTGCGGCTAATACCATAATATTTAGAGAAATAGCATGTTATCCGGCATTTTTTGGAATTTTTAGCGATTCATTATCATTTATTCTTGTTTTTTTTCTATTTGACTATCAACAAAAAAATGATATCCTATAATCGTAGGATGAGACCATGACATATGGGTGATCTTTAAAAGCTTTATACTCCATAAGAAAACCATGCAGATTCTTAAGGAAAAGGCTAAATAGTTTAGCCTTTGTTGTTCTCTGAAATCCCTGCAGCTTCAAGGCGTATCCTAAGTGGTTTCGGCAGCAGGATTTCAGAATGTTCTTTGAAAACTGAGAAGTAGGCCCTGTCAAGAGTTTAATTTGAGAGTTTGATCCTGGCTCAGAACGAACGCTGGCGGCGTGCCTAACACATGCA
>CAZKLK010000143.1:0-4261 GCA_964553535.1 uncultured Nitrospiraceae bacterium
CCCGGAATGACAAACAATAAACCTCCCCGCCGCAGAGACTGCGGGGTATATAATTTCAATAAAAATAAAAGAATGAACAATTCCTATCCACAAGGTTCCCAGAAGAGGCATTTTTTTGAATCAGGCATGCCGTCCACATGAAACGCCTGGCAATTCTCGGATCCACAGGGTCAATCGGCAGGAGCGCGCTTGAAATAGTGTCCGCAAACAGGGATCGGTTCAGGGTAACTGTCCTGACGGCGGGAGCCAATGTGGCGCTGCTTGACAGGCAGATGGAGATGTTTTCCCCCGATGTCGTGGCTGTTGCCACTAAGGAGGCAGCCGGAGAGCTGCGAAGGAGGATCGGGAAGCGGAGAGCTTCGGCGTCAAAGATTTTATCAGGACAGGATGGCATCGCGGCGGCGGCCGCGTATAAGGATGCCGATTTTGTCCTTTCCGCGATTGTCGGCGCGGCGGGTCTTATCCCGACGCTGTCCGCCGTGCGTTCAGGCAAAACAGTCGGGCTCGCGAATAAAGAGGCGCTGGTTATGGCGGGGAAGATAGTCATGACGGAATCGCGGCGGTTCCGTTCCAAAATCATTCCTGTTGACAGTGAACATAGCGCAATATTTCAGTGCATCGAAGGGCGTAGAAAGGCCGCTGTGAAAACCATTATCCTTACCGCATCGGGCGGACCTTTTGCTGATCGGCGCGCTGCCGACATGACTGCGATAACCCCGGAGGAGGCGCTGAAACACCCGAGATGGAAAATGGGGAAGAAGATAACCATAGACTCTTCAACGCTCATGAACAAGGGGCTGGAGGTTATCGAGGCCCATTATTTATTCGGCTTGCCCCATGAGAAGATAGACGTGGTGATCCATCCGCAGAGCATTGTACATTCCATTGTTGAATTCAGAGACAGGAGCTGCATTGCGCAACTTTCGGTGCCTGACATGAAAGGTCCCATCGCGTTTGCTTTGGCCTATCCTCACCGCATTGACAATGTTATCGACCGGCTTTCGCTCCATGACCTCGGCGCACTGACTTTCAAAAAACCCGAGCAGTCGTCTTTTCCATGCCTTTCTTACGCTTACAAGGCCTTGGAGGCAGGAGGAACGATGCCGGCTGTCCTCAATGCGGCGAATGAAGTGGCGGTTAATGCCTTTCTGAAAAAAGCCGTTAAGTTTACGGAGATACCGGTTGTCATCGGGAAAACCATGGATGAGCATTCTGTCGGACCTGATACACAGCTCCAGGCTATTTTAGATGCCGACCGGTGGGCGCGAAAAACGTCGGAAGGAGTCATTAAAGCGTTATGATAAAAGGCATTGATAAAGTACTTGCTGTTGCGGGCTTCCTGTCGGGTCAGGGCCGGAGCAATTCCTTGAATTGCATGTCGTTGCAATCCACTGAAGGGAGCGCTTCAATTTTAGTAATAATGGCGGGATTGCTTTGCCCCAACCGCTTGTATAAACGGATTGGGGACTACAGCAGTCCGGGGGTATACTGATGTCGATATTATCAGCGGTAGTTCTTCTTGGAATTATAATTTTTATCCACGAACTCGGTCACTTCCTATTCGCGAAGCTCATGGGGGTGAGGGTTTTGAAGTTCTCTCTCGGGTTCGGTCCGAAAGTTATCGGCAAGCAATACGGCGATACGGAATACCGTATTTCCGCCGTGCCGCTCGGCGGTTATGTAAAAATGCTCGGCGAGTCGCCGGGTGAAGAGTTGAGCGAAGCTGAAAAGGCGGTTGCTTACAATAACCAGAAAGTTTGGAAACGCTTTCTGATCGTGTTTTCCGGGCCGCTTTTCAATATTCTTTTTGCTGTGGTCATCTTGTTCTTTGTGTATGTTAAGGGTCTTCCCATTCTGGTTCCTGAGATCGGGAGTGTCATGCCGGGCGCCCCGGCGGAGAGAGCCGGACTCGCTGAAGGCGACAGGATCATGAAGATTGACGGCGTTGCCATAACCCGGTGGGATGAAATGACGGAGATTATTCACGGGAATCCGGGCAAAACAATGGAACTCGAAATCAGCAGGGACGGCGGTTTGTTCCGGATATCGATTACTCCTGAAAGGAAAGAGGTGCCAAATATTTTTGGCGAGGCGAAAGAGGTCGGATTGATAGGGATTAAACCATCGGGAGGCACCTTCACCAAAAAGGCGGGCGTCACCGAGGCCCTGTCGGACAGCATCATAAAAACAGGAGAGATGTGCGTCTTAACCGTCGTATCCGTTGTTAAACTTATTCAGCGGGTGATCCCTATGGATACTATTGGAGGGCCTATACTTATCGTGCAGTTGGCCGGCGAGCAGGCATCCAAAGGCATACTGAACTTTTTCATATTCATGGCGATAATCAATATCAATCTCGGCGTGCTTAATTTGCTGCCTATCCCTATACTCGATGGCGGTCATCTGGTGTTTTTAACCATTGAGGCGATACGGAGGAAGCCCCTCAATGAAAAAATCATTGCCGTCAGTCAAAAGATCGGTCTCGCTCTCATTCTCACGCTTATGGCCTTTGTCCTTTATAACGATGTGGTGAGGCTGATCACCGGCAAGCCATTTCCGTAAGAAGGGCGGGAATAGCGCAGGCGTTATGGGCGAGATAGTTAGCCGTAAAGACCTTCAGACAACTGCTGACGGGCTGAAAATGCAGGGGCGGAAGATTGTCTTCACGAATGGATGCTTTGACCTTATCCATGTCGGCCATATCCGATATCTAACGGCAGCGCGCAAGCTGGGTGACGTGCTCTTTGTAGGGCTGAATTCCGACAAATCCGTCTCGCTTATAAAGCCGAAGAGACCGGTTATGCCTCAGAACCAGCGGGCTGAAGTCCTCGCGTCGCTTGTTATGGTCGATTATGTGGCCCTGTTCGATGAGGCGACTCCTTATGAGTTGATCAAAATCATTCAGCCGGATGTGCTTGTTAAAGGCGGAGACTGGAAAAAGGAGGATATCGTAGGTTCGGATATCGTGAAAGAAACCTTTAGTCTTCCGTATATTGAGGGGGCGTCAACCACTGAAATCATAGAGAAGATCAAGAAGTTGTAGGTTGCAATGGGTCTTTTCAAATTCTCTGTGAAAACAAGTCTTTTTTTGCTTCTGACCATGCTGCTCTCACCGTTCTTTTTTTTGCTGTTATTCATATTCTATCCCTGGCGTACACGCATCGGACCCAAATTGGTTCAGTTCTACTCCAGATTTTGTCTCGCCATCTTCAGAGTCCGTATTGAAAAAACCGGACATAATGACCCACATCGAAATCAACGGCGGGGGGCCATCATTATTTCCAACCACTCCAGCTTCCTCGATATCTTCGCCCTTTCCTCGGTGTTCGCATCGGTTTTTGTAAGCAAGGCCGAAGTCATTTATTACCCCGTCATCGGGCAAATCGCCTGGTTGATGGGTTGTGTTTTTTTGAAGCGGGATTCTCCAAAGGAAAGACTCAGGTTGATAAAGCGCATCAGTACGACATATGCAGACAGAATGCTTGCCGTTTTCCCGCAGGGGACAATCGGACGCATCACCGACCGATTGCCTTTCAACAGAGGGGTCTTCAAGGTAGTCGAGCTTAATCCTGAGGCGGTTATATTGCCTGTAACACTGCATTACAGGGAGGATGAAGATATTGCATGGGTTAAGCCGCAATCAATAATTGAAAATGTCATGAGGATCAGCGCCTGCGACAGGATTCACCTGAAAGTGATAGGCCATAAGCCGGTAGGCATCGACGATTATCAGGGAAAGACCTCAGCGGAAGTTTGTAGAATGGTTGAACAGATTGTCGTGGAACCTCTCAGATCCGGTCGTGCCCAATGATGACTTGTCTCATGCAGCGAATCCGCATAAGACTGAACGGGTCGGCCCGATTCGGAATTTCTTTGCGGTTACCTCCTTAATTTCTTGGAGATGAATACCCGGATGTCGCACTGACAAAAAAAGACCCCGCCAAAAAGAATAGAGAATTTGCATCTCATCGGGTTCTCCGCCTGGCAGGCGATAAACGATTCTAACCCAATATCTTTCGCTTTGCAGAGGTTCTTCAGGTCGGAGGTATAGCAAGAAAATTCTTTAGGGCATTTTAGACCGTCAATCATTTCCTCTAAATGTTTTTGAACATCTTTTTCCATAGATTTACTTTATCGAATTGGCAGTAAGAAGGGCATCGGCGTTTGGCTTTTTTTTGTGTCAGACTTGTGCCGATTTTTTTGTAGGCATTGTCCTACATTAAACAGGTGAGGATGGATTTTATAAATAAAGTTGTTTCTG
>CAZKLK010000144.1:0-4243 GCA_964553535.1 uncultured Nitrospiraceae bacterium
AAAATATTTGTTGCATTTTATCTTTCGATTGTGTAGACTTTAGGAGTTTTCCCCTAAAAAAGGGAAACTGCTCATTCTTTGCTTCGATAAATAATCTAACTATATTTTTCGGAGGGAAAAATGTCTGATACGATGGAAATACGGTGGCATGGAAGGGGCGGACAGGGCACTGTAACCGCGGCAAAGGTGCTCGCCGACGCCTGTTTAAGCGGCGGCAGGTATGTGCAGGCGTTTCCGGAATACGGGCCGGAAAGGGCGGGAGCTCCTTTGAGGGCGTTCAACAGGATAAGCTTGCATGAGATACGAATGCACTGCCCGGTTCTCAACCCGCAGCTTGTGAGCGTCGTGGACGCTACCTTGCTTGACGGCGTAAATGTTACGGATGGAGCTACTGAGAATGGAATATTTGTGGTCAATACCTCAAAGTCTCCACAGGAAATCCGGGGAAAACTTCATGCCGGCCCAAAACAGAGAGTATGTACCGTAGATGCTTCAAAGATTGCCCTGGATTGCATCGGGAGGGATCTGCCGAACGCGCCTATGCTGGGCGCTATCTGCAGAATAACCGGACTTGTCACCCTTGAACATCTGCTCGAGGACGTGCGGGGGAGTTTTGGGAAAAAGTTCGCCCAGAGAATCATAGACGGCAATCTGGAAGCCACCCGGCGGGGATACGAGGAGGTAAAGGAAGGATGAAGCTTAAGAACTGGAAAGAAGTGCCCCTGGGCGCCGTCATTACCGACGCGGGAAGTTCAAGAGAATTTAAGACCGGATCATGGAGGTCGTTCCATCCTGTCTGGATTCCGGAGAACTGCATACAGTGTCTTTTCTGCTGGATTTACTGCCCGGATATGTCGGTAGAGGTTGAAGACGGCAAGCGTGGAAAGTTTAATTACGACTATTGCAAGGGGTGCGGCATATGCGCCCTTGAGTGTCCCGGCAAAAAGGGCCAGAAAGCAATAATCATGGAGAAGGAGGGCAAATAATGGCAAAGGTTGTGGCGGTTACCGGAAACGAAGCTGTTGCCAATGCCCTCAGACAGGCAAATCCGGATGTCTGTGCGGCGTATCCGATAACACCGCAGACAGATTTGATGCAGCGGTTTTCGAGTTACGTATCGGACGGCATGGTAAAAACCGAGCTGGTTCTCGTAGAGAGTGAGCATAGCGCCATGAGCGCCTGTGTGGGTGCATCGGCAGCGGGCGGACGCGTGGTTACGGCGACCGCCGGGCCGGGGCTGGCGCTGATGTGGGAAGTGTTGTTTATTGCGTCCGGGATGCGATTTCCCATTGTCATGCCTGTAGTCAACAGGGCTCTTTCAGCCCCGCTGAATATTCACGGCGACCATTCAGACGCAATGGGCGCGAGGGATTCGGGCTGGATACAGCTATGGTCGGAAAATGCGCAGGAAGCATACGACAATACCATTCAGGCATTCCGGATCGGAGAGCACATGGAAATCCGTCTGCCGGTGATGATATGCATGGATGGCTTCATCATCAGCCATTCCATAAACCGGATTGAGTACCTCGAGGATGACGAAGTGAGGGATTTTGCCGGAGAATTCAGGCCTGTGAACCCGATGCTTGACGTGGAGAATCCGGTCAGTTACGGACCATTGATCCTGACGGACTATTACATGGAATACCGGAGGGCGCAGGCGGAAGTTGCTTCAAAGGTATCGGGTATTGTTCTTGAGGTGGCGCGTGATTTTGAGAAAATGTCGGGCAGAAAATACGGATTATTTGAAACATACCGGCTGGATGACGCGGAAATAGGGGTGGTCATACTTAACTCGGCTGCCGGGACGACCAAGGACGTCATTGATGAATTCAGAAACAGGGGGATAAAAGCCGGATTGCTGAAACCAAGGTTATTCCGGCCTTTTCCATATGCGGAGATGGCTGAAGCCCTGAAGCATCTTAAGGTTCTTTGCGTGCTTGACAGGGCGGACGGCTTCGGCGGCTCGTTCGGGCCGCTGTACATTGACGTAGCCGCAAGCCTGTATCCGTTGCGGGAAAGACCGGTCCTGATCAACAGGATATACGGCCTTGGCGGGAAGGACTATCTTTTCGAACATGCCGTGACAACGCTAAATGAACTTATTGAAATATCGGAGACAGGGACCGTGAAAAATTATAAAGAGTACATAGGAGTGAGGGAATAAATGGCAAAAGCGCTGACTCTAAAGGAACTTTCGAAGAGGGAAATCAAATTATCATACGGACATAGGCTCTGCTCGGGGTGCGGCGCCCCGATAGTCGTTAAGATGGTCCTCCTTGCATCGGATTATCCGGTGATTGCCTCCAATGCTACAGGATGCCTGGAAGTGTCCACCTGCATTTCGGATTATACCGCATGGAAAATCCCATGGATACACAGCGCCTTCGAGAATTCCGCCGTTACAATTTCCGGAGTTGAAGCAATGTACCGGTCGCTGAAGAAGCAGGGCAAGATAGACAGGGAAATCAAATTCATTGGCTTCGGGGGGGACGGCGGAACCTATGATATCGGGCTGCAGAGCCTTTCCGGGGCCATGGAGCGCGGGCATGACATGCTTTATATCTGTTATGACAACGGCGCTTATATGAATACGGGGATTCAGCGTTCCAGCGCCACGCCGTTTGGCGCCGATACAACCACGAGGCCCGCGGGGAGTGTCATACCCGGAAAGACCGAAAAGAGAAAGAACCTGACAAAAATCATGGCAGCCCACAACATACCCTATGCGGCCCAGGCTTCACCAAGTTACTGGAGCGATCTCGTCAGGAAGGTAAGAAAGGCGCTGGAAATCAAGGGGCCTAAATTCATGAATATCCTCGCGCCATGCAACAGGGGGTGGAGATCAAGAAGCGACGATGCCATTGCCCTGAGCAGGCTGGCGGTTGAGACTTGCTACTGGCCGGTATATGAGGTAGAGAATGGCGTTACGAAGATAACCTTTAAGCCGAAAGAGAAAAAACCGATAGTCGATTTCCTGAAACCGCAGGGAAGGTTCAGACATCTCTTTAAACCGGAAAACGAGGGGCTCCTCGTAAAAATTCAGGAAGATATCGATAGTGACTGGGAGAAGTTGCTGAAAGAGGAAGCCTGTTTCGCGTCATAACGTCTTTTTGACCTGAGAAGGCGCTCCGGGGAGTTCGGTTTTTAAGCGTGGAATACCAGATAGGGCGCTGAGGGGTAAAGGTTTGTTTCAGGATTTATCCCTGCGTTGAACGAGAAGCTTTATCTCTTTATGGAACTCGCTTTTATTGATTACGCCCTTCTTTTTGAGAAGATTCGTCAGCGCCTCATGATCGATGATGCTCCTTTTCAGCAACTTTCTCCGCTCGGGCACATTGACATATCCTGCGTCTGCTAACTCTTTGAGCAGGATCCTGAAGTTCTTTTCGATCCGGGCGGCTTTATCCTCCATCTTTTGAATCCGGCCATTTTGTTCGCCGATCTGTCTCTCCAAATTTGTCAGCAGACGGAGAATGTCCGGATATAGCTCAATTTTTTCTGAAATCGTTTTTTTCATTTGCAATAGATGATCTATATTAAGAATACGCATTTTGTAAGTCAAGCAAGCGGGTCATATAATGCCCGGCCATGGCTTTTGAAAAAGATGGGCTCTCATTGCCGAGAGCCCAGGGGGAGGTGAGAAAGGAGGTATGATAGCGCATTATTTATACGCTTATTGGAGCATTTTTGATGCCAAATTAATCCTAATTATATGTTATTGAATTATAAGCATTATTTAAATGAAACGCGGGGAAAAGCATGATTGAGTGACATAATTTGACATGAAAAGAGACGTTCGGAGGATATTATCACATCGAAGGGGTCACGCAAGGGGAAACGGGGGGTTCTCAGAAATGCCCGAATTCGACCCAGCGGTAAACGAAGTATAAAACAGTGGCAATAACCGCGATGAAAACAATGGTAGCCAGCAGTTTCGGCCTCCAGAACAGCAGAATGATAAGCAATAGTAAAGCTATGCCGATGATAAGATACGGATTATCGCGGACCATCGCGAAGGAAGCTGAAACGCTGCCGACGATGAGCGAATGTTCAACAACGGCCTGTCCTTTTTCACTGCAAAGGCAAGCGCTAAAGGCGCCGCGCGCATTCGAACCCATATTTTTTATATTTTTTCCTCGCCCCGCTTTCATCGCATCAATAATAGCATAATTCCGCATTAAAAAATAAGGTTTTTCTGGGATTAGTGTGGACCGTCATTCCGGCGAACGCCGGAATCCAG
>CAZKLK010000145.1:0-4213 GCA_964553535.1 uncultured Nitrospiraceae bacterium
GAGATTGCTTCGCTGCACTCGCAATGACAATTCTTATCGCTGGATTTGGGTATAATAATACGCATTCTCACTAACCCCGTATATTGTATGGATTACGAAAGACGGGAAATTTGTTGAACACTGGAATGGAAACCGTAGAAATTTGAAGCCATGGATATTTTAAAAGCAGTCAAAGAGCGGAGGAGCGTCCGGGAATTTCAAAAGAAAAATATTCCGGACGACCTTCTCAATGTATTAAAGGAAGCCCTGATATGGGCGCCGAGCGCGGGCAACCTCCAGTCGCGTAAATTCTACTTCGTCAAAAACGAGAAAACGAAGAAAATGCTTGCCCAGGCTGCTTTGGGTCAGCACTTTATTGCGGAGGCGCCGGTGGTCGTCGTCGGCTGCGCGGACAGTCGCATATCCTACAAATATGGCAGCCGCGGCGTTGATTTGTACATGATTCAGGATGTCGCGGCCAGCATCATGGGAATGATGCTCGTAGCCCATCAGAACGGTCTCGGCTCCGTTTGGGTCGGCGCATTCCATGATGGCGACGTCGCAAGAATCTTGCAGCTGCCGCGACACCTCAGGCCTGTCGCAATCGTGCCTGTCGGTTATCCGTCAAGAATTCCTTCCCCTCCTCCGAGGGTGTCAAAAAAAGAAGCAGTGGAGGTTATTGAATGAAAATAGCCGTCAATACAGGCGGGGGCGACGCCCCCGGGCTTAATGCCGTCATCCGGAGCGTAGTTCTCGCCGCGACTAAAAAAGGCTGGGAAGTATATGGCATCAAATACGGGTACCGGGGGCTTATGGATACGAAACAGATCATGCGGTTGACTCCCGCCGATGTCTGGGATATTACGAACATAGGCGGCACCATTCTCGGGACGGCTATTAAAGGCAACCCCTTCAGCTTTTCAGTTGAGCAACCGGACGGAAGCGTTGCCGAGGCGGACATATCCGACAGCATCATTGCGAATTTTAAAGCGCTTGGCTTCGATGCCCTCATAGCCATCGGGGGCGACGGCAGCCTCCGAATAGCAAATCAGTTCATCAAAAAGGGAATGCCGATTATCGGGGTGCCGAAAACAATCGACAATGACATCTCGGCTACCGATGTAACCTTTGGATTTGATACGGCGGTCAACACCGCAACTGAGGCCATCGACAAGCTCCACACAACTGCGAAGTCCCATGACAGAGTGATGGTCGTTGAGGTCATGGGCAGGTACGTCGGCTGGATTGCGCTGCATTCGGGCATATCCGGTTCAGCCGACGCCATCCTTATCCCCGAGATACCGTTTGACCTTGAAAAAGTCTGCAACAAAATCAGGCAGCTTGCCCTGATCGGGCAGGACTATGCCATTGTTGTCGTGGCGGAAGGCGCCAAACCCGTCGGGGGCGACATCACCATCCTTGAGAAAGCCCACCTTGGCGGGGAGGTCAGGCTCGGCGGCATTGCGCGGAAGGTATCTGAAATAATCGGCAAAATGACAGGGAAGGAAACAAGGCATATCGTTCTGGGGCACCTTCAGAGAGGAGGCGCGCCGACCACATTTGACAGGCTCCTCGCGCTGAGATTCGGAGCCGCGGCCGTCAGGCTTGCCGAGTCCGGGAAATTCGGGATGATGGTTGCGCTGCACTCAAACGATATAATCTCGGCGCCCGTTGAAGACGCCGTCAGGGATATGAAATCCATCTCGCCCGACTCGGATATCGTCATAACAGCCCGTTCCCTCGGAATCAGCTTCGGGGATTAAGTATCTGGAGTTCCTCAATTTTTTCAACCATATCCCCCGGGAGAGGGCTTGAGAATTCCATATACTGCCCGCTGATGGGATGGATAAACCCCAGGAGTTCCGCATGCAGCATCTGACGCGGAAACAGGACCCTTCTCCTGCCCGCTATTTCGACCTCAGTCTTTTTCCCGTACGTCCTGTCGCCGAGCACCGGATGTCCTATTGATGCGAAATGCACCCTGATCTGGTGCGTCCGTCCGGTGCCGAGTTTGACATTTATCAATGTTGCCCTGCCAAACCTCCGCACCGCCATCCATTGCGTGACGGCCTCTTTCCCGCGCTTGGAACGGGTGGACATCTTCTTCCTGTCTGATTCCGAGCGGCCGATCCTCATAGATATCAGGCCCGCGTTACCTTTCAAATCGCCGTAAACAATCGCCGCATATAGCCTGTTGACGCTTCTTTCTTTAAATTGATCCGCCAGGCCGTAATACGCGCCGTCATCAAGGGCAACAACCATCACTCCGGACGTGTCTTTATCGAGCCGGTGAACCACTCCCGGTCTGAGAGGAGCCCCGACGGATGAAAGATGTCCGCAGGAACAGGCGAGAGCATTCATGAGCGTCCCATGGCTGTGGCCTTCTGCCGGGTAAACTACCATGCCCGGAGGTTTGTTCACCACGACAAGATGATCGTCCCTGTAAAGGATATCAAGCGGAATCGGCTCCGGGACAAGCCCGTCGGTCTTCCTCTCGATAACCCGGATCGTGATGAGATCCCGCACCTTTGTACGGTAACGCGGGGTTGCCGGGTTATCATTGACAAGGATTCCGCTATTTTCGATCAGCTTCTGTATCTGCGAACGGGTTATTCCGGTCTTTCTTGCAAGGAAGGTGTCTATCCTTTCACCGGATTCGCCGGGTTGAATGACGATCTTATCCACTTGCATGAATGATTGTACCCGATTCCAAAAACCATTGTCTAAAAAGTGTCGGAAGAATTTTTTAAAAATAGCAATATTCCCAAGAAAAAAAGCAATATTTTCATTGATATTTTTATTTGGTTCGCACATAGTAGTATCAGTTGCAGTTATGGGGGGAAATCCTTATTTGCGGGAATGCTCGATCCCGGAAGGCCCGAAGCCCTCCAGATCAATTGTTGCAAATGCGAGGGGGTGATGCCTATGCATTAGGATAAGCGCAGGTTGGGCGGTAGCATCAATGAAACGTTTATTTCGAAAGGAGGAAGAACATGCCAAGCTGTAAATTTTCAAATGTGAAGCGATTTGCAGTCTTCCTGTCGGTTCTTTTTATGCTGACGGGGGTATCGACTCATGCAATCGCTGAAGAGCAGTCCGCACCCGCTTCACTGATCGTGAAGATGGCGAGCGGACTCTCAGGACAGGAACAGGCAGCCGTAATTGCCGCAAACGGCGGCTCAGAAATTTCCTTTATCCCGGCCCTGCGGCTTCATGTTGTCGAGGTTCAGGCTGAAGAGCTCCAGATGATAATGGAGAACTACCAGGCAGACCCGAGGGTGCAGAGTGTCGCGGAGAACAAGGTGAGGGATGTGCAGGGTATCCCCGCGGATCCGGACTATGAATTTCAGTGGGCCCTGCCGAAGATAGGCTGGGATATAGTTTACGGGAGCACGATCCCCGGACAAACGGCAAAAGTAGCCATTCTCGACACGGGAGTGCAGGCAGACCATCAGGACATTGCTGCAAACGTCATTTTAGGTAAGTCTTTCTTCGATGGTTCATCCGGCCTGACCGACCCCAATGGTCACGGGACATGGCTCGCCGGCGTAGTCGCGGCAACGACGGACAACAACTGCGGCGTCGCCGGTATCGGCCTCAACAGTGTAAAAATAATGCCTGTTACGGTAATCAGCGCTGACGGCGCCGGCCAGGACAGCGACATCATCAACGGCATTATCTGGGCGGCGGATAACGGCGCTGACGTCATTCTGATGGGGTTCAGCAACCCCGGCTTCAGCCCGTTTCTCCAGGAAGCAATAGATTATGCGTGGGAGAAGAACGTTGTTTTGGTTGCGGCGACAGGAAATGAAGGAAGCAGCGACCCGACGTTCCCTGCGGGCGACCGCGGGGTTATCGGAGTTTCGGCCACCGACTATTCCGACAGCCTCGTTCCTTTCAGCAACTACGGGCAGAGCGTTTTCCTTGCAGCGCCCGGTGTGAGCATTGTAACAACCGGCCTTGACAACTCCATCGTCTATTTGAACGGAACATCCGCCTCGGCGGCAATCGTTGCCGGGGTTGCAGGATATCTGAAGGCGGCTGATCCGTCGTTGAGTAACGGAGTAATCGTAGGGCGTCTCGCACGCACGGCAGACCCCGCAGGCACGCGGGAACAAACAGGGAACGGCCGCGTGAACATGGCGCGGGCGCTTGAAGATACGGGCCTCGACTTCATTCAGCCGGCAGGAGCAGCCCCTGTTGGAGACGGCGGGCCATATGTGGGACCGTATGT
>CAZKLK010000146.1:0-4188 GCA_964553535.1 uncultured Nitrospiraceae bacterium
GCATCCGCCTTTCGAACAACCTGCCGTCTCGCCACAGCGAACACCCGGCGAGACCGGTCAAGCCAGAGAATAAAAGTGTAAAGAAAACTATTTTTTTCGTTATCTTATACCATCTTTATAATTTTCGTGTCAAGAAAAAAAAGACTCCTCACAATGACCACAGGCTGTGGTTACTGCATACGCATTATGCTGTCGAGCTGCTCAATCCGGTTCCTTAGTCCGGTATCGCCGGGTTTCAGTGCGAAAGCCTTGACATATGCCTCTCTCGCTTCCTGATACCTCCTTTTTGCAAAAAAGGCATCGCCCATCGTCTCGTAATAATTAGCCCTGTTCGGGGCATCTTTTGCCTTCAGGGCGGCCTCCACGACGACTTCGTTCCAGAGCCATTCCTTTGGTATGCTAAAGCGCCTGATGATTTCCCGGTTCCCAACAGAATCTCTCACGAAGACGAGGGAAATATTGTCCATATAAACGAGATGCCATTCGGGATCGTTCAGGATCGCCGGAATCAGCGGAACAAGCCGTCCGCTGAAATTACCGACAGAGAACATCACAATGGAATTGACTTTGTACGCATTCAGGAAAGCTTTCCATTCCGGGAGTCCCTCAACGGGTTTTTGAGAGGCCCCAAAAACGCGCACTTCCTGAAAAAAAACTTCAGGAATCAATCCCCGTCCGTCGATAAAAACCTTGTAATCGGGGTAGAGCGCCCATATCAGATATCCTCCCCAAACATAAGGGTTGAACATGTTCCCGTGAACGGGGTTGTCTTTCAGGAATTTTGCCGCGCCTTCAGGATATTTGTTCTCCAGGACGCCCTTTTTGAACATATTGCCGTTGATCAGCATCAGGATGATCACAATTATGAAAAAGCTGTTAACGGGGATCTCAATGTTTTTCCTGATGGTCTTAAATATTTGCGGCAGTCTTTGCGTGTAATCAGCCGTGTGCCGCGCGATTATAACAAGTGCGACAGGAGCGAAGTATGGAATGAATCTCGACATCGAGAAACTCACGGCGGCAAGCATAAGCACAATGAAGACATCTGTCAGGTCGAGACATCGAAGCCTGAAAAGAAAAAGTCCGGCGACAATGAAAGCCAGGGCGAAGAAGATGAAAAACTGAATTTCGTAGAAACCATAGCGGAATAGTATGATGGGCGACATTGTCTCGACAATGAAGCTCTTGTAAATTTCGCTTTCAAACTCAATGAGAAAGGGGATTACCTTGTAGGTGTTCGGGTTGATAAGGGTGAGGAGCATCGACGCGACGATGAACGCGGAAAAAAGTTTCAATTGTCTCAACGGTTGAACGGTTGATATCAGAAACGAAGAATTGATTCCGGATCCCTGACCGCGAACTTCGGAGACAGACTCTTTTGCCGGATTCTTGATCTTTCCCCTCGAAAACCAGAAATACTTTATCCATTCCGCAACAAGATAGCAGAGGAGCAATGCGATGCCGACGATAAATCCTCCATGCATGTTTGACCAGAGCAGGAGAATAAAAGGGACCGGGATCAGATAGGCATAAGTTTTTTTGCCGGCATCCCGAAAATATTCTGAATTTCCCGCGATGGCATTTGACGCTGTTTTTGAATCTCTATGAGTCCCTATGAATCTCGAAGAGTATCCGGTCCCTGACTTCCTAAACCCCTCCAATAGAAATACAATCAGAAATGAGAACAAAAACGAAAACATCTGGGGGCGCTCTCCGGTGAACGTTTTTAATATCAGCACAGCGGGTATTGCCAGCAACAGAGAAGAATAGACGCCAAGGCCCTCCCGCCTAATGCAAATGTACAGAAACAAAAAAAACAGCGTAAAAATAAAGGCGCGCGTGAAGATAACGCCCTCAAAACCGAATGCATCAAATATTTTATAAAACAGAATCTGCGCCAGCCAGTACTGGGCAAGAATGAATTTTATCCTGACAGAATCAGGGCTCAGCGGATCTTTAGGCGTTGACGTGTATGCAAACGGGTCGCTGGTCGGAATGGAGCCAGTCTCAACGATATGCTCGCCTGTCTTCAGATGCCACCAGAAATCAGGATCTTTTATTTCAACGCAGAAAAGAGCGAAGGTGAAGGCAATACATGCGGTAAGGAGTATAAATTTTGTAATCTTGGCCGTCATCCAAAAAAATTCTAAATTCTATGCAAATTCGAAATAATAAATTTCAAAAATCCAGACAAATTCACAAATCCTAAAACAAATTCCAAAATACCGGTCATAAAAAGCCGTTTAGAATTTCGAATTTGTCTTTTCAAGTGTCGCTCCGGCTGGCCCTGCCGGTCTTACCAGCAGCTTGCTCGCTCCAATATATGCCAACGTTTCGGGAAGGGCTTGAATGAGTTCAATTGTTTTTTGAAAAAATCAGTTCCTTCCCTCCAAATCATATTTTTTGACGTTTGTAATTTTGGCATTGGATATCATTCCGGATTCAGATATCAGGATTTTGGATTTACATGTTCCAGTTCCCTCATCACCAGTTCAATGAGCGCGGGGACTCTCTTTTCGATCAGCGGAGTTAGTTCCATTCCCTCATCGAGGCTCTCGGGCTCGATGCCGATAAATATAACATCATCCGGTTTTGTCTTGAGAAATGCGGAAATCCGCAGCGCATCCGCAAAGTCGACTCCGTGAGCGGAGCGGAGCATGCCTTTTGCATCAGCGATGTTCTTGTCGGTGAACCGGTACATGGTGCCCGGTTCCTCGCCAGCCCGCACCGCGTCAACCACGATGACTTTTTTTCTTCCTTCAATATAATAAATGAGGTCAAGGCCCATGGTTCCGCCATCCATGACTTCCACATCGGGGGGTAGTTCCATATTTTGTATTTTTTCGATGACATGGACGCCGACTCCCTCGTCCTTTAACAGAATGTTGCCCAGCCCGAGAATCAGGATGCTCTTTTGAGATTCCATTATGGATACTCCTTAGGATAATTTATTGAAAAGCAAGGCATTTCATTATAGCAAATAAGGCTGCCCTGTTTGTCTATCCACAGAGAGATTGCCGCGGATCTGTCGCCCACCCAATAATGACCGTTTGCTCGTGAATTTGTGGTATAGTTGAGTGACTATTCAGGATTTAACTGTTTGCTGGATGATTACCCTGTATGAACCACTCGGCCTCAGCGAGGGCCATACCCTGCTTGAAATCGGAGCCGGTTCCGGCTACACCATTGTGGTAGCGCGGGAGATAGTAGGTCCGGCAGGCCGGGTTGTATGTGTCGAGATTGATCCGGAGACATTAGAACATGCGAAGATGTTTGTCGAAAGCGCCGGATATGCCGATATCGTGCTTGTTCCCGGAGATGGTTACTATGGGTATCCGGAGTTGTCTCCATACGACCGTATCTGCGTCACCGCGGCATGCGAAGAGATTCCGCCACTTCTTGTCGGGCAGATCGTAGATGGCGGGAAACTGATTGCTCCTGTGGTATCAGAAGGGAAGCAGGAAATCATTCTCCTGAAGAAGACAAAAGGCTGTGTCACACGGGAGGTTATCCGGGGGGTGGAATACGATGTGCCCTACGTTCGCATGATACGGACTAATGAGAGCCGGCGGGACAAAAAAAAGGAGGAATGAGTTAATGGATACGATTGCGGACGGAGCTGTTGTCAGGCTTCATTATACCCTTACTGTGGAAGGCGTGATGGTAGATAATACGAGAGAGAGGGAGCCGTTCATGTTTTTGGTGGGGGACGAGCAGGTGATACCGGGGTTCGAAAAGGCCATTCAGGGGATGGCGGTCGGCGAGAAAAAATCCTTCAAGGTCAGCCCGGATGAAGGATACGGCAAGGAGGACCCGGACGGCATCGATGAAGTGCCACTGGAAAACCTGCCGCCGGACATGGCGCCTGATGTAGGCATGGTCTTGTATGCCGTGGATGAAAGCGGTCAGCCCTTGCAGGGAAGAATCACGGAGATCAGGGAAGACAGCGTGACGATTAACATAAACCATCCGTTTGCCGGAAAGACTCTGGAGTATGATGTGGAAATTGTTGAGATACAAAAGTCATAGATTATAGATATACCCAAATCCAGCGATAACCATCTCGAACGATTGATAAACGCGTCATTGCGAGTACCTGCAAGGTGCGTGGCAATCTCCTTTCATACGACGATATTGCTTCGCTTCGCTCGCAATGACAATTATTATCGCTGGATTTGGGATATAGAT
>CAZKLK010000147.1:0-4081 GCA_964553535.1 uncultured Nitrospiraceae bacterium
AACAATAAACCTCCCCGCCGCAGAGACTGCGGGGTATATAATTTCAATAAAAATAGGGGTATATAATTTCAATAAAAATAAAAGAATGAACAATTCCTATCCACAAGGTTCCCAGAAGAGGCCTTTTCGAGCATGATGACCGGAAAACGTATCAGCATCGCCGTCGCCTTTCTGTTGATGATGTTTTCTGTATCCCCTGCCTGCCATGAGACAAAAACAGACGTCCAGCAGAAACCGGCGTTTAGCGTAGCCGGCCGGAAAACAGTCGGATTCGCTCAGATGATCGATAACCTCCGGCAATCCCAGGTCGTCCTCATCGGTGAATCGCATGACAACCCGGCTCATCATCAAATTCAGCTTGATGTCATCAAAACCTTGCACGGCTCCGGCAGACAACTGGCTGTGGGATTCGAGATGTTTACTGCAAAAAACCAGGAGATACTGGACAGGTGGATTTCCGGCAGGATTGCCCCGGATGAATTCATCAGGGCTTACTATGAAAACTGGAACTTTCCATGGCCTTTATACCGTGATATATTCACCTATTTAAAAGATAACCGGATTCCGGCTGTCGGGCTGAATGTGGAAGCCGAAATCACCAGAAAAGTCGCGCGGTCCGGTTTTGACTCCCTGACAAAGGAAGAGCTTAAAAAACTCCCCCCCGATGTCGGGTGCGCTGTTGACGAGCATTATATGGATTTCATCCGGAGAGCATATGCGATGCATGGACACGGCAACAGGGAGTTTTTTTTCTTTTGTCAGGCGCAACTGCTGTGGGATCAGGTGATGGCGCGCAATATTATCAGCTTCCTGAATAAAAACCCTGAGAGATTAATAGTTGTGATTACGGGAAACGGGCACGCATGGAAACGCGGGATTCCTCAACAGATCAGTCTCCTGGCAAGCGATATCGGGTATCGGGTAGTCCTGCCGTTCATACCCGGCCACATTGAATCCCGGTTTATCACAACGGAAGATGCCGATTACCTTTTATCACCCTGATATGGTAATATTTTTCATCGGGGCGTAGCGCAGCCTGGTAGCGCACACGGTTCGGGACCGTGGAGTCGAAGGTTCAAATCCTTTCGCCCCGACCAGTTATTTCTTCGTCTTCCTGATTTTCTCCAACTGCTTCCTTGCGAGACCCGCTTCGGCCGACTTCGGATAGCGCTCGATCACCTGATCAAGGATTACTGTTCCCGTCTTTTTGTCTTCGATTTCAATAAAGGCAAGCCCCTGCTTGAGAAGAGAGCCGGGCGCCTTCTGACTCTTCGGGTACTTCTTCATATGCGCTTCGTACGCCAGTATCGCTTCCTCAAAATCTTTTTCATTGTAGTAGGTTTCTGCAATCCAGAAATGCGCATTGTCGGCAAGTTCATGATTGGGGTATGCCTTAATAAAAGCATCAAATTTTTGCCGCGCCTCCCTATACCGCTTATCCTTGAAAAAGCTATAAGCTTCCTCGTACTGCAATACGGCATCACCCGGCGACACAGGTTTTCCCGTTTTCCCGTCGCCGGGCGATGCATCTTTCTGCAGATCTTCCGGCTTTTTATCAGACGCCTTTGCCTGATCTTCTTTAATCGGTTCGCCTTTCTGCTTTCCGGCGCCTTCCATAACGATCATTCTGTCTTTAATATCGCGAATCTGCTTTTCCAGCCCGGCCACCTGCGCCTTCAGAAGTTCCGTTTCCGACGAAGCATCTTTGAGGGTCTTCTCCAAATAGTATCTGTTTTCGTCGAATCTCCCGCCGAGCCTCTGCACTTCACCGGTCAATGCCGCGAGCTGCGACTGCATTTCGGCCTGACTCATCCTGACGACGTTGAAGGATTCTTCCTTGGCAGCTCCCGCTGTTCTCTCCTTCAGGCTCTCGATATCGCTTTTCGCCGCATATGAATCCTTAAGCAGCCTGTTGACATCCGTTCTCAGAATATCAACATCCTGCGTAGTTGCGCAGCCTGCAAACGCACAGAGAAAGACAACCAGCAAAAAAATCCCCGGCGGGGAAAACTGATTCTTCATAGCACCATTATTCACGGCGATACCCGCTTACCGAAGGACTACAAAATGTGCTCTTCTGTTATTTGCCCAGCATTCCTCCGTCTGTTCAGCGCACTGGGGTTTCTCTTCGCCATAGCTTATTAAATCGATTCTCTTTGACGCCACCCCAAGAGCAATGAGAAAATCCCTGGCCGCCTTCGCCCGTCTGTCGCCAAGCGCAAGATTATATTCGTTTGTGCCCCGTTCATCGCAATGCCCTTCAATGGAGAGTCTCGCGTCTGAATTTTTCAGAAGCCAGGACGCGATTCCCTGCAAAACCGGCTTCCCGTCCGGCTTTATATCGTACCTGTCAAAATCGAAATAAATATCATTGAATAGGCCGCGCTCTTCCCTGTACCTTGCCGGCTCATCTTTTGTATCAATTCTTGCCAGTTGCTGCTCTGTAATCCTCTCCTCGGGTTTAAGTGCGGTCTGCCTGTCTTTCGCCGCTGCGTCCGACAATTCCTGCTGCCGCCGGTCATCAGGCATTGCCTGCGGCGCCACTTTCCTTGGCGCACAACCGCCAAGAAACAGACCGCAAATCAGCATCATGCATATAACAATCCTCTTCATTCATACCTCCTTTTTATTTCGTATTGTCTTGGTTGCTCCGGCAGCAATATAAACTGCCGGACGGCCTATACGGGTTATTTTAAATTATGCTGTCAATATGTTCCAGAAAAAACGGCTGACGTTCTGCGTTTTGACAGAACAACCGCGCCGGAATTACATGGGCGACCAGCGCGGCCCGAATGCCTTAAGGCTTCGGTGGGTAACCCTTTTCTGATCTTCTCCGTTCGCACGCATTATATAGATTCCTTTCCTTCCGTCCCTGTCGGAGGTAAACGCTATGTACCTGCCATCGGGAGAAAAAGACGGGTCTTCGTTATTGCCGTGGGAAGTGAGTTGAGTCAAGCCGCTGCCGTCGGGATTCATGATAAAAATCTGGTTCGTGCTGCGCCGCCCCGTAAAGGCAATTTTATCTCCCTTCGGCGACCAGCTCGGTGAAGTGTTATATGAACCTTCAAAGGTAATTCTTCTTGTATCGGTTCCATCCCTCCGCATAACATAAACCTGGGGACTTCCACCACGGTCGGAGACAAACGCAATGAAACGCGAATCAGGAGACGCCGCCGGCGAGACGCTTATCCCGAAAGACGAGGTCAGCTTTTTAAGCCTGTTGCTCCTGAGATTCAGCGAGTACAGGTCAGGCATCCCCTCTTTTGACGATGAGAAAAGCAGATCCTCCCCGTCAGGGGTAAAATCAGCGGAAATATTTGTGCCCTGCGAAGAAAAAACCCTTTCGGATTTCAAACTGACAAAATCCAGCACATAAATCCCCCACTGTCTGTTCTTTTCCGCTGAATACACAAGCTTATTGCCATCTTTTGACCAGCGCGGAGACATGAGGATATTCGCCGTTAGTCCGGTTTTTGAAACCCTGTGCCCATCCCAATCCATGATATGGAGCGCCTTCTCCCCTCTCTCTTCAGCAACATACGCAATTTTTGTTCTGAATATCCCCGCTTCACCGGTGAGTGAAAAATAGATGTCGTTCGCAATTGAGTGGGCAAGGGGCCTAAGAAGATGCTTTTCCGCCTTGTACTCCTTTCTGAATATCTCTTTCCCTTCGAAGACATCATAACAGGACGCGACTACAACAACTTCCTTTTCTTCTCTCACGGACCCTTTTACAACAGCTTCAACTCCGAGCGGCGTCCAGTTTTTGGGATTAAAAGGCTGTGATGCCTTTTCAAGATACGCTCTTTCATCGGTATGGGAGAAAAGCCCGGTAAAATCAAGGTCATTTCTAATAATCTCGGCAATCTCCCTCCCCGACGGCCCGTAAAATTCCTGAACTGCAATCGGCGCCCTGGTAAAGGCCGGAGAAGTGATATCTATGTAGACCTTTGCATCCGCGGGCACCAACAAAAGGGGGAAAATAAAAAATAGCAGGGAAACAACGATCGTGGTCCGGCATTTAGGATTTAGCCTCTTCTGGGAACCTTGTGGATAGGAATTGTTCATTCTTTTATTTTTA
>CAZKLK010000148.1:0-4061 GCA_964553535.1 uncultured Nitrospiraceae bacterium
CAATAAAAATAAAAGAATGAACAATTCCTATCCACAAGGTTCCCAGAAGAGGCAATTAAAATAATGTTGTCTGTCATTATAATCAGCCACCCGCAAAGGCGCAGCATGATAGCTTTTTCATCATATCCGCCTGTCCTGAACCGCATTTTGCGGCATAAGGGCAACCGCAGGCAACCTTGCAGTAATTTGCCTTCCCTGATATTCTATTCATAATAATCAGAACAGGGCTTTTCAGGTTCGCTGCAATAATCTGTTCGAGAACGCTTTTTAGGAGGAATCATGAACGTCATCGAAATGGCAATCAAAATGGAGCAGGAAGCAGTTGATTTCTATACGAAGTGCGCGGAAAAAACGGATAACCCCATAGGGAAAAAAATGTTCCTTAGCATTGCCGAGGATGAAAAGCATCATAAGGCCTGCGCGGTTCACGTTGATCGGAATAAAGAGTTTGTTTCTGCCGAAACACGGCCGGTGCAGGACATGAAAAAGATTTTTGTGCAGAACAAGGAATTCATGCTGCAGCGCGTTTCCCCGACTGCCGATGAATTGCAGGCGCTTGAGATTGCGATGGAGATGGAGCAGGATGCAATCAAGTTCTACGGCAACGCTGCGGCTCAGGCCGCCGATCCGAACGAGAAGGCCTTTTTTGAGTGCCTTATCCGGGATGAAGAGGAGCACTTTGCGATTTTTCAGAACACATATTCATTTCTGACCGATACCGGCAACTGGTTTATGTGGGATGAGCGCAGTATCGTGGAAGGGTGACGTGAAGCTTACGGATAACGCGCTGACTGTTTTGAGGGCGCGGTATCTCCTTAAAGACGAGAGATGCAGGCCTGTTTCCAGGAATTTACCGATAATGCGGTGTCAAAGACGGTCAACATGCCGCACAGGGCAGGAAAATCCGACGTTGCGGACGCGTTCCTCCTTGCGTATGAAAGAGGCCGCAAAGGGATTACAATCTTCAGGTCCGGCACTTCCAAAAAGGGACCGCTGGCAAGATTTGCAGACGCCGATTAGCGCCGCCCTTTGTATTTCAGGTGATAATTCGGACGGCCTCTGTCGTGGTGTCCATGGTAAGGGTATTTATAAAAATGTCCATCGTGTGAAAAGTACGAATAGGAAAGAGATAATGAGAACGGGAAATAAAAATACGGATACCAGGAGTAATACGGCCGGTAGTAAATATATTCGCCCGGGTAATAATCATAACTCTCAAGATACCGTTCTACGCTCCCCCTGTTCCATTTGTCATAGTAGGACGGCGGATAGCAGCCCGTAACGGCGGCCAGGAGAAATACTATTACAATGATTCTGGACATTTTTCATTCCTCCCATGTGCTTTTTGATTATGGCAATAAAATTGTTTCACCCGGAACCCAGAATATCGTTGATTAAAGCCCGGACTTTATCGCCGATTTCATCCCTTGCGCGCCTGAACTCACTCATTATGTATTCTTCGGACCCGACTGCGCCGACGGGGTCTCTGACAGGCCAGTGAAGGCGCATTATCTCCGGCGGCGTCCACGGACAGAAGTCCTCGGCATGGCGGCACAGAGTGATCACCATATCCATCCGCCGGAGAAGAACCTCGTTAATTTCTTTGGATAGTTGGCCGGAAATGTCTATCCCGGTTTCTTTCATTGCCGCAATGGCCCTCCTGTGAACACCGGCGGCCATCAGACCGGCGCTGTGCGTCTCAACGGCTCCGCGGGAATATTCTTTTGCAAATCCCTCCGCCATCTGGCTCCTGCATGAATTCGCCGTGCATAAGAACATGATTTTTTTCATCAGCGAATCGCTCCACACGCACAATGACTCATTTGAAAACCTTGAGTCTGTCGGCTGTGACGGCAACAGCTATTGACACGCAAATAGATCCGGCAAGAAGGACGAAAGAAATGAAAACGTTACTCAGCGCGGCCGGATTAATCAAAAGCACGCCTCCAAGCGCGAGCATCATGGTGCCAGAGAAAAGTTTCATGATTCTCCCCTGGCGTTCGGTAAGATGTTTTTTCCCGAGTGTAACAGTAAAGACAATGACGATAATGGACAGGGGAATTATATATATCACATTGTAAAGAATTAGATAGACATAATACCAGGTTGAGGACAACTCGTTTAACGTCAATATTCTCGTATATACCATGGGGAACCCGGCGGTGCACAGCAATTCATATGAATTCGCCGCTATTGCGAGCACGGCGGTCCCGATGAGTATTGGAGCAACGGAATCGGCTTTGAGCAGTTTTCTCATCCGGTCGAACAATTTTGGCTTTGCGCTATCAGGGATTGTGAGCGACACGCCTTTTTTAAACGCAAAAAAGTCTTTTATGTTAATGAGGGCAATCGCAACCGCTAAAACACCCGCCAGTTTGGTAATTATGTCGACCCGTCCCATCACGAGGAAAAGATTAAGCCAGGCTGACATAAACAAAAAGTAAATGAAGCCAGAAAAAAAGATGAAAACACTGCCTATCATAAACATCTTCTCCCTGGACCTGGCATGAATTAAAAGGCCGAGCAGCGAAAAGAGCACAAAAAAAGCGCATGGATTGAAACTGTCAAGCCCGGCGATAACCAGAGTTATTACCGGCAGCGATATTTGCGACGAATCAAGATTTCCAATCCACGGGATGTAGATCGCTTTGCTTTTTTCGGTGCATTCCAAATCCCCGGCCTGTTCCTCAGACCCGGGGATAGCGGCGGGCAGAGGCGTTTTGCCTGAAACCAGATCGGCCGGATCAACGCACTGGGTCAGGGAGCATTCCTGAAACAACGCAGCCAGCTCTTTTTTTGAATGATCGGAAAATCCAATAACACTCTTGTCGCCGATGAAGGTAATCGGCACGCCTCCTGTCTTGATTTTGTATGCTTCCGCCATTTTTGAAAAATATGCCGCATTATCTTTGTCATGCCAGACCTCGTAGTCAATAACCTTCATCCGGGGAAACCCGGTTTTCATTTCATCGAGAAAGACTTTTTCCTCTTTGCAATGAGGACATCCGCTTCCCCAGAAGAAATGGACAGTAAATTCATTTGCCGCCGGGTCAGCGGGCTCCGTCCGAATTGCACCCGGGTCAATGGTCAGACGGGCAGGATGTTTTTCCGGGCTCTGCGCATCCGGGTTAGTCTTTGCGGCTGAATGGTTATTTGATGCTTTGTCTGCCCGTGCTTTTCCGGCATCAATGCGATCGGAAGGCGCAGGATCATTGCCTGAACGGATGGAAGGGTCGAGGCACTCACTTTCTCTCTCGATTTCAGGCGCGCACATGCCTTCATTCTGATTGAGTTCAGTTGAATTGGCAGAGGCATTGAAAAATAATAAAAAAACGATAAAAAAATAAGCGAACATTTATATAGTATGCAGAGTCTCAAGGCGCGTAATCAAGTGACTCAAAAATGTATTGCCTTGAAAAGTTGTTTCTTCTATAATGATGCGTGTAAAAAATATCTAAGGAGGGGAGGTGTTAGGTTATGAAGTTAGCAGTATGGGCAGTGAGGTTGGCGGTATGCGTCTGCGCTTTGTCGGTAATCTTCGCCTGTGCAAAGCCTCCGACGCAGGAAATCGCCGATGCCGAAAAAGCGATTGCTGATGCCAAAAACAAAGAAGCTGATCTGTATGTCGAAGATGTCTTTGCAAAGGCACAGGATCAAATGAAGAAGGCGGCTGAGATGGTCGCGGCGAAGAAATACTCAGAGGCTAAAACGGCGGCTATCGAAGCGGCAAAGATGGCCGGCCAGGCGGCTTCTCTTTCGGATCAGAACAAGCAAAATATGAAAGTGGAGCTTGAGGCTATGCTGCCGGTTGTCCAGAAGGCTTTGGAGGAAGTGAAAGGTCTCGCGACGACTGCAATCAGAAAAAAGGCGGTTGCGTCAAAAGATGAATTGCAGTCCGCAATCGGAAAGCTCGAACTTGACATGACTGCGGTGAGAGAGCAGCTTGGCGAAGGTAAAATACGGCAGGCATACGACCTCTTAAAATCGCTTTCCGAACAGGCGGATTCTCAGAAACAGATCCTGACTGAGGCTATCGGGAAGTAGACACGCGAAATATTAAT
>CAZKLK010000149.1:0-4037 GCA_964553535.1 uncultured Nitrospiraceae bacterium
ATTGTAAAGCATATAGAAGCTCTTCCGCAATCCATCTTTCCATGAACCGGTAAAAATTTGGCAACGGGATGATCTGAGATCTCATATTCAAAAACGGTTTTTTCTCTCCCGAATCCAGCAAATAATACTGAATGCTACAGCTATGATTGTTATCGCAACGGTGATATAAAATATGAATGCTACCATCCGCGCTCCTTACATGTTCATAGTTAAGTTTTACTTGCCTATGCAGAATTCACTAAAGATTCGTTCCAGGATGTCCTCTGTTGTCATAACGCCGACAATGTCGCCAAGTTTGCCGAGAGAATCCCGGAGTTCGAGAGCAATGATTTCGATCGGCTGATTTTCTGCTAATGCCTGCATTGCGTTCGCAAGCGATAGCGCAGCATGCTGAATCGCAGTCTTATGCCTGAGATTTGTAACAACGACTCCTTCCCGTTCCTCCCTCCAATTTTTCAGGCACGCACTATAGATGGCCTCTTTCAATCCCTCGATCCCGTCGCCTCTTGTCGCAGAAATATTCAAACAAACGAATGAAGGACGAGAGATGAAGGATGTGAACACGGATGGATCAAAAGCTGCCGGCAGGTCGGATTTGTTCAGAACGAAGATCGTATTCCTGTCCTTTGTTCTTTTTATAACCTCAACATCCTCTTCCTCGGGAGGTGAACTCCGGTCAAACAGCGCGAGAACAAGATCAGCATTTTCGATGCTGTAAAGACTCCTTTTTACCCCTTCTTTTTCAGCCAAATCTTTTCCGTCCCGTATCCCCGCTGTATCCATAATCCGGAGAGGCAGTCCTTTGATATTGAGATATTCTTCAATAATATCTCTGGTAGTGCCCGGGATATCTGTCACAATAGCACGGTTTTTCTTAAGCAATGCATTCAGGAGGGATGATTTCCCGACGTTCGGTTTCCCGACAATTGCCGTCGACAAGCCCTCCCTGAAGAATCGGCCTTCATCATAGGTCTTAGCAAGTGTTTGAAGTTTCTGGCGAATATCGTGCATGGAAGCAGACAAATCTTGTTTCGAAACCGCTTCGATCTCGTCCTCCGGGAAATCTATATGAGCTTCGATATTGACACAGACAGCCATCACACGGTCTCTCAGAGAGGTTATAGTTTCAGAAAGGCTGCCCTGAAGTTGTTCGAGAGCTATCCTCCGGCTTTCATCGGTCTTTGACCGGATAAGGTCTATCACGGCTTCCGCCTGGCTGAGGTCTATCCTCCCGTTGAGGAAAGCCCTTTTTGTAAATTCCCCAGGCTCTGCGAGCCGGGCGCCGTGTTTCAGGACAATATCCAGGATTCGCATCAATGAAATCATGCCGCTGTGACAGTTGATCTCGACCACATCCTCCCTTGTATAGGAATGCGGGGACTTCATGATCGAAAGAAGCGCTTCGTCGATTTTTTCTCCTGTGGAAGGATTGCAGATATACCCGTGCATGAGGCGAAAGGATTTTGATTCAGTGACAAGTTTCTTTTTCGGTGAAAAGAATATCCGGCTGGCTATGTCAATTGCATCGCCGCCGCTTATTCTTATGATCCCTATGCCGCCTTCGCCGATTGGGGTAGAGATGGCAGCTATGGTGTCATCATCCGTGAGTACAGGCATTGTGCAGTAAATTGTGTTATCGCAGTGCGTCTAAGCTTTGCCTTCTGCTTTTTCTTTTGCGAGCTTCTGGTTAACATAAAACTGCTGCGCAATGCTGAAGATATTGTTCATGAGCCAGTAAAGCACCAGACCGGATGCGAAGTTCAGGAACAGGAAGGTAAATACGACAGGCAGCATCATCATGATTTTGTTTTGAGTCGGATCAAGGGATGTCGGCGTCATCTTCTGCTGAATTACCATCGTGGCCCCCATGACAATTGGAAGCGGACCGACGGCAAAGCCGCCAATGAGCGGAATGTAGTCAGGGAGGTGGCCAAATAGGGTATCAGGAGCTGACAGGTCATCAATCCATAGCATGAACGGGGCATGACGAAGCTCAATTGCTATGAGCAAAATTTTATAAAGCGCGAAAAATACAGGAATCTGGAGTAGTATAGGCAAACAGCCTCCCACGGGATTAACCTTGTGCGTTTTATAAAGTTGCATCATTTCCTGCTGCATTTTTTGCGGATCCTTTTTGTATTTTTCCCGTATCTCCGCCATGCGGGGCTGTATGTCCTGCATCTTCTTCATCGACTTCTGGCTTTTGTTTATGAGCGGAATGAAAGGTATTCTCACAACAATTGTCAGCAGCACGATTGCCCAGCCGTAATTGCCGACCAACTGATAAAAGAATTTGAGAATCCAGAAAAGCGGCAGCGCAATAATGGAAAAGAAACCAAAATCAACAACGTGCTCAAGCCCAACGTTCAAGGCCTTGAGGGCATCATATTCTTTGGGCCCGGCATACAAAATGAAGCTGTTGGCGCCTGATTTGCCTACGAATGCAGTAATAACACTATCTTTGTGCTTCCATACGGTTGCACTTTCGACGGGGGATACGGGAACGAGAGATGCAAAGAAATATTTATCCTCCTGCGCTATCCACTTAAGCCCCTGTGAATAGCTTTTTGTTTCATCCAGCTGGGATGGGCTGAATTCAATCCTGTCGGCGCCACTCAGAACTACAGGGCCTATATGAGTCCATGAATCTTTCCTGTCATGCATGCCAAAGTCAGAGCCTAAGGTTATCCGGTAGCCAGGCAGTCCCGATACTTCATCGACAATGCCGATCCGATAAGTATTATGGGAAAATGTATACGTACGTTTTACAGATACTCCCGAATCTGTGTGCGAAAAGACAAGAGTGCCGGAGGGATTTGCGGAATCGATATTCAGGTTTTGTCCTGTAACGTGAAAATCTATCTCTGACAGCTCAAGTTCTTCTTTTGACCCAATTCCCAGCGGAGCAACAACGCCGGGGCTTTTCAGAAGGACGACATTCCTGCCGTCATTATCGCGATGTTTTTTCAGTTCAAAGAATTGCAACGTGGCGCCACTTGATGAAAATACGGCGGAGTATAAATCGGTTTCGACCCTTATCAGTTTTTCCAGTGCGGGCGTGCTCTGCTTATGCTTCATGACCGTTAACGGGCCCCGTGCAGGAAGCGCTTCGGACTGCGCCGGCATAGACTGTTGTTCTTCAGTCGCTTTAGGCTGTTGATCAACTTTCTGAGGGGCAGGCTTGACGAAAAGGAACTGAAAGATCAGAAGGATCACGAATGAAATTGCTAATGCGATTAAGGCTCTCTTCTCCATATATTATTTGACCGGGTCATATCCGCCGTGATGGAAGGGATGACACCTGAGAATCCTCCTTATCGCAAGATATAATCCTTTCAGACACCCAAATTTCTCTATCGCATTAATTGCGTATGCGGAACATGACGGGAAAAATCTGCAACTCGACGGCAGCAGAGGCGACATGCTATATTGATACAGTTTTATTAGCAGTATAAGAATATTTCTCATGAGCCATTTTTGGCAAAGCTTTTTCCATCTCTTTAATAAAATTTTCCATTCCGGCTTCCGCAGCGGATTTTTTTGTCACAATGACAAAATCAAAGCGCTGCGCTGAATCTGCCAATGTTTTCCATGCAGCTTCTCTGAGCAAACGTTTCAGCCTGTTACGAATAACAGCCTTGCCGATTTTTTTACTCACGGAGAGACCCAGGCGGCTCCAATTCAGCTCGTTAGGTCGTGCATATAAAACGAGATGTTTCGAGGCGGCACTCAATCCTTCCTTGAAAACCAGATCGAAATCACGTTTTTTTGCCAGAGTGCGCAAGGCGTTTCTACGCATCAAACGGTAAGTTTCTTACGCCCTTTGGCTCTTCTTCTTTTAAGAACCTTACGCCCGCCTGCGGAACTCATTCGCTCCCGAAAGCCGTGAGTCTTTTTCCTTTTTCTGTTATGTGGATGATATGTAGTATATGTTCCCATAATTTGAACCTTAAGTATAGATATTCGGCAAAATATCTGTCAAGTATGCCCGGCTCAAAACTTTTATGCGACTTTACAATCAGGATTATCAGATGTTA
>CAZKLK010000150.1:0-4036 GCA_964553535.1 uncultured Nitrospiraceae bacterium
TGGATTCCGGCGTTCGCCGGAATGACGGTCCACACTAATCCCAGAAAAACCGAATATTTTGATCCGGCGCCGATCAGACGCTTATGGGAAGCAACCCGGAACTACGATTCATTGATCAAAGTTTGCAGGGCGTCAAGCGCCCTGTGAGAATCCCATTCCGCAGGTCCTATGACTTTGTTCCTGAGCACGCCGTTCTTATCGATTATAAACGTCTCCGGGACTCCTGTTATCCCGAAGATTTTTGCGGCGGATTCATCCGGATTGAGAAATACCGGGAAGGTGAAGCCGTTCTTTTTCATGAAATCGAGCGCCCGGTGCGGGTCGTCCTTAAAGAGAATAGTGACTACCCTGAATGAAGAGTTGCCGGTGAAGTTTCTGTGCATCCTCTCAATTGAGGGCAATTCATCGATGCAGGAGGCGCACCACGTGGCCCAGAAATTTACAAATACGACCGATCCTCTCATGCCGGAAAGGCTGGTTCTGCCCTGATCGGGATTGATGAGCTCAAAATCCTGTATCACGTCGCCGACATAAACGATTTTGGGGCTATGAGCCGGCCTGATGGTCAGCACCGCAGCAACGGCAGCTATGATAATGAATAGCAGAATAAGGGCTTTGGGTTTCATAGCATATGGCGATTGCATCGCGCTGAAACGAAGGCAGTGTTCCGACTCGCGGGATGCGCACCTGGCGGTATATGATGCGGTCTGATGCTGTTAATTAGCACCTGTCAGGACGGATGCCGGTTTTTCGGATTCAACGAACGCGGGTCTATTATCCTCAAGAATAACCCTTATCCTGTGAACGTCTCTGAAACTGCCCCTCAGCAACTCATCAGAGAGCGGATCCTGAATGACCTTCTGAACCGCTCTTCTCATCGGTCGTGCGCCATACGTCGGCTGATAGTAGTTTTGAATGATCCATTCTTTTATCTCTTCCGAGACTTCCAGAACAAGTTCCTGCTGTTCAATGAGCAGCCTGTTTGTTTCGTCGATCAGCAAATCAATAATAGACATCAGATGCTCTTTTTCCAACGGATGAAACACCACAATTTCATCGACCCGGTTCAGAAATTCGGGGTTGAAAGTTTTCTTCAGTTCGTTCAGCACATTATCCTTGATCTTTTCGTAAACCATTTCAGAGATATTTCTCTGGAATCCAAGAGGAGTGGCTTTTTCGATCAGTCGCGCTCCGAGGTTGGAAGTCATGATGATAACCGTGTTCCTGAAATCCACCTTTCTTCCAAAGCTGTCCGTCAATACCCCTTCATCCAGAACCTGAAGCAGGATATTAAACACATCGGGATGCGCTTTTTCTATCTCATCAAAGAGAACAACGGAGTACGGTTTCTTTCGAATCCTTTCCGTGAGCTGCCCGCCGTCTTCATATCCCACATAACCGGGAGGTGCGCCTGTCAGCCGCGATACGTTGAACCGTTCCATGTATTCTGACATATCGATCTTGACCAGCGACGCCTCATCATTGAACAGGAACCACGCAAGCGCCTTGGCGAGTTCTGTTTTGCCGACCCCCGTGGGTCCAAGGAAGAAAAATGAACCAATAGGTTTCCTGTTGGATTTCAGTCCGGCGCGTGACCTCCGGATGGCTTTTGCAACAGCTTTTATTGCTTCTTCCTGGGCTATGATACGCTTGTGGATATTCTCCTCCATCAGTAGGAGTTTTTCGGATTCCTTCTCCTCAAGCTTTGAGAGGGGGATGCCGGTCATTTTGGATACGGTATATTCGATATCCTCGTCGCTGACATAGGGGATATCCTTATTAAGGTTGTCTATCCATTGCTTGTGCAACTGTTCATAAAGCCGCTTCAGCCTCTCCTCTTCCATCCGTATCGACGACGCTTTCTCAAGATCATGCAGTTTGATGTAAAGATTTTTTTCCTTGGTAAATCTCTGTATATCGGATTCCAGCTCCTTCAATTCGCGGGGAGGAGTAAACCTCTTGAACTTGATTCTTGACCCCGTCTCGTCAATCACGTCAATTGCCTTGTCCGGAAGGTATCTGTCCGTAATATACCTGTCCGATAGCCGCGCGGCAATTTCGATCGCGGAATCCTGTATTCTTATTTTGTGAAAAGATTCATACCTTGGTCTGAGTCCCTTCAGGATGCTGATAGTGTTTTCGATATTCGGGGCGTGCACGTGCACCGGCTGGAAACGGCGTTCCAGCGCGCCGTCCTTTTCGATATGTTTTCTGTATTCGTCAGGGGTTGTAGCGCCGATGCATTGAATCTCGCCGCGCGACAGGGCGGGTTTCAGCATGCTTGACGCATCGACGGAACCTTCCGCGGCGCCCGCCCCGATCAGGGTATGCAATTCATCAATAAACAGGATGATATTGTCCGACTGGATGATCTCCTTCATGACAATCTTGAGCCTCTCCTCGAACTGCCCCCGGTACTTGGTGCCGGCGATGAGCGCCCCCAGATCAAGTGAGATCATGCGCTTCCCCAAAAGACTGTCGGGAATGTCGCCGGCGGTGATTTTCTGTGCAAGTCCTTCGACAATTGCAGTCTTCCCGACCCCGGGTTCGCCTATAATGACAGGGTTATTTTTAATCCTCCTGCCGAGAATCTGAACGAGCCGCTCGATCTCATTTTCCCTGCAAATTACAGGATCCAGCTTCCCTTCCTTGGCGAGAAGGGTGAGGTCGCGGCCGAATTCGTCAAGCGCAGGCGTGGAGCTCTTCTTGTCTTTTGCCTGTGTATGAGCCCGTATGGAAAAATTAATGGTAAGCTGCCTTGCCCCAAGCAAATTGGCTCCGAAACTCCTCAGTATCTTGCCTCCTATGCCTTCTTCCTCGCGTATAAGACCGAGAAATATGTGCTCGCTGCCGATGTAGTTGTGCCCGAGGAGCCGGGCTTCCTCAACAGCCAGTTCGAGAACTTTTTTCGCGCGGGGGGTAAAAGGGATGTCTGCGAATGTCATAAGATTTGTTCCACGGGGGAGATTACGCTCGACCTCCATGCGGACTTCCTCATGGGTAATTCCGATTCTCTTTAAAATCGCAACAGGCAGGCCGTCGTCTTCTTTCAGGACAGCCAGCAGTAAATGTTCCGTGCCGAGATAATCATTCTGCCGCTTTTCGGCTTCCTCTTTCGCGAAGATAATTACTCTCCGTCCGCGTTCTGTAAATTTTTCGAACATTTTATTTAAAATCCTTTATTTGATGATACTTCTTTTACCCCTGAAAGTCAACACGATGCATTGTCCGATAAGTATCTGTTATGCTTAATTTCCAATACATTGCGGTGATACAATGCGATGGAATAGATATATATGAAAAATACGGGAATCAAGGCGCGAAGCCGTAAAAAAAGGAAGCATTCAGAAGACGTCGGGTTTGATATCATGGCATCTGAAATTACTCGGAAAAATATCTGTGCAAATGCATCATGCCGTTTAAGAAAATCCGGATGCGCTGGATATGAGGGATGTCCCGGATTTCGGTCGAAATGACGACTGCCATGATGCGGTTATGGTATAATATTTTCCGACTTTTTCCGGCAATTGTCGTTGGGGAGTCGTCCAGTGGCAGGACGGCAGACTCTGGATCTGCTTACAGGGGTTCGAATCCTCTCTCCCCAGCCAAGAAAACAGATAGAGATTTGAGATAGAGAAAAGACTAAGTGTTCAAATTTGAACGACTGGATGTATGGCAGAAAAGTATCGATATTTATGGAGTGATCGCAGATATTGTTGACGGAATACCGCATGAATACCAATCATCCATAGGCGATCAAATTAGGAGAAGTTGTCTGTCGGTTTCAGCAAATATCGCTGAAGCGACAGGCAGAGAAGGTATAAAAGAGCAGAAGTGCCATTTTTCTGTTGCAAAAGGTTCGATCTATGAAACCGTAGTTTGCTTTACATTATGAGAAATAGAAATTATATAGATAGCTCAGTCTTTGTTGAATTGTATAAAGAACTTGATGAAATAGCAATGATGCTTCACGGGCTTATAAAAAAATAAATTCTTGCTATTACTTTGCTCTATTTGTTTCTCTATCTGATTATTG
>CAZKLK010000151.1:0-4014 GCA_964553535.1 uncultured Nitrospiraceae bacterium
CCCCTTCAAAGGGGGTTCAAGGAATCCCCACAGCAGAGACTGTAAGGTATTGAAAAGTTAATAAACCTCCCCGCAGCAGAGACGGCGGGGTATATAATTCCAATAAAAATAAAAGAATGAACAATTCCTATCCACAAGGTTCCCAGAAGAGGCACTTATATTATCCCGCCGGCTATGAATTTCCCGCGGGCGGCAGCTTAAGCCTTACGACCCTGCCTTTTGCCCCGAGAGGACTGATTTCCCTGCCGTTATATATAACTTTCAGCCCGGCAGCATTCCCGATTACAAGTGATACGCTGTTTTTCGCCGTCCAGGCGACTTTGTCTCCCGGCTTCAAAATCATTTCACGCGCGGTTTTCTCATCGACCGCCGCCGACAGCCAGGTTGTTTCAGTGGCGACAAGCTCAACGGTATGCGCCGAAGCCGGAGACTCTCCGGCAGTAGAATTTTTGATAGTTTTGTGAACCGGCGCAGGCAAAGCAACCCCGCCATCAGAATGAGCCTTTGCCGGTTGCGCCGGCTGATAGGCTTTCTTCTCCGCCTGAGGCATATACACAAACAGAAACGTCGCCGCCGCCGCTGCAAGGAAAAGCGCCGGAATCAATGCGCGCCACAGTTTCAGTTTCTTTTTTGCCGGCCCGGGCTTCCGGTCTCCGTTTTTTTGTTTCGCGGGCGGCGACTTCCGCCCATTTTCAGCAAGACGTTCCATATCGGATTCAGTACCTTTCAGGCGTTCCTCCCGCCTCTCTTTTTCCTCATCAATGGAACCATCTTTACCGAATGACACGGGTTCAGTTACGGTTGACTCCCGGCCTTCTGCCGCATTCGCCTGAATCTCCTCAATTCCGGCGGCGGAAATACCGCGCGCGGGCGCTTTGGGCAGTTCCGCGCGAATCTGCATCAGCAACGACCTGATTTCGCTGACGACTTCAAGCAGGTGCTCGTTGATGGCAGCCGGCGGGGCGAATTCCTTGTCCGGCTTGCACGCTTCATCATATCTTTCGTCGGAATATGGCCGGACTATTCCGCAAGGACTCTGTCCGAGCGCTTCAGTTGACTTCGCATCCAATATCATGCTTCCATCCGTGCCTCCGAACGTCCGGTCGGGTTCCGAAATTTCGCTCAAAAAACCTTTCAGCTTTTCCCTGTCCGCCTCGGAAATCTCGATAACTTCCACTGCGATGTCATATTTTTCAGGGTCAACCTCTGAGACGCGGCAGGAAACCGTCCGTCCCGCAACGGCCAGCGTCTCATCCCCCCGGATTGACACTTTCATCCGGACAATTTCATTTATGCCGACGGCCTGTTCGCTTTCAATAAGCATTCCGCTCAGGCTGAGCACCTTGACCCGATAACATGTCTTCAAATCCAGGATATTGCCTTCTTCGGAACTGATATGGAACCTCGCGAACGACCGGCCGCCGGTAAACTCACGGCTTGCGTCAATTTTGACGGCTTCGATTTTATGATTATTAATGAACAGTTCGATTTCTTCTTGTTTGCCGGGCGTTACGCTCCTGAACTCCATACCGACGTGATAAAGTGGAATAATATTGCCCTGCGTATCGGTCCTCGTTTCAATCAGCGTGGATCTTACGACCTCAGCTTTGACCTTAATAACCTTGTCTTCACCGCCAAGGTTGATATGATATTCTTTTCCCACCCTCAGTTGTTTATCCACTTTCACAGCGATGCCGCCGGCGCTTATGTCGATAATGCCGACCTCTCCGGAAAAGAACATTTCACCGCTTACCTTACAGCCTTCAACCTTAAACCTTGGATGCCTCCTTTTCTCCCCTGCACCTGTTTTCTGTCCGGTGCCGAACTGCAATTCCGTCGGCGCCACATGCTTTTCATCTTCCTCCGGTTCTACAATTGATTTTTTATCATCATGAGCTAATACATTTGCTTCGTCCGTCTCTTTGGTGAATTCCTCTTTTTTTTCTTCAAATAAATAGTCGTCAAACGCGAGGGGTTGATTCATTGGAATGCCGTTCAGAATTTCTCCATTTTCGTCGCCCTCGGCATCCGTGTGAACAGGCATATAAAACGGCGAAAGCATTTCTTCGCTCACGCCGTCGAAATTTGAAGAAGAATATTCTTCTTCATGCGGATTGCTTTTCTCTTCCCGCAAGGATTTCCGCAGAGAATCGAAATAATTTCTTCTTTTGTCGTGTTCTTTAAGAAGTGAATACGCATTCTGTATTTCCTCCGAAATGGCGATCAGTTTGTCAAGCATGATAGGATCGGAAGAAGACAGGGACTGATCCGGATGAAACTCATTGATAAGCCTGTAATAGTTGCTTTGGACCACATTTGTATCCGATGTTTCATCTATTTCGAGAAGATCGTGGGCGCTGATGATATAAAGGTTCGAAAACAGATCATTCACCCTTTTTTCAAATGCGTCTTCATTTTCAGCGATGGCAAGGTCTGTCGCATATCGCGCTGCAGAACCCGACCCGGGAATCCTGTCGCCATCCCGTCTGACAACTAATCCCGTAACAAGAAAAATACAGATGGACTTCATGGCTTCAAATGTTGTGACAGGACTGCTTTCAATAATCTCCTTGACGGTCTTTTCGCCATCGATCATGGCAATCATTGCGTTATCCTGTGGACTAAGCACAATGTCCTGTAAAAAACTTTCCGGTTCCTCGTTCACCTGCAGGACGGCATCCATATCCGGCATATCTCTTTTGATCCTGCTCACATTGGCAATTCTATTTATTCCCTCATAGATAAGATTCGCCATGCTCATCTGCAAGGTTATCAACTCCTGGGTGGGCAATTTCCCCTCATCGAATTCGGAATCGGCATGCTCAATCTGAAATAAATTGAAGATGATCTCACGGACCTGGGACTTGACGCCCAGAACAATATCCCCGGGCTTCAGGTAGCCAAGTTCAACCAAAATAGCCCCCTGCCGCTTCCCCGTCAACTTGAGCAATTCCGCAGATCGTTCATACTGATCAATAGTAATCTTCCCCAGCTTTATAAGAGTCTCGCCAAGCCTCTCATTTTCATCCGTGGATAACGCAAAAATGGCGTTTCCATTGTCAAAGTACACCTTTCTTGTCAGTCCGCCGGCGTAAACCGATAACGTGCCTGTTTTGCGATTCCTGTGCAGATCGACAAGCAGCTCCGGGAATTTAAATTGTTTTAGCTCTCTTTTAGTTGTTTTCATGCGGTCTCCCAATATTTCATTATTATCATTTAATGGTGCAAGCATATTGCGTGCCACAATCATATCATCACAACACTTTGATTTATATATTATTTTAAAATCTCCGCATGCAGCGCCGGGATTAAGCGACATAATTCGTCAGTCCGGGAAAGAGGGAACATAAAGAACCAAGGCAGTGGCAAAATATTGGAGAGCTAATGAAATAACGCCGGGGATGTCACTCTGAACCCTTCGCTCGCTGTCATTTCGAGCGCAGCGAGAAATCCCTCTGTCCTGCCCGGGGCAGGCTCCGTGAGGGAACATGTTTTATCAAGGCCCTGTTACCCTGAGCGCTGCTCAGAGTAACGCCAAAATAAAATTTTTCAGCAAACTGCTAATTATCCACCAATCCCGCGAGGTGTTCGGAATCCCATATGTCTATTTTTTTGATTAATTCCGACTTTTTCTCCTCGATGGCAGCCTTCTCACCGCTCCAGTCAAGAGGGCAGGCCCGAGCGAGTTTATCATTCATAGACTCGATGTGCTCAATCAAAGCGTGAAGCTCGGCCAGCCGGACGGATTCCGCCTTTTTCTTTTTGCCTTTAGCCTTTTCGACCGTCCGCATAATATCGTAAACCCTTGCCTTCATGGAATTGATTTCTGTTTGCATCGCCCCGCAGAAAATATTGACATCCATTTTTTGCCTCCTTCGAATCAAATATCACACCGCTGACTAATCATATACCCAAATCCAGCGATAAGAATTGTCATTGCGAGTGCAGCGAAGCAATCCCGTCGTATGAAAGGAGATTGCCACGCGCCTTGCAGGTGCTCGCAATGACGCGTTT
>CAZKLK010000152.1:0-3984 GCA_964553535.1 uncultured Nitrospiraceae bacterium
TCGCGTGAGGCTTCACCCTCTCAAATTTTGCCTTCGCCATTTTTCCTCCTTGTTAATCCTTATTGTTCGTTTACGGTATTTGGCTCCCAAATCATTGTTGGGGCAACGGCCAACTGAAATCCGGCAACTATCGCCGTCTTTACAGAGCCCATGACCGGGATTGAACCGGTGACCTCATCCTTACCAAGGATGTGCTCTGCCGACTGAGCTACATGGGCATATGGAGCGGGAAACGGGATTCGAACCCGCGGCCCTCAGCTTGGAAGGCTGACGCTCTACCACTGAGCTACTCCCGCGTTCAAAAAAGTGAAAAGCGCAAAGTTGAAAGTGAAAAGCTCTAAAAATATTTCCCCGTGTCTTCTCACTTTTAACTCTTCGCTTTTAACTCCAAACTTCACATCAAGAAGTTTGCTGGTGGAGAGGGGAGGATTCGAACCTCCGAAGGCTGCGCCGGCAGATTTACAGTCTGCTCCCTTTGGCCGCTCGGGAACCTCTCCCCCGCTATTCGCAGGCCTGGAGCCACCGAAGGGAATCGAACCCCCGACCCGCTGATTACAAATCAGCTGCTCTGCCTTCTGAGCTACGGTGGCTTCATGAAATCCCCTGAACATTATAATAAGAGATGAAAAAGACAATACTAACCCCTTCTCATCAGAATTATCATTAAACAATTTTTTTAACACAAAGGTCAATTGAGAAAAAACAGCTATAGCGCATATTATAGATGATTATCTAATATTTTCTTTGATTTTTGAGTTCTTTGTCTCAAAATCTCAAAAGCGCAAACCGACGCTGCCACAGAGACGTTAAGGGAGTTGATCTTGCCAAACATGGGAATTCTTATGAGCATGTCGCACATGCCGCTCACCGTGCGCCTCAATCCCTTGCCCTCCGATCCAACAACCAGAGCGACCGGCATCGAAAGATCAGCGTTCCAGAGGATATCGCGCGCGCCGGCATCCGCGCCGATCACCCAAAGAGATTTCTCCTTCATCACGCGAATTGCGTGCTTGACATTTGCCACGACTGAAACCGGCATGTGTTCAATAGCTCCGGCAGAGGCCTTTGCGGCGTCGGCGCTCAGGCCGGCAGACCGGCGGGACTGGATAACTATGCCGTGTATGCCGGCGGCATCCGCCACCCTCAGAAGCGCGCCGAAATTCCCGGTATCCTCTATGCAATCGAGTATGAGAAAAAAAGGAAGTTCACTTCTTTTTTCAGGAATCCTTAACAATTCATCGAGGGGCACAGACCCTTTCCGCGCGGCAGACGCCGCAATGCCCTGATGCCCCTTCCGGAACCTGACATCGAGGAAAGCCGGTTCAACTATGGTGACGGGGATATTTCTAACCGCTGCTTCTTTCCGTATAGCGGGAACTTTCTCATGCCTGACTGAAGAGACAAAAATGTTCTTTATCTCCCTTCCCGCTCTGATTGCTTCGAAGACAGGATTGACGCCGAATATCCAGTCGTCAGCCTGCTCTGACCTTCCAGTCTGTTCTCTCCTGCTTGTCTTCAAGGATAATTCCCCTTCCTTCCAGTTCCCGCCTTATCGCATCCGCCCGCTGCCAGTCCTTCCCGGCGCGCGCATCCCTGCGCTCCTGAATTTTTTGAAGTATCTCTGTTTCGGAAAGTCCAATGCCCTTCACCTTCATTAATGATGCGTACCACTCCGGCGGGGTACGGTCAAACAAATGGAGAACCTTTCCCGCCTCCGACAGGCGTTCCCCGGCGGTCAGGATAAGTTCCCTGTTCTTAAAACCACGCGGCTTGCTGTCGAGAAATTTATTCAGCTCCCTGATAAGCTCGAAGATGTGTCCGATGGCGAGGGCGGTATTGAAATCGTCGTCCATTGCCTCTGCAAACTTTTTCGGGAAAGAGGCGACCGTCCCGGAGAACATCTCTGCGTATTTTGACGCCGTCTCCGGGCTGTCCGTATCCTTCTCCGCAAAGTCCTGAATCCTGCCAAGGGTCGTATAGTATTTGTCCAGCGAGGCTTCTGCCTCGCTCAACTGCGCATCGGAAAACTCAATCGGACTCCGGTAATGGGTCGTCAGCAGAAAATACCGCACCACTTCAGGATCAAACCGGTCAAGGACTTCCCTGATAGTAAAGAAATTGCCGAGCGACTTGGACATTTTCTCCCTGTCAATGGTAATAAAACCGTTGTGGACCCAGTACTTAACGAACAGTTTCCCCGTGGCTGCCTCGGATTGCGCTATCTCGTTTTCATGATGCGGGAAAAGGAGGTCGGCGCCGCCTCCGTGGATATCGAAGCTTTCACCAAGATGTTTTACCGACATGGCGGTGCATTCGATATGCCAGCCCGGCCTGCCCCTGCCCCATGGGCTTTCCCAGAAGGGCTCGCCTTCCTTTGATTTCTTCCAGAGGGCAAAATCGAGCGGGTCCCTTTTCTGTTCATCGACCTCAACTCTCGCCCCGGCGATCATTTCGTCCTTATCCCTTTTTGACAGTTTCCCGTACCCCGGGAATGCATTCACGGCAAAATATACGCTTCCGTCAACTTCATATGCGGATCCGTTCCCTATAAGCCTGCCAATGATCTCAATGATCTCGGTGATATGCTCGGTCGCTTTCGGCTCTATATCGGCGCGCCCGACTCCAAGCCTGTCCATGTCCGCGTAATATTCATCAGTATATTTTTGCGCCACGGCGTCCCACGATATTTTCTCCTCCCGCGCCCTGTTGATGATCTTGTCGTCGATGTCGGTAAAATTCCTCACATAAATCACCCGGAACCCTTTGCGCTGAAAGTATCTCCTGATGACGTCAAAGATGATCGCGCTTCTCGCGTGTCCGATATGACATAAATCATAAACAGTCACTCCGCAGGCGTATATTTTCACTTCGCCCGGCGAAAGAGGAACGAATTCTTCCTTAGTCCCTGTAAGTGTGTTATAAATTTTCATGGTGATTATGCCGCCAATCCAATAGATGCCAAGGAGTGCTTATTAATGGTCTCATATATAGTATAGACATTCTGATAACCGTCACCCCCGCAGTTTTCAGGCGGGAATCCATATTACAAAACCCCGGATGCCCGGCTGAGAACCCCCGACAGCGGCATTCGAGGGCAGGCCTTCGTGCATGACGAATAAAAAAGCGGCATGTTCATTCTATTATGAGACTGTTAATAAGCAAGGCGTCATTACTGAAAAATCTCCCCACGCCCCTCTTTGCCAAAGCGGGGCGCAATCCCTTAATCCTCTCTTCTCTTGACAGAGGGGATCAAGCCCCCCCTTAGGCAAAGGGAGATTAGGAGGGATTTTATAATCACTGTCTTCTCACTTATGACCTTGTCAGCAACTTGTTTTTTGTCATGAGATTATACAACAAACAGTTGCGCCCGGGGTTCTATATATCCCAAATCCAGCGATAACTATCTCGAACGATTGATAAACGCGTCATTGAGAGCACCCGCAAGGTGCGTGGCAATCTCCTTTCATACGACGAGATTGCTTCGCTGCACTCGCAATGACAATTCTTATCGCTGGATTTGGAATATTTATTGTTTATGATATCATAGCAGCCATGGAACAACATCAACCGGAAGCCTTTGACATGCAGAAGATGATCGCGGATTATATGGAGAACGGGCTGCTTGATAATATTATCGACATGTTCAAGCATGACAAATCCCTTTACGATTGCATCCCGGCATTGATCAGGGACGAACGGATGCGGGTGCGCATAGGAACAATAGCTCTTCTGGAAACGCTCGCGAAAGAGGATGCCGGGAATACGGGGATCGTCGTCCGGTTGCTGATTCCGATGCTGAAGGACGGCAGCCCGCTTGTCATAGGCGACGCAGCCTATATTCTCGGACTGGTGGGAAACCATGAGACGATACCTTTTCTGGAAGAAATCATGCCCGGCAAAGACCCCGACCTGAGAACAATTGCGCAGGAAGCGGTTCAGGACATCCGTTCACGGAAATGAGGCCGTTTTTTAATGGATAAATAT
>CAZKLK010000153.1:0-3976 GCA_964553535.1 uncultured Nitrospiraceae bacterium
GGACAGGCTACTATTATGATTACTAATATTCTTACAACAAGGTCTACCATAGGATTATTGCAGATAAAGGCACAGTGATTGATATGTCGGGAACAGAGAAGCTTTATTACGATGAGCCGGGGAAGGTGGAGAAGGCAAAGAGGGATAACAGCAGCGCCATTCATTGACGTTTCTTGAGATTCAAAAGAAGGATCGCTATACTTTGAATATGTATAGAAGAATTCTTTCTGCAGTGAATGAGTTTACCAATTCGGAGATAGCGGCGAGGTATGCCATAGCCCTTGCAAAATCCAGCCAGGCCAAACTTTCCCTCGTATTTGTTGCCTCTGATAGACTGAACCGGGACGCTTTCAGACATGCTGAGAATGCCCTTGAGAGACTTTTCATGGATGCCCGGGATCAGGACATAGAGGTCGAAAGCATAACTGAAAAGGGGAGTCCGTTCGACAAAATAAGCGACATAGTGAAAAAGAACAGGATTGATATCGTCTTTACAGCCACAAGAAGAGAGGATATAGAGAAAAGATATTTCACAAGAACACTCGCAAGGGAGTTCATGCTCAAACTGCCGTGCTCCGTAGCAATGGTAAGGATAGTCCGCATGGGAAGGACACATCCCAAAAATATTCTTGTTCCCTTAAGGGGACAGATGACCCGTCTTGAAGAGAGAGGCTGCTTTACGGCAAGGCTCGCAGAGTTCTTCAATGCCTCTGTGACCCTTTTTCATTTATCAGATCCTATAACAAGCTTTTTTCATGGAGAGACACGCCTGAAACCTGCCCAGAGAGATGAGCAGATTCCAGTTGATATTGAACAGTTCACCGAATGCTTATACAGGTACCGGATATTCCATGAGAAAAAGACTGGTTACGGCACTATTTCAAGATCAATAACCATAGAAGCTGCGCACAGGCGAAACGACCTCATAATCATGGGAGCAAGTGAGAGGAGCCTTTTAAGGAGTATTATAAGCGGCAATCCTGTTGAAGAGGTCCTGCGGGAAACTCCCTCAAACCTTATAATCCTCAAGCCAAGACTTGAACATCTGTGAGAATACAAAGCCTGTCAAAAGCGGAAGTTTTAAAGGCCCTTGTTACTTCAGAAAAAGGTCTGTCTGATGAAGACGCCCGGAGACGTCTGAATGAGTACGGCCTGAATGAAATAAAAGAAGTCAGAAAGAAACCTCTTTATCTGAAGCTTGTCTCCCAATTCATCCATTTCCTGGCCATCGTCCTCTGGATCGCTGCTGCACTCTGTTTCTTATCGGAATATTTACATCCGGGAGAAGGCATGCTATCACTGGGTATCGCGATAATCGGAGTTATTATCATCAATGCCATTTTTACTTTTATTCAGGAATACCGTGCTGAGAGAGCGGTTGAAGCCCTGAAGAAGATGCTGCCTTTTTATGTAAAGGTTTTAAGGGACAGAAGTGAAAAAGAGGTTCATGCAAGGGAGGTTGTTCCGGGCGATATCATACAGCTTTCGGAAGGCGACAAGATTCCCGCAGATTCGAGACTTATTGATGCCTCGGAATTAAAGGTGAATAACGGGCCTCTCACCGGCGAGTCTGAGCCGGTGGCAAGAGATCCGCAGGCTTTTGATGGTGAACTTATCGAGAGTCCGAATATCCTCTATGCAGGGACAACAGTTATAAGCGGTTCGGGGAAGGCAGTAGTATTCGCAACAGGCATGACCACGGAGTTTGGAAGAATCGCCCATCTGACAAGCGCTGTCGAGGCAGGAATGAGCCCTCTGCAGAAAGAGATTATAAAAGCCACGAGACTTGTTGCCACAATAGCTTCAGTAATCGGTCTGTCTTTTTTTATCCTCGGTTTCCTGATAGGAAGAAATTTCTGGGAAAACTTTATTTTTGCCATCGGGATAACTGTCGCACTTATACCCGAAGGCATGCTTCCCACAATGACTCTCTCTCTTGCCATGGGCAGTCAGAGGATGGCGAAGAGAAAGGCATTGATAAAAACACTTACATCAGTAGAGACCCTCGGCGCTGTAACCGTGATCTGCACAGATAAGACAGGCACGCTCACACAGAACAAAATGGCTGCAACAAAGATATGGTTCAATAACAGGACATTCGATATAGCAGAATTAAGTAATGATAAAGCATATGAACTGTTAAGAATAGCCTTTCTTTGCAACAATGCAAGGTTTATTGACGGACAGTACAGAGGCGAGCCGACCGAGGTTGCACTTCTGAGGGTTGCAAGGGAAACACTCGGAGATATAGATTCGGTACGGATAAAGGAGTTCCCCTTTGATTCGGAAAGGAAACGGATGACAACGGTTAATAGGATTGAAGGGGAGACGATTGCTTTTACAAAAGGGGCAACTGAAGGGATTCTGCCGTTATGCAGCTCTTTGCTGCTGAACAGAGAGAAAGTGCCTGTGGACGAAGACCTCAGGCGAAAGATTATTGACGCGTCTCATGCAATGATGGATATGGGGCTGAGAGTCCTCTCATTTGCGTTCAAAGAGATAAAAAGCGTAGATGAGATGAATACGGCCGGGAGTTCAGATATCGAAGACGATATGGTATTTGCCGGACTGATCGGGCTTGAGGATCCCCCGAGACCGGAAGTCCCCGAAGCAATAAGGAAATGCAGCGAAGCAGGGATAAAGGTAGTCATGATCACCGGAGACGGGAGCAGGACAGCGCGTTCAATTGCAAAAGAAATCGGCCTTGTTAAAGGGGTTCCTCTTGTTATTGAGGGACATGAATTCAACCGGATGAGCGATGCCGAACTCAGAGAAAAACTCTGGGAAAAGGAGATCATATTTGCACGAATGACCCCGAAGCATAAAATGAGGGTCGTCTCGATACTGAAAGATGAAGGCGAGATCGTTGCTGTAACAGGGGATGGCGTGAACGATGCGCCTGCGCTCAAAAAGGCGGACATCGGCATTGCAATGGGCATATCAGGTACTGATGTAGCCAAAGAGGCCTCGGATATGATTCTCCTCGACGACAATTTTGCGACTATTATCAACGCGGTTGAGGAAGGGAGGGCGGTATATGAGAACATAAAAAAATTTATCACCTATATTTTTGCATCCAATATACCGGAGGCGGTGCCCTATCTTGCCTATATCCTTTTTAAAATACCTCTCCCTCTTACGATAATCCAGATACTTGCAGTAGATCTCGGCACTGACATGCTGCCTGCGCTTGCGCTCGGCGCAGAGAAGCCAACGCCGGGGGTAATGAAAAAGCCTCCGAGAAAGCTGAAAGAAAGGCTATTGGACTTCCCTCTCGTCGTAAGGTCATATCTCTTTCTCGGCATGATAGAGGCAGCCGCATGCATGTTTGGTTTCTTCTATGTCCTGTATCAGGGCGGATGGATATGGGGCACAATAATTCCATCCGGTAATATTCTTTATCTTCAGGCAACGACAGCTTGTCTTACAGCAATCATAATCTCACAGGTCGGCAATGTCTTTGCGTGCCGTTCGTCTAAAGAATCTGTTTTCAGCATCGGGATTTTTTCAAACAGGCTGATATTCTATGGCATAATGGCTGAAATACTGCTCCATCTTTTTATTGTGTATCATCCTATCGGGAACAGGATTTTCGGCACGGCTCCTATAGGGATGGACATATGGCTGGTCCTGATACCGTTCAGCATCATCCTTCTTGCAGCAGAAGAGGTGCGGAAGTTTTATATGAGAATGCGGGAAAAACCGTCATAGCATTGCAGACATATCAGGTTAAACAGAATAAATCCCGGACATCATCAACTTTCATTCTTACGAAGTATTCCGGGACGCAGCACCTTTTCGGTATTTTCAATTATTGTATCTGAAAAACCATGTGTCTGTTTTATCAGAAAAAGAGTAAAAAGAAAGAGTAATAAAGGGACAACCACCTATTTATTGACAAAGAAGCCTTATCCTTGTAGAATTCCAAGCATGCCAAGAATAGCAAGGGTGGTTGTCCCTGCATATCCGCACCACA
>CAZKLK010000154.1:0-3959 GCA_964553535.1 uncultured Nitrospiraceae bacterium
TTTCAATAAAAATAAAAGAATGAACAATTCCTATCCACAAGGTTCCCAGAAGAGAAAAAACTTATAAGAATGTGAATGACCCGAAGCTTTACGATATTACTCCTGGAGAGAGATTAACTCTTATCACCTGTGTTTCAACCTGGTCACCGACTATTTACACCAACAGGCGAACCGTTATAGTTGCCTATCCTCAGCAGACTTAAAAGATGTCTCTTACCTCATGAGGTTATAAGCATGAAGACATTGTTTGTAAAATCCCTCCTATCCTCCCTTTGCCAAAGGGAGAGAATTTACCCCTTTTTGCCGCACACAGGCGGCTTCGCTCTCCTCAGCGAGACGCCGGGACGACAAAGGCGAAGACAAAGAGGGGTTAGTGGAGATTTTTTCAATAATGATGCCTTACTTATGCACTCGGAGGTTTTTCTACAGCATAATTAACGGTAATTGATATATTCGATATGAAACTCGAGGTCCTTTTCCTTCAGCGCCTTGATGACGGCCTGCAAGTCGTCAATCTTTTTTGCCTTTACCCGCACCTGGTCTTTCTGTATCTCCGCCTGCACCTTGAGCTTTGTGTCCTTTATTGATTTAACGATGTCTTTTGCCTGTCCCTGCGTCAGACCCTGCTGAAGGGACACAATCTGCCGCAAGGTATCGCCGGCAGCCTTCTCCGCCTTTCCGAAATTCAGGGATTTCATAGAAACATTTCTCTTCGCCAGCTTTGCCTTGAGGATTTCCGTGAGGCTCTTCAGTTTATAATCGTCGTCTGCCACAAAAATTATTTCCGCTTTTTCCCTGTTCAGGTCGATGCCGCTTTTGCTGCCTTTGAAATCGAAGCGCTGGCTTATCTCTTTCGACGCCTGCTGAACGGCGTTTGAGACCTCCTGCATATCGACTTTGCTCACAATATCGAACGAATGTTCATCAGCCATGATTTCCCCCTAATTTTATATTGATTGGCAAGAATTATCGACTTTTCTTCCGCATTACGTCAAGGCCGCTTTGCCGGGGGGGGCGTGAAGCTCGCGGTACGGCCGGTTGCAGGCTCATGTTTGTTGTTGTAAGATATAGGTCAAATGAGGATTTCCGGGGGCTCTTCCAAAGGCAGACGCACAGCAACAAAAAAGCTTTTGGGAAAAAATCCTCAGGGCGGGCGGCTGCGGCCGACATCCGCAAAGGTTCGGGAGGCCCTTTTTGATATATTGAGGAACAAAATAGACGGGGCATCCTTTGTTGACCTTTACGCCGGAACAGGCGCCGTGGGGTTTGAAGCCTTGTCGAGGGGAGCGGCAAGCGCCTTTTTCATTGAGACTGATCCGGCTCTCATCGGTCATATGAAGCGCAATGCCCTGGGTTTCGGATTTTCCGGGAAAACGCATTTTTTCCGCGGACGAGCTGATGAGTTTCTCGGCAAGGCGTCTTTATCCGGCCGGCAGTATGATATTTTTTTTGTCGACCCGCCGTACGAATCCGGCGAGATTGAAAGAATCCTGCCCGTCATAGGGAAGCAGGGTCTTTTGCATGGCGATGGCGCGGTTGTCGTCGAACATTTTTTTAAAAAACAGCTTCCCGCGCGCGTGGAAAGCCTTGCGCTGCAAAGAATTTACCGGTACGGGGATACCGTGCTGACGCTTTACAGGAGGTGCGGTGGTTAGAAAGAGAGCAATATATCCGGGGACCTTTGATCCGATAACCAATGGGCACCTTGATCTCGTCAAAAGGGCTGTCAAGATATTCAACGAAGTCATTATTGCTGTTGCGCCGAGTTATAAGAAAAATCCGCTTTTTACGATCCATGAAAGATTGGACATGATCAAGCAGGCAGTGGCAGGGGTAGAACATGTTGAGGTGGAAGCGTTTCAGGGACTCCTTGTCGAATATGTCAGGCAGCGGAAGGGGGACGCCATTCTCCGCGGCCTGAGAGCCATCTCCGATTTTGAGAATGAACTGCAGATGGCGCATATGAACAGGGCACTTGACGCCGCGATTGAAACGGTATTTATGATGCCGAGTGAGGAATACAGTTTCATTACCTCAACTCTCATAAAGGAAGTGGCCTCATTCGGCGGTTCGGTCCGGGGGCTTGTGCCTGAGTCTGTCGAGGTTGAGTTGCGGAAAAAGTCAAATCAGTTGAAGGGCTTTCAGCAATAAGGCGGGAGGATTATGCAAAGGATGGAACTTGCTGTCCCGCCTCATTTCCGGAGATTCCTGTTTTGAAGAAAAAGGTGAACGTCTTTATAATCTCCGACGCAACCGGCCTGACGGCTGAAATGTTGATCAGCGCCGTGCTTCTCCAGTTCAGGGAGATCGAACCGGTTTACAGGAAATTTCCGTATATAAAGACCAGGGAGCAGATCACGGCGATTATCGATCATGCCCGGGCGGCGCAGGGCATTATGATATATTCGCTGGTATCCCCTGAACTCCGGCTGTGGATCCATAAGGAATTGCGGAAGTTAAACCTTTTTGCTGTCGACATGCTCGGACCCCATCTGGAAAGAATAGGGAAGATGTGGAATCTGAGCCCGGCGTTTATACCCGGAAGGCGCAGGAGGGTGAGCGAAGAGTCGATCCGCCTTGCTGAATCGATTGACTTTACCCTCAGGCACGATGACGCTCAGGGCATGGATACGATCCATGATGCCGACATCGTTCTGTTCGGCGTTTCGAGGACGTCAAAAACGCCAACCAGCCTGTATCTCTCGTGCAACTATACGCTGAAGGTGGCAAATGTTCCCATTATTAAAGGCATAGAGCCGCCGGATGTTATTTTTACACTGAAAATGCAGACAGTGGGATTGACCATCGCTCCGGAAAGGCTTGCCTTTATCAGGGAGAGGAGGATGAAGTATACATATACGAGCGATTATCTGGATATCGCCTGTATTGAAGGGGAGCTGGAGTACAGCCGGAGGATATTCAGCCGGATCAAAGGGATGCAGGTGGTCGACGTCACCTACAGCTCGATAGAGGAGGTGGCGAACAAAATTATTGAGTCAAGGCAGGACGTGAGGTAACGCTTCATGGCATATTCCGGCAATGCAACGTGGTTCAGGGATATTGGAAAAGAGGATATCCCGAAGCTGTATTTTGCGGGTTAGCTTATCACCCTCACGATCTCTGCGGTATCCACCCTGTCGGTCCTGAATGCGTTCACCGGCGATTCCATGTCAGGGTATCCGATTGATATGCCAAGCGCCATCCTCTTTGTCTCCGGAATTCCGAGAAACTTCTTCACCTCATCGGCATAATCGGCGAGGAACGCCTGCGGCACCGTGCCGAGGCCGTACGCATGGGCCGCCAGCATGATGCTCTGGGAAAAAAGACCGATATCAAATATCGACCAGGCAGTGAGCGACGCTTCCTGGAAAAGGAGCATCCCGTGCGGAGCCCCATAGAATCTGAAATTTGCCTTTTTGGCCTTTATTCTCACTTCCGGATCGTTCAGGTCTTTTCCCGCAATTTCGCTCCGTTTTTTCATGAGCGCGTCGATCCTCGAACCTATCACCTCAGGCCATGAAACCGGCTCAGGCAGGTCAGGCGTTGGCCGGGCGCCTTTCTCCAGCAGCCCGGTGAGCATGTTCGAGAGCTCATCTTTTTTCGCCCCCGAGATGATGACAACCTCCCATGGTTGGCTGTTCTTGTAAGAGGGGCTCCATTTGGCCGTGTCGATGATTTTCAGAAGGAGCTCAGCGGGTACCGGATCGGGTTTGAATTTCCTGATGCTCATTCTCGTCCTGATACATTCTATTGCGTCCATAAGTTACTCCTTTCAATCCGTTGCGTATAGTAAGATGCGTATATGGCCCTGTGCCATATCAGATATTTTAAAACGGAGAGCAGAGAATTAATAGCCCCACCACTGCGTTCATCGTATTTGCCTAAAAATTGCTGTTAGGAATTTTTTAAAAGTGAACTCTTTACGAATTAAAAGTGAACGGTTAATCGAGGAGGAAAAT
>CAZKLK010000155.1:0-3933 GCA_964553535.1 uncultured Nitrospiraceae bacterium
GTTCCATTTCTGCTGCTTGCAAGAATATACAAATACCCTTTTTCGGCATGAGGTAATATAAAACAACGTCACTGGATTCCGGCGTTCGCCGGAATGACGGTCCACACTAATCCCAGAAAAACCAAATTAATTATTCACGCGTTTCCATCTCCTGTGTATCCAGAGCCATTCGGCGGGATGTTCGCGTATGTAACGCTCGATGCAGGCCGAGAATTTTTTTGTGTCTTCCTCAACAGCCTTATCTCTGTCTTCAATGCCGGACAGTTCAATCTCCGGATAAATGGTGATTACATGTCCGTCATTCTCCCTGCGGATAAAAACCGGCAGCACTGCCGCGCCGGTTTTCCGTGAAATCAGGGCGGGCATTTTCGTCGTCCATGCACCCCTGCCGAGGAAATCGATCACAAAGCCTTCTTCCGGGAGGACAGCCTGATCCATGAGGATCCCGACACAGTCATTATTCTTAACACCACGCAAGACAGATTTAAGTGCGCCCTTCTTGTAAATGACGCTGTTGCCGTATTTCCGTCTCGCCCGTTCGACAAGCCTGTTTATATAAGGATTATTTATCGGCCTTGCAACGACTGATGCCGGCGCAAGCCTTGCAGATGCGGCGATGGCGAGCAGTTCCCAGTTGCCGCAGTGTCCCGAAATAAAGAGAACCCCCTTTCCTTTTGACCTTGCCGCGTGAAAGTGATCGATTCCATCAATACGAACAGAGTCTATAATCTTTCGTCCGAATCCGTAATATATCCTTATGACCTCTGCAAGGGACATGCCGAGGTTTTTGAAGCTGTCTTTGATTATCGATTCGGCCGTATCAGGGCTTGCGAGGGAGCGGACCGCTGTTGTTTTTTTCAGGTTCTCTATTGCAATTCTTCGTCTGCTTCCCCAGAGATAAAAAAGCAGCAGACCCAGAAATCCCCCGGTTTTTAAAGACCATTTGAATGGCAGGACTGCAAACGGCACGGACAGAACCAGCGACAGACCCGACTCAATCAGCCATGCCGCTCTTTTCATTGTCCTTCCGTCTTTCCTTGCCCTCTTCCTCTTTTTCCTCTTCTTTTTCCTTCTTCTTTTCCAGCGACTGAGCGATGTCGGCAAGGCGCCTTACTACAAGATAATTGACCGTTCCTTCGGGATAGGTGCCGTCATCGGCGGGTTCCCCGACCTTCATGTCGCTGAGAAGCTCGAGTCCTTCATCCACCTTGCTGATCGGGTAAACGGAAAACCTGCCTTCTCTCACAGCATCAACCACATCTTTTTTCAGCATAAGGTTTCGGACATTTCGTGCGGGGATGATAACACCGTGGCTTCCATCGAGTCCGGTCAAACGGCAAAGGTCAAAGAAACCTTCGATTTTCTCATTGATCCCGCCGACAGGCTGGACGTCCCCGTTCTGGTCCATAGACCCCGTGACGGCTATATTCTGTTTCAGCGGCACCCGTGCAATGCTGCTGAGGAGGGCATAGAGTTCGGCGCAGGAGGCGCTGTCACCCTCGACCATATCGTACAGCTGCTCGAATGTTATGGAAGCAGTAAGGCTTATCGGCTTCTGTGTCGCATATCTGCTGCCGAGATAATGAGAAATGATCAGTATAGCCTTCTCGTGAATCTTGCCGCTCATCTTTGTTTCCCTCTCGATATTCACAACACCGGCCCTCCCCGCATATGTTCTCGCGGTGATCCTTGACGGTTTGCCGAAACGGTAATCGCCCAGATCAAGCACTGCAAGCCCGTTGACCTGCCCTGCTTTGCCACCCGATGTATCGACTATCAGGGTGCCCTCAAGAATCATCTCACGGAGCCGCTCCTCAATCCTGTTTGTCCTGTAAACCTTTTCGTCAATGGATTTCTGAACATCCTCTCCTCCAACAACAGACCTGCCGGCTTTTGACGCCCAGTAACTGGCTTCCCGCAGCATGTCGGCAATGTCGCTGAATCTCGCTGACAGCTTATTCTGATGCTCTGCAAGCCGGGAGCTGAACTCCACGATCTTCGCAGCGCCCGACCTGTCAAGGGGCAACAGATTTTCTTCCCTGCAAAGAGCGGCGATAAAATAAGCGTACTTGTCAATATTCTCCCTGTTCCTTGACATCCTGCTGTCAAAATCGGCTTTCACTTTGAACAATTCCCGGTAATCCTCATCGAGATTGTAGAGCAGATAGTAAAGGTATGGATCTCCCACGAGGATCACCTTAATATCGAGCGGGATAGCTTCGGGTTTGAGCGTAGTCGTCGAGATAAGACGGTACTGTTCCCATACATCCTCAATTTTCACCTCGCGGTTCCTGATTGCGCGCTTCAGCGCGTCATAGGCAAAGATATTGCGCAAAAGATCAAGGGCATTGATGACGAGGTATCCACCGTTTGCCTTGTGGAGAGAGCCCGCCTTTATCATCGAGAAGTCCGTCAGGGCAAGTCCGTATTGAATCTTGTGCTCTATCCTCCCGAAGAGGTTGTAATACGTCGGATTGCTCTCAAACACGCATGGAGCCCCCTTGAAGTCCTTGTTATTGACAAGAACATTCACGGTGTACCGCGTAAACGTCGGCTCCGTCTTCGGCAGTTTCATAAACGGCAACTGCTGGGGTTGTTCTTCCTGTACCTTGAAATCATCAAGGTGTTCGAGGATATCCTCCTTTGCCTCGTCGAGGTATAGGGTGATCTTTTCGTATTCCCGGTATTTATTCTTCAATTCGTCGACAAGATGCCCGACCGCGGAGAGCGCCGCCTCTTTTTCAAGCTTAGCCATCATCTCTTTAACCAGTTTCTCGTTATCGCGGACAGTGCGCACAACGTCATTCAGTTTTTCCTGGAGTCCCTTCCCTGTCTCGTCCAAACGCCTCCTCATCCTCTCGTCAAGAAGCTCATACTCTTCTTCCGTCAGGGGCTCGCCGGTCTTTTTCACCGGGACGATGACGAGTCCGCTCACGGTCTTGCGGACCAGAAAACCCTTTTCCTGAGCCTCTTCCTCCAGACTTGTGAAGATTTCCTTCTGCCTCCTCTGGGCATCCTCGATAATAGTGTTCCTCTGTTTCTCATATTCCTTCGATTCGAATGCCTTGGGAATTTCAACCTTCAGTATCTTGATGACCTCATCCATGTCCTTCTGAAAATTCACCGCCTGCCCGGGCGGAAGGGAGATTGCAAGCGCAGCATCCGGGTCCCTGAAATTGTATACATAGCACCAATCCTGAGGAACCGGCTCATTCAAGGCCCTCTGACTCAGGAACGATCGCACTGTCGTCATTTTCCCCGTGCCGTGCTCACCAAGAATAAAAATATTGAAACCCGAGCTGTCAAGACTCAGACCGAAATCCAGAGACTGCAGCGCCCGCTCCTGGCCTATCGTCTCTTTGACCTGAGGCAGATCATCGGTTGTCGTGAACGCAAACATGGAAGGATCGCAAAAATTATACAGTTCGTCGTGACGAAGCTTTCCCGGCATATGAAACCTCCATTGAATTTTTTGCAGATACCACAGTTTACCTATTTTAGATGCCGGATGCAAACGAGGAAATCCAACCTAATCTCAAAATTCCTATTCATCATAAATCCACAAATGATCGTCATTCCCGCGGAGGCGGGAATCCAAGTTTTTCAATGACCCAAATGGATCCCCGACTTCTCGGGGATGACGGCTTCTTTCAGAAATTGGTACTGTCAGACGGATTCTAATGGACTTTGTGCCTGTCGTGTTTCTTTTGCCTGGTAAGGTACGGACGGAATCTCACAGTTCATGAACAAGACACGCACGCAGACCCACTTGCCCCCGATCAATCTCCAGCAGCATGCGTTGGGATACCACGGTCTCGTTTTAAATGCAACAAGTCACCGATAAACTATCTAAAGGAGAAGGGCATAATGCCCAGGTGAAATATTAGCGGAAATTAGCTCTTGAACTGGTACTAAAAATGGGGGACATGTCCC
>CAZKLK010000156.1:0-3926 GCA_964553535.1 uncultured Nitrospiraceae bacterium
GAAAAACCAAAAAAAGAGGGGATTAAGGGGTGTGTCTGTCGTTGTACGCATTTTTTGACCCTTATCAAGCACTCAGGCGGAAGACGCGCGTCTTAAAAAAAGAACGCCGAGCGGCGGAAGCGTTAAAGACAGTGAATGTTTTTCCCCATGCCATGATATGCGGTCTGCGCGGACGCCTCCCGCATTTCCGATGCCGCTTCCGCCGTATATGTCCGCGTCACTGTTGAGAAGCTCCTTCCAGAACCCGCCATTTGGCGCTCCAACCCTGTAATTCCGCCGCGGGACAGGGGTGTAATTGCAGACGACAAGAACGGCGTCATCCGGATTTTTACCTTTCCTGAGAAAACTGATCACGCTCTCCTCCCAGTTGTGAAAGTCTATCCACTGAAATCCATCGGGACTGAAATCCTTTTCATAAAGCGCCGCCTCTGATCTGTAGAGATGATTGAGGTCTTTGACCCAACGCCGCACCCCTCCGTGGAAGCGGTAGTCGAGCGCATGCCACTCAATGCTTTCATCGTGGTTCCATTCCTTCCACTGGGCAATTTCTCCGCCCATAAAAAGCAGCTTCTTCCCCGGATGCCCGTACATATATCCGAACAGGAGCCTCAAATTCGCGTATTTCTGCCATTCATCGCCCGACATCTTGCCGAACAGGGACCCTTTGCCGTATACGACCTCATCATGCGAAAGGGGAAGCACAAAATTTTCCGAAAAGGCATACCATATGCTGAAGGTAAGCCGGGTATGGTGGTACTTTCTGAACACCGGGTCCCGCGCCAAATAGTCAAGGGAATCGTGCATCCAGCCCATGTTCCACTTCATGCCGAAGCCCAGACCGCCCACATAAACGGGCCTTGAGACCATGGGCCAGGCAGTCGATTCCTCGGCGATGGTCTGCGCGTCGGGAAAGCGCGCATAGACCGCCTCATTGAACCGTTTTAAAAAATGTATCGCCTCAATATTTTCCCTGCCCCCGTATTCGTTCGGTATCCACTCGCCGTCCGCCCTCCCGTAATCAAGATAAAGCATCGAGGCGACGGCATCGACGCGGATCCCGTCGGCATGATACCTGTCAAGCCAGAACAGCGCGCTGCTGATCAGAAAATTCCTCACCTCATGTCTTCCGTAATTGAAGATATAGCTGTTCCAGTCGGGATGAAATCCCTTTTTAGGGTCAAAATGCTCATACAGATGAGTGCCGTCAAAGTACACGAGGCCGTGGATGTCATCAGGGAAATGCGACGGCACCCAGTCCAGGATAACACCGATTCCGTTTTGGTGAAGGCAGTCGATCAGATACTGAAAATCCCCGGGATTTCCGTATCTGCTTGTAGGCGCAAAATACCCGACAGTCTGATATCCCCACGATCCATAAAACGGATGCTCCATAACCGGGAGAAACTCGACATGCGTGAATCCCATTTCTTTCACATAATCCGGGAGATAGAGCGCCATTTCACGGTAACTTAAAGGCCTGTCGCCTTCTTCGGGGACCCGCCTCCAGGAGCCGATATGCAATTCGTATATGGAAAACGGCGCGCTGGCGGAATTGCGCGCGCGTCTCTCCTTCATCCACCCGCCGTCGTTCCAGTCATATTCCGGATCCCACACGACTGATGCGGTGCCGGGTGGAACCTGGGAGCAAAAGGCAAACGGATCCGACTTGTCAGCCCGGTAGCCCCCGTACTGAGATACAATATGGTATTTGTATTCGTTTCCTTTTCTCACGCCGGGGATAAAGCCTTCCCATATTCCCGATCCGTCCTCCCTTGCCCGCAGCGGGTGCGACCTGTTGTTCCAATTATTGAAATCGCCCATAACGGACACCCTTCGCGCATTGGGAGCCCAGACGCTGAACAGCGCGCCTTCACTCTGTCCGATTTTCATCAGGTGAGCGCCAAGTTTCTTATACAACTGAAAATGACTGCCCTCTTTAAAAAGGTATATGTCATGGTCGGTCATCAGGCTGACGCCGTATTTTACATTCGCATTTTTCATAGTCCTTCTCCAGTGTATTCTCCGAGAAAGCGGAGAGAGGCAACGCCAGTCCCGGAGCTTCCGAGGGACATAGTGTGTTTTTCAGGGTCTATTATCAGAAAGCGACTGCACCAGAAGCCCCAGGATCGATTTTCTCCGGGGGCCCAATATCACACTATACCCTGTTTTTACCTTCAAGTTGTTCTCTTCTGCTGCGCCGATTTTCGCTTCCACGAAAGCACGATATTTCTTTCACAACTAATCCCGCCGCCCTATCCTGCGGAAACAACAGAAACGGATGATTCCGGCGCGAAGGAACGGAGCCGGGCTATCGTGAAGATTTCACCGTCTTTCCGCCCTTCGGGATGACGGCAATTCCCGACGCGTCTATGTGGCAGCGGAAGCGGTCCTTGTCGGGATCAAAGCCGATTTCAACCCCTTCATCGACAATGTTGGCCTTGTCGACAATCACCTTCCTCAGCCTGCAGCCTTTTCGAAGGGTCACATAATCCATTATCAGACAGTTCTCCACAAACACGTCGTCTTCGATAACGACGCCGCTCCGGATAAAGGAGTCCCTTATCTTCGCCTTATGGATACGGCAGCCCTCGGCAATCATGCTGTTCCTTATATCGCCCCTCAGTATCCTTGTCGACGGACCCTCGAACCCCGCCGGATGAATGGGCCACAAATCGTTGTGCAACTCGAAAAGCGGTTTATCCCCCAGCATGTCCATATGGGCGTCGAAAAATGCAGATAATGTCCCCACGTCTCTCCAGTAGCCTTTTTCTTCATACGGCATAGTTCCGGGGATGACATTCGTCGCGAAGTCATAGGCGAACACCCTGCCCGTTTCGACCAGCCCGGGGATGACGTGGGCGCCGAAATCATGCTGCCTTTTTCTCTGCGCGCTTCCCAGCGCAGCCATGAGCACATCCTTGTTGAATATGTAGTTGCCCATAGAGGCATAGGCGCGGTGAGGATCGCCGGGCATAGGGATTGGTTTTTTGGGCTTCTCCTGAAACCCGGTAATCCGCCGCTCGCCGTCGGTAAGGATAACGCCGAATGAGGAGGCCTGCCCGACCGGAACCGGACGCGCGGCCACAGTTACAAAGGCGTCTTTCTGCAGGTGATAATCGATCATCTGGCGGATGTCCATCCGGTAAATGTGGTCCGCCCCGAAAATAATGACGAGCCCCGGATTGTGCTGCCTTATCAGGTTGGCATTCTGAAAAACAGCGTCCGCAGTCCCCTGAAACCATTCAGGCCCAATGCGCATCTGCGGCGGGACAACCGTAACGAAGTGATCTTTTACGACGGAAGAGAGGCTCCAGTGCATCCGCAAATGTTCTATGAGAGACTGAGACAGGTATTGAACAAGGAGATAGAGCGAGTAAATATGAGAGTTGACGAAGTTGCTCAGCACGAAATCAACAATCCTGTGCCTGCCGCCTATCGGGACAGAAGGCTTTGAGCGGAACGCGGTCAGAGGGAACAGCCGCTCTCCCTTGCCTCCCGCAAGAATGAATGCAAGAACCTTTGGATGTGCCATAGCGCCTCCCTGAACGATGTGATTACTTTCATTGTATAACATGACCGGAGAAAATAAAATCATTATGACGGCAGGGTATCTTCAAGTGCATTTTATTCCTTGTCTCACAACAGTCTTTCTTCAGGCTGTCATTGCGAGGGCGACTTTTCCTGTCATTGCGAGGAGCGAAGCGACGCGGCAATCTCGCTTTTTCATAAAGCAAAAAGAAACGACGAGATCGCCACGCTCCCTTTGGTCGCTCGCGATGACAAATAAGGGGGGCGCTCGCGATGACACCTTTCCCCTTTGTCATTGCGAGGAGCGTAGCGACGCGGCAATCTCGCTTTTTCATAAAGCAAAAAGGGTTTTTCTGGGATTAGTGTGGACCGTCATTCCGGCGAACGCCGGAATCCAG
>CAZKLK010000157.1:0-1087 GCA_964553535.1 uncultured Nitrospiraceae bacterium
ATAAAAATAAAAGAATGAACAATTCCTATCCACAAGGTTCCCAGAAGAGGCAATTTTATTTTCAGAAATGCTAAAATAGCTATTATCCTGAGGTTCATTTAGGACTTCCAAGTTATTTTGGGATGGACGCCGAAGGAAAAACAGCAAAGCAGTTACTCGAGGAGCTGTCCGCCCTCCGAAGTGAAATTGCCTCAATAAAAGAATCCAACCCGCAGTTTGAGCAAGTAGCCCGGATATCTTCTGATAAATGCGAGTGCAGATGCCCCAGATCAGAAAACCGGTATCAATGTCTATTTGATTTTACGGGGACAGCTATGGTTATTATGGGGGAAGACCTGACAATATCGTTAATAAACAGGGAGTTCGAGAAGCTCACCGGCTATACAAAAAAAGAAGTTGAGGGAAAAAAGAGCTGGTCAGAATTAATTGTCAAGGAAGAACAGGGAATGTTGAGAGAATTTCACGGTTTTATGAGAACAGAACCCGACCGTGTCAAGCTGAATTACGAAACGCGCCTGATCGGCAGAAACGGGAATGTAAGGAATGTTTTCGTAACAGCCGGTATGATCATGGGCACAAAAGAGAGCATTGCTTCCATATTTGATATCACTGAAAAGAAGGCTGCCCAGAAATACCTGAAAGAATCTGAATCCAAATTCAGGTTGCTTGTTGAGAACCTTCCGAATACAGTCAGTTATATAGCCGCGCTTGATGGAAGCAGCACGACTCTTTACGTGAGTCCTCAGATCAGGCGGATCCTTGGCTATACGCCGGAGGAGTACAATGAAAATCAGGACATTTGGGTTGAATGCCTTCATCCTGATGACAAGGAGAGGATTCTGGCTGAAGTGGCTCACTGCCGCAAGACAAAGGTGCCGTTTGTTTCAGAATACAGGATGATCACGAAAGACGGCAGGGAAATCTGGGTGAGTGACGAGGCATTTGTCGTAAAGGATAACCGGGATCTCTCATTATTTCTCATTGGCGTCAACAGAGACATTACCAAACGAAAGCAGGCCGAGATTGACTTGGTGAGCAAGAACCAGAAGCTTGAAGAAATGAATATAGCACTGAACGTAATCCTCAG
>CAZKLK010000157.1:1187-3790 GCA_964553535.1 uncultured Nitrospiraceae bacterium
CGGATAAGGCTGTTGCTTTCCACAGGGGAAATATAAGAAGGAAGCTTGGTTTGCAGAAAAAGAAGATAACCCTAAGGTCATACCTTATGGGTGAAATTCAGTAGATAATACCAGTAAATTACTGGTAATATTCTTTTATCTTTTAGTATTGATAAAACTTTGTTTTTTGGGGTGATTATAATAACAAACTCATATGAATACACATTATATTATACGAATCTATGCAGGAAGCTCCAGAGGAAAGATATCGGTATTGCGGTTGAAACGAAAAAAATCAGCCAGTCCGTGCGCAGGAATCAAATTGACCTTGAGGAATTGTTCAGCAGAGTTGTTGGCGGGGATAAAGGATACGTCGATTCAATCGCCAAAAAAAGGGTCTTCACAAGTGGCTCTTGAATTTTCTGGCGGAAAGCAGCGTCAATCCGGTCCTTGAGGCATATGCGGAAAGCCTCGGGAAGTATGTTGACCAGAAATCCTGGTGGAGAGGCTATTGTCCTGTATGCGGTTCAGCGCCCGTGACAGGGGAATTGCTGGCGGAAGCCGGGGAAAGGCTTCTCAGGTGTTCCTCCTGCGCATTCAAGTGGCGGTTCAAAAGGGTAACGTGTCCGTTTTGCGGAAATGAAGACCATGAAAAGCTCAGGTATTTCAATACTGAAACCGACGGGAAGGCATACAGGGTGGATGTCTGCGATGAATGCAAAAAATACATAAAAACTATTGATTTGAGGGAGACACATGAGGATATAGCTCTCCCTGTTGAAGATATAGGCACCCTGCACCTTGACATGATTGCTGAAAAAGAAGGATATAAACGAGGAGTGCCGGGATTTCTGGAAGTACAGAAAATGGAGGGCGAGGAGAAGTCCCGGCATGCTTAAAGACGCTTTTCACCGCACAATAGACTACATTCGGATATCAGTTACCGACAGATGCAACCTGCGATGCGTGTATTGCATGCCCTCCGGTGGCATAAAGTTCTTGGACCACAGCGATATCCTCCAGTATGAAGAGATAGTAAGGGTTTTGCGGGGAGCTGTTCAAACCGGCCTCAGAAAAGTCCGCATAACCGGCGGTGAACCGCTCGTAAGAAAAAATATTACTAACCTTATAAGGATGATCAAAAGTATTGACGGCATCCATCAACTGAGTCTTACAACCAATGGCGTATTGCTTGAGCGGTGCGCGGAAGAACTTGCAGATGCCGGCCTTAACAGGGTGAACGTAAGCCTTGATTCTCTGAAGCCTGAGCGATACACGGAGATTACGAGGGGAGGGGATCTGGAGGCTGTAATAAGGGGCATCGAGGCCGCGGAAAGGGCTGGCCTAACGCCGATCAAGATTAACATGGTTCCGATACGTGGTATGAACGGCGATGAAATCGGGGAATTCGCGAAAATGACAATGAATGCTCCCTATCAAGTTCGGTTCATAGAATTCATGCCTTTTGTAACAGAGGATATGTGGAACCGGGATAAATTTGTTTCGATGGAAGAAATACAAACGAGCGTTGAGAAGATAGGATCCCTGGTTCCCGTGGAGATGAAAAGGTCGGGTCCTGCACGGTATTTCAGATTCGAGGGCGCCGTCGGTGTTGTTGGTTTTATCAGCCCTATCAGCAATCATTTTTGCAGCGAATGCAACCGCTTGCGTTTGACCGCCGACGGAAAACTGAGGCCGTGTCTCTTCTCTGAGACGGAGATTGATTTGAAACCCACTCTCCGTAGTGATGGGTCTGACGAAGAAATCAGGCGGCTTATCGAGTTATCGATAACGATAAAACCCAAGGGGCATTCGATGCGAATGGAGAATGTATTCCCGAGCCAGGATTGTTCGCCGATGAATATGACCAAGCGCGGGCAGAGAAGGCCGATGTCAAGAATAGGAGGATGAGCAGAAGCCAAGTGAAAGGCAGGGTGGTATCTGTCAATATAAGCGATAAAAAAGGTGTCAGGAAGATGCCCGCTAACGAAGCTTTTTTAAAGAGAGACTTCGGCATTGAAAGCGATGCTCATGCTTCCTCGGAATGGCACAGGCAGGTGAGCCTGCTGGCGTTAGAAAGTATCCATAAGATGCAGGCCAAGGGGTTGAAGGTCAGTCCGGGTGATTTTGCAGAGAATATCACAACGGAAGGGATTAACCTGCTTGAACTTCCCGTCGGAACAAGGATGATAATCGGGGACACAATTGAAGTCGAAGTCAGCCAGATAGGAAAGAAATGCCATACGCGCTGTGAAATATACAATCGGGCCGGTGATTGCATCATGCCAAAAGAAGGGATTTTTGTCAGGGTTCTGAGAGGCGGCACGATTAAAGCGGGAGACTCTATCTCTGTCAGGGGCGCTAAGGAAAAAGCGTAAACGCTGCGAGAAAGATGTTGTCCCGCGCCTTTTCGGATCCGCTGATGAGAGCTCAGGAGCTTATTCTGCACATATGCCTAGCAATAATTGCGTTTTTCGCGGGACCCGGTCCCGTTTTTGAAACGGAGAATGCCACGGTCACAACACAACCCGGCAAGTAAAAGCCGGGGAAACGTTTGTTTTACCTGCCTGTTTCCCCGGGATGTTATTTATGTTAGGAAAAATTTAAAAGTGAACTCTTTAAGA
>CAZKLK010000158.1:0-3775 GCA_964553535.1 uncultured Nitrospiraceae bacterium
TGGATTCCGGCGTTCGCCGGAATGACGGTCCACACTAATCCCAGAAAAACCTAAATCGGGACTGCATCGGTTATTCGATGCAGTCCCGTTCAACCCTGCTCCTGCCCATTGTCTACTTGCTTTTGTCCTTGTCGACGTCTTCAAATTCCGCTTCCACAGCCTCTTCCTCAGGCCCTTTTGCTCCCGCGTCGCCGGCGGATTCCGACGGTCCGGTCCCCTGTCCGGACTGGGCGGCTCCCGCCTTATAAACATGTTCCGCCAGTTTATGGGACTTCGTCATAAGATTTTCAGTAGCCGACTTCATCTCCGCCGCGTCGTTGCCGGCGTCTTTCGCCTTCCTGCACCTTTCCAGGGCCTCCTCAATTTCTTTTTTCTCGTTCTCCGTTATTTTGTCGCCGTAATCTTTCAACGACTTCTCAACCGTGTAAACAAGAGTATCGGCTTCGTTCTTTGCCTCCGCGAGCTGCTTCTTCTTTTTATCCTCGGTGGAATGCGCCTCTGCGTCGCGCTTCATCTTATTGATTTCTTCCTCGGTGAGCCCGCTTGACGCAGTTATCCTGATGGACTGTTCTCTGCCGGTTCCGATATCCCTTGCGGATACATGCAATATCCCGTTTGCATCGATATCGAACGTCACCTCAATCTGTGGGATGCCCCGCGGCGCAGGCGGGATGCCGATCAATTCAAAGTTTCCGAGCATCTTATTATCGGCTGCCATCTCGCGCTCGCCCTGACAAACCTTTATCGAAACAGCCGGCTGGTTATCGGTTGCCGTCGAGAATACCTGGCTCTTCTTCGTAGGGATAGTCGTGTTCCGGTCGATTATCCTCGTGAATATCCCGCCCAGCGTCTCGATGCCGAGAGACAGCGGCGTAACGTCAAGAAGGAGGACCTCCTTAACATCTCCCTTCAGAACGGCAGCCTGTATCGCGGCCCCAACGGCGACAACCTCGTCCGGATTCACCGTCTTGTTCGGTTCCTTCCCGAAAAAATTCTGAACGACCTGCTGGACTTTCGGAGTTCTCGTCTGTCCGCCGACGAGGAGTACTTCATCGATGACCGCCGCGGACAGATTCGCGTCAGCGAGGGCGTTCTTGCAGGGCCCTGTGGTGCCTTCAATGAGGTCGCCGACAAGCTGCTCAAGCTTGGCCTTCGAAAGTTTCATAAGCAGATGTTTCGGGCCGGTCGCATCCGCCGTCACAAAAGGAAGATTTATGTCAGTCTCCATGGCGGTGGAGAGCTCGATTTTCGCCTTCTCGGACGCTTCCTTCAACCTTTGCAAAGCCATCCTGTCGCTCTTGAGATCTATCCCCTGGTCTTTTTTGAACTCTTCCACAAGCCAGTCCATGACCCTCAGGTCGAAATCGTCCCCGCCCAGATAGGTGTTGCCGTTCGTCGATTTTACCTCGATGACGCCCTCGCCGATTTCAAGGATGGATATGTCGAACGTCCCGCCCCCAAGGTCGTACACGCCGATCTTCTCTTCCTTTTTTTTGTCCATCCCGTAAGCGAGCGCCGCAGCCGTCGGTTCATTGATGATCCTGAGGACATTCAGGCCGGCTATTCTCCCGGCATCCTTCGTAGCCTGCCGCTGGCTGTCGTCGAAATAAGCGGGGACCGTAATGACCGCTTCCGTCACCGGTTCTCCGAGATAATCCTCGGCGGCCTGTTTCAGCTTCTGCAAAATCATCGCGGAGATCTCGGGGGGCGAATAACTCTTGCCCCTGATCTCCACATGGGCGTCCCCGTTTGCGGCCTCGACTATCCTGTACGGAAGCCTTTTACGCGCATGCTCGACCTGGGAAGAATTGTATTTTCTGCCCATGAGTCTTTTGATCGAAAAGATCGTGTTTTCAGGATTTGTTATGGCCTGCCTCTTGGCTATCTGTCCGACGAGCCTCTCTCCTTTATCCGTGATGGCCACAACGGACGGCGTTGTCCGTGCGCCTTCCTGATTTGCGATGACCACCGGGTCTCCGGCCTGGACAACCGCCACGACAGAATTTGTCGTTCCCAGATCTATTCCTACAGCTTTTCCCATATTGTTATTCCTCCTCCTCTTTCATGTGCATCTGCGGCCCCGTCCGTTTCTCCCGCGCTTCTTCAGACGGCTTTTTTGACACTGCAACCATCGCCGCCCGTATTACCTTGTCATTAAGCATATATCCTTTCCGGTATTCCTCCACAACCGTGTTCTCTTCAACGTCATCCCTCTCAACCTGAGCCATTGCATGGTGTATCAGTGGATCAAAGGATTTGCCGCCGGACTCTATCTCCGACAGCCCGAATTTCCGCAGGGTCTTTTTCAGTTCCTTCAGGGTGATCTCAACTCCCTGGACAAGCCCCGCCGCGACATCTCCTGAAGCATGCCTGAGCGCCATTTCAAGGTGATCGATGACGGGAAGCAGCTCATGAAGAAGGTTTTCATGCGCGTATTTGATGAGATCTTCCCTCTCCCTGCCGGCGCGTTTTTTAAAATTTTCAAAATCCGCGTAGAGCCGCAGGTATTTATCATTCGCCTCCTGCAGCCCGGCTGAAATACGGGCCGCCTCGCCGGAAGATGAAGCCCCCGGAGCTTCCGGCTCCCCGGCAGCGGTCACGTTTTTATCAACAGTCGGTCTATCGTCACCCATAGCGCATTCGCCGGAAGCGTTACCTCCGCGCGATCATCCTCGAAATAAACTTCGCCGTATTCTCCACGATGTAGATTGCCTTTGCGTAATTCATTCTCGTGGGCCCTATAATGCCGACTACGCCGACAGTCCGGTCGTTATCCATGCACGGCGAGGCGACAAGGCTCAGTTTCTTCATTCTATCCTGTTCGTTCTCAGAGCCTATTATGATCTTCACGCCTTCCGTTTCACTTATCCTGTCCAGAAGCTTGATAATGTTATGCTTGTCCTCAACTGCCTTGGAAAGCTCCCTGATCGTCTTCAGGTCTGCAAAGTCCGGCAAATCGAGCACGTCGGAGAGGCCTGATATAAAAAGCTCGTTGAGAGGAAAATGGAGCGCTTCCCTGCATATTCTCATGGCTTTTGATATCAGATGATCGCAGCGTACCTTCTCCTTCGACATTTCCTGAACAAGTTTCAACTTGATTTCGTCAAAAGTATCCCCCGAGAATTCCGAATTAAGATATGTGGCGATTCTGTTGAGATCCTTCTGAGAAATATCAAAATCGACGGCGATGATCTGGTTCCTTATCGTACCCTCATCCGTAAACAGGACAACGGCAATTTTACCGGCGCTGTACTTCAAAAGGTTAATCTTTCGCAGCGTGGTCATGTCGGGAGTCGGGGACATCGCTATGCCGAGATAATGGGACAATATCGAGAGGCTTTTCGTAGTTTCACTCAGCAGCAGATCAATGTTATTTTTCAATACTTCGAGCCTCTGGTAAAGGCCCTGCAAAATCTCCACCTCGATGTTTGAGTCCATATCGCTTTCTTTAACCAGGGAATCGACATAAAACCTGTATCCGAGGTCGGTCGGAACTCTTCCCGCCGACGTATGCGGCTGGGCGAGGAAACCCATTTCCTCCAGGTCGGACATAATATTTCTGATCGTCGCGGGAGACAGGCCGAAAGAATACCTTTTGGTCACTATTCTTGATCCGACCGGATCCGGGTAATTGATATAACTCTGGATTACGGCGTGCAAAATTCTTCTACTTCTTTCGCTTAATATTTGCATATTTAGCACTCTCGATGCTTAAGTGCTAATACTTTAACAGCTTCCGCGCTTTCCTGTCAAGCAATGAAATCGCACCTGCCAT
>CAZKLK010000159.1:0-3727 GCA_964553535.1 uncultured Nitrospiraceae bacterium
TATCTGAAATTCAAGAATGAAGGCTCGACTCATGTTACCACCGCGCCTCTGCGGGGAGGAAACGGCGGCGAGGCCGGTCCGACAAAAGTTGTGCCCAACCTGTATTACAGCAGGAAGATGAGCGACAGGCTTGCCGTCGGCATAGGCGTCAACGCGCCGTTCGGCCTGGCTACGAAATATGACAGGGACTGGGTGGGTCGCTACCACGCGGTGGAATCCGACATGCTGAGCGTCAATATCAATCCGTCTGTTGCCTATGAGATAAATGATAATCTGAGCATCGGCGGAGGCTTCAGCGCGCAATATGTTAAGGCAAAGCTTTCAAGCATGATTGATTTCGGCACCATCGGCGCTCAAATGCGCATTCCGGGGTTGTTGCCGCAGCAAAACGATGGTTTTTTTGAGCTCGAGGGGGACAGCTGGGGCGTTGGGTTCAATCTCGGTCTGCTCTATGAATTTAACAATCACACGCGCGCGGGCGTATCATACCGTTCCAGAATTGAACATACTCTCAAAGGCGACGCGAATTTTTCGAATGTGCCCGCGCCTCTGAGCCCGACTTTCCGCAATACCGGCGGAGAAGCAGATGTTACGCTGCCCGACAGCATATCCGTCAGTTTTATTCACCAGTTCGATCCGCAGTGGATGGTCATGGCGGATTTCACCTGGACAAACTGGAGTCTATATGAAGAACTGGTCGTCACTTTCGACAGCGGCCTTACGCCGAACAGGACGGTCAATAGATGGCAGGACAGTTACCGGTATTCTCTCGGGGCATCGTATATGCCCGGCAAAAACTGGACAATCAGAATCGGCACCGCGTATGATACATCGGCGATAGGCGACAAGGAATACCGCACGCCGCGAGTCCCCGACGCGGACCGCATCTGGGCGGCCCTGGGAGCGGGGTATAAATTATCCGATATGTTCAGTCTTGATTTCGGATATGCGCATCTCTTTATCGACGATCCGAAGATAGAAAAGACGGCGACTGGCGAGGACGCATTGCGTGGAGGGCTGAGAGGCTCGTACAAGTCACATATTGACATCATCAGCGCCCAGCTTACGATGAGATTTTAGGATGCTTCTGCACCAGCATTTTGTAAAGATAGCCAGGAGGTACGGCAATAAACTTGCCTTTATTGACCGTACCTCCGACAAGCGGGTCACTTACACGAAGGCGCTGATCGCTTCGCTTATTCTCTCCGATAAATTCAGGAAGTATGAGAGGGGGTTCCTCGGCATCATGATCCCCACCTCGGCCGGGTGCGCGCTCTCGGTCCTCGGGGCGCTTATGAGCGGGAGAACGCCCGTTATGATCAACTACTCGACCGGCGCCGCGAACAACGCGATGTACGCCCAGAAAAAATGCAACTTCAAAACGATTATCACTTCCAGGGCCCTTCTTGAAAAGATCAACTGCCCCGTCATCGACGGCATGGTGTTCATTGAGGACATCATGGGGACGGTGTCTGCAGCGGATAAACTGAAGGCGGCATTCAAGGCAAAACTGCCGCTCCCTCTGATTCTCAGGGTCATACACGGCGGGCATGAAGACGACAACATTGTCATCCTGTTCACGAGCGGAAGCGAGAAGGATCCCAAGGCTGTGCAGTTGACGCACCGGAACATATCCTCGAATATCGAAAGTTTCAGCAAGGCCTGCCCAGTTTACGACGAGGACGTCATACTCGCGAACCTCCCGTATTTCCACGTCTTCGGGCTTACGGTCAATCTCTGGACGCCACTCTATTTCGGCATGACCATTGTCGCTTATGCTAATCCCCTTGACTTCAAAACGATCTGCACGATTGTACGCGATGAGAAGCCGACAATCATGGTCGGCACCCCGAGCTTTCTCTGGGGGTATCTGCGCAAGTCTGAGGCGGACGATTTCAAGAGCGTCAGGCTGATTGTAAGCGGCGCAGATAAATGTCCGGACGTCCTGAGGGAAGAGTTCGAGGAGCGGCACGGCAAAACTCTTTACGAAGGCTATGGGGCGACGGAGACCTCCCCTGTGATATCGACGAATACTCCGGACCATAACAGGCCGGGAAGCGTAGGCAAAGTCCTGCCCGGCGTCATGGTGCGCATCGAGAATTACGAGACCGGCGAAGAGTGCGGGCCCGGCGAAGTCGGCAGGATATTGGTAAAAGGGCCTCTCGTAATGCCCGGATATCTGGATGATTTCGAGGAGACCTCCATGCGCATCCGCCATGGCTGGTATGACACCGGCGACATGGGATATCTGGATGCCGACGGATTCCTGTGGCATTGCGGCAGGCTGAAGCGGTTTGTCAAAATCGGCGGAGAGATGGTCTCCCTGGTAAAGGTTGAAGATGTTTTGCAAAGGTGCCTGCCCGCCGACGTAACCTGCTCGGTTGTCGAGGTGCCTGACGCCCTGAAGGGAGTCAGGATTGTCGCGGCGGTGACGGGAAAGATAGATGAAAAGAAGATACTCAAACAGATGTCCGGGCAGTTGCCGAATATCGCCCTTCCGAAACAGTTTGTTGTTCTCGAAGAGCTGCCGAAGATGGGGAGCGGTAAGGTGGACTTCCGCACGGTAACCGAAATGGTGCAGGAGCTGATACGCTCGAAGGTGGCTGAGAAGCAGTCGCCGTAGTCAGAAAATCACAAGTTATGCGCCCTTCGACAAGACTTCAGCGTAAGCTCCGTCGAACGCTCAGGATGACATGACTCGAAGGCCCCTTGTGTAACAGAAACCGCATTTTATGGAGAGGCACTATTTGTTTTTTAAAATTTTCACTATGCCTTTCAGCTGTAGAAGCAAACCACGCCTTATGTCTTCGGTGTCGATCCTCCGGAAAAGATCGAGAACCGCCCTTTCTTGTTTGCTCAGCCCGTATTCGCTGATCTCCTCTGCTGTTTTTTCAGGCTCCAAATCTTCGAGGATGTAGCTGACTGGAATTTTTAGGGATTCACATATCTGTTTCAGCCGGTATAATGAAATGCTATTGGTCCCTTTTTCGTATTTTTGCAATTGCTGGTAAGAGATGCCGATCTTTTCAGCAAGTGCCATCTGAGACATGCCGGCGGAAAGCCTGTATTTCCTTATGGCTTCGCCAACATCTTTTTTGTAATCCTTTGCCATGCAATCAGTTGTCTTTATTTGAAATTGAAATCAATACAATTTTGTATTTATTTAATAATAAAGTCTATCAACTTACAGTAGTATAAAAAAGTTGACAATTGACACTTTTAGTTGTAATTTATTTGTCATGCGCAGCGTTTTTATCAGAGAAGTTTTAATTGTGGATGACGAAGAACATATAAGGAATTTACTATCAGATTTATTTTCCTCTAACGGGTATAAAACTATCACGGCGGGCAACGGGAAAAAAGCGCTGGAAATATTTAAAGATAAAATGCTTAATGACAGGCCCTGCAGCCTATTGTTAACAGACTTTAATATGCCGGAAATGGACGGGCTCGACCTGACCAAAAAAATCAGAAGTCTTGATATGCCATTGATAATTATCGGAATGAGCGTTGATGATAAAGAATCAGATTTTTTGACGGCAGGGGCGGATTATTTTCTCTCAAAACCCTTCCATATAAATGATATAAAACATATACTGAATTCGATATCCTTCAGACTCTGACAATGCAGGTATTGCCCGGGGTTATTAATCCGTAATTCCCTCAGCGGTATTTTTTTGCCTCTTCTGGGAACCTTGTGGATAGGAATTGTTCATTCTTTTATTTT
>CAZKLK010000160.1:0-3676 GCA_964553535.1 uncultured Nitrospiraceae bacterium
GATTCCGGCGTTCGCCGGAATGACGGTCCACACTAATCCCAGAAAAACCAAAAAATACTTTACAAGGCAGAAAAATTGGCGTCCCCAACGGGATTTGAACCCGTGTTACCGCCTTGAAAGGGCGATGTCCTAGGCCGGACTAGACGATGGGGACGCATCTGGTGAGCCGCGTTGGATTCGAACCAACGACCCACGCCTTAAAAGGGCGTTGCTCTACCAGCTGAGCTAGCGGCCCAAAACAGACTAATAATCTAATTGAAAAAAGAACGACTTGTCAAATGCCGCCAACGAGTTTCTTCGTATTCGGGAGCAGACCTCCGGCAAGAATCAGTTCCTTCTCCCGGTCGTTCAGGTTCGTCGAGACCGCGAATGAGCGCTGTTTTGTCTCGTTGCGGACTTTGAAGGATTGATTCCCTTTTAATGACTGCTGAATATTGTCTATAAAAAGCCTGTCACCTTTATCCAGGTTTTCATAATCCGCCGCATTTTCGAACAGAAACGGAATGATACCGAAGTTAATCAGGTTCGACCTGTGAATACGGGCAAAAGACTTGGCAATGACTGCCTGCACCCCGAGAAACATCGGCGCAAGGGCTGCGTGTTCTCTCGATGAGCCCTGACCGTAGTTTTCGCCGCCGGCAATCAGGCCGCCGCCCGTTGATTTCGCATCCTTCGCCCTTTTGCTGAACGACGCATCTATTCCGGAAAAGACGTGCTCGGATATTGCGGGGATGTTTGAACGAAGCGGCAGTATTGCCGACCCCGCGGGCATAATATCGTCCGTCGTGATATTGTCGCCCAGTTTCAGCAGGACTTCCGCCTCAATGCTGTTTCCGGGCGGTTCTTTCACAGGGACTTCTTTGATATTTGGGCCCTTTATTACTGTCACGCCGGAGGACCTCTCGACAGGCGGGATGATCATATTATCATTAATAATGTAGTGTGCCGGTTCTTTCGGGATTTCAACCGTCAGGCCGGCGCTCCGCGGGTCGGTCATTTCGCCTTTCAGGGCAAAAACCGCGCACGACATAGGACTGGCAAGATAAACAAAGGCATCCTTGCTCCCGCTTCTGCCCCTGAAGTTCCTGTTGTATGATCTGACGGATATTTGTCCGGTCCCGGGGGCTCCTCCCATGCCTATGCAGGGCCCGCACGAGGATTCGAGCATACGCGCGCCCGCTGCGATCATGTCTGTCACACAGCCTTTGCGGGACAGCATCTCGTATGCCTGCTTGGAACCGGGGTTAATGAGCAGATTAACGCCTTCCGCCACCGCCCTGCCTTTAAGGACAGAGGCGACTGCCCTCATGGTCTGGTATGAAGAGTTCGTGCAGCTTCCGATGCAGACCTGATGGACCTTTGTGCCGGCAAGGCTTCTCACCGGGACAACATTGTCAGGGCTGTGCGGCTGTGCAATCATCGGCTCCATATCGCGCAGATTGACGTCTATTACATCTGCATACCCGGCGTCTCCGTCGGCGCGAAGCCCGATCCAGTCGTATTCCCTCCCCTGGGCTTTTAGAAAAAGTCTTGTCCTCCTGTCACTCGGAAAGATGGAGGTTGTCGCTCCGAGTTCCGCGCCCATATTGGTGATTGTTGCCCTTTCCGGCACGCTTAAATCCCTGACACCCGGCCCTCCGTATTCCAGAATTTTCCCCACGCCGCCCTTAACCGTCAGTCTTCTCAGAATTTCAAGGATCACATCCATTGCAGTGACCCATGGGCGCGGAAGCACGCCGGTCAGTCTGATGAGAACGACCTTCGGCATGGTGAGTTCGAACGGCGCACCTGCCATGACGGTCGCTGCGTCAAGGCCGCCGACTCCGACGGCAATCATTCCCATGCCGCCGTTTGTGGGCGTGTGGCTGTCCGTCCCGAGAACTATCCTGCCCGGCGCGGCGAACCGTTCAAGATGCACCTGATGGCTGATACCGTTGCCGGGTCTCGAGAAATGCGCGCCATAGCGCTCAGCGGCAGTCTGGAGGAAGAGATGATCGTCAGGATTCATGTGGTTGGACTGGATCATGTTGTGATCAACATATGAAACGGCAAGCGGGACTTTTATCCTGTCCACGCCTATTGCTTCAAACTGAAGCCATGTCATGGTGCCGGTAGCGTCCTGCGTGTAGACCTGATCGACCGCTAACCCGACCGGCGTATCTGTTCTTATGCTGCCATAAACCCTGTGGTTCTCAAAAATTTTCTCTACGATATTCTTTCCCAATTGAACCTCCAAATGTCATAAATATTGCATTTAAAATTTACCATAGAACGCTGCATCAACGCCAAGACGCCTCCCCTCCTCAGCTTGTGGAAAAGTAAAAATTATGGTAAAAATAGAGCACAAAATATAGTAACAGGAGACTTTCCATGCATTTTTTCCGGTACCGGGCAGGCGAATTGTACGCTGAAGACATTCCCGTGCGAGAACTTGCTGAACATTATGGCACCCCGCTGTACATATACAGTTGCGCTACCCTTCTCAGGCATTTCATGGCCTACAAAAATGCTTTTGACGGCTACCCGCATATTGTCTGTTTCGCTGTCAAAGCGAATCCGAATGCCGCTATTCTCAGATTGTTCGCCAGTCACGGTGGCGGGGCCGACATCGTTTCAGGCGGAGAACTCCATGTTGCATTGTCGGCGGGAGTGCCGGCCCGCAGGATCGTCTATGCAGGGGTCGGAAAGACGGAAGATGAAATCAGGTTTGCGCTGAGGAAAAGGATACTCATGTTCAATGTGGAGTCTGAAAATGAGTTGCTGGAGATTAACGGGGTCGCGGGAGCCATGAAGGCAAAGGCCCCGATCGCGTTGCGCATCAACCCGGATATCGACCCCGGGACCCATCCGTATATAACGACCGGCATGAAGAAGCACAAATTCGGGATCCCTATCAATGCGGCCCTGGAGCATTACAATCTTGCTGCTAAGCTTGAAAATATAAAAGTCGTCGGCGTCCATAAACATATAGGGTCTCAGATCACCAGGGTTTCCCCGTTTGTCGACGCGCTGAAACGGTTATTGCTCCTAATTGATGATCTGAATGCGCAGGGAGTGAATCTGAAATATGTAGACGTCGGCGGCGGACTCGGCATCTCCTATAAGGACGAGGACGCACCGGTTCCCCGCGATCTGGCAAAAAACCTTCTCCCGCTGCTGAAAGGGCGGAATCTTACTCTAATTGTGGAGCCGGGCAGGTCCATTGCGGGCAATGCCGGCATATTGGTGACACAGGCGCTTTATCTGAAGAAGGGGACTGAAAAAGAGTTTGTTATTGTAGATGCGGGGATGAACGATCTGATCAGGCCTTCTTTGTATGACGCCTACCACCATATTTTGCCTGTCGTAAAAACGAGGCGGAATAAAATCCTCTGTGATATTGTTGGGCCTATCTGCGAATCAGGCGATTTTCTGGCGAGAGAGCGTGAGATTGCGAAGATTAAGCAGGGTGAATATCTTGCTGTCATGAGCGCCGGCGCATACGGATATTCTATGAGCTCGAATTATAACAGCAGGCCGCGGGCGGCAGAGGTGCTTGTGAAAGGGAAACGGCACTTCCTGATCAGGAAGCGCGAGACATATGATGACCTGGTGAGGAATGATAGAATTCCCGCATTTTTAAAATGATTGATTACAAGGCGCTCGTTGTCATTCCCGCCTGTTGGAATCTTTTTGA
>CAZKLK010000161.1:0-3649 GCA_964553535.1 uncultured Nitrospiraceae bacterium
TCTGATCATCAAACGGTCTGTTTAAATGAGACTGCAGCCCTCCAATCAAGATATTCGGCACTTCGGTTCACAGCCGCCGATAAATCAGGATTGTTCATAATTGTTTGGGATATGGGCTATAATGTGCCGTACATGAAGACAGCCTTCATTTACTCTGAGGATTTTGCCAAGTATGACTATGGCCGGGGGCACCCGCTCAAGCCCTTCAGGCTGAAGCTCACATATGACCTGATAAAGGCGTACGGCTTGCTCTCTCTTCAGGATGCGCGTGTTATCGAGGCGGGCCCGGCACGGGAAGACGATCTGACGCTCTTTCACAGCGCGGATTATATTGACATCCTGAAGGCTGCCAACAGCGGATTTGAAGTGCCCGGTCAGGAACGTTACGGTCTCGGCTTCGGAGACAACCCCGTATTCAAAGGCGTCTTCGATTGGTCAAGGCTCGTGACCGGCGCATCCCTTCAGGCCGCCGCCCTTGTCGATGGCGGAGAAGTTCGGCTCGCTTTCAACATCTCCGGCGGTCTACATCACGCACTTGAGGGGCGCGCTTCCGGTTTCTGCTATATTAATGACCCCGTCGTCCTTATATCATTCCTCCTCAACAGAGGAAGGCGGGTCGTATATATTGACATCGATGCGCATCACGGAGACGGCGTGCAGAAGGCCTTCTACCACACCAGCAAAGTTCTGACAATATCAATACACGAGTCCGGCCTGCACCTTTTCCCCGGCACGGGCTTTGAAAATGAGATAGGCGAGGGAGAAGGGAAAGGCTATTCCGTCAACATCCCCTTGCCTCCTTACTCTGATGACAAGGTGTTTGTTCACGCCTTCAGCGAGGTCGCGTCACCGCTGATCAATAAATTCAGGCCGGACATTGTTGTAAGCCAGCTCGGCGTCGATTCATTCCTCACGGATCCGCTCGCCCACCTGAACTATACCACGAACGGATTTTGCGAAGTCGTGAGGCAAATTAAGGATATCTCGCCCAGATGGATAGCCCTCGGCGGAGGAGGATATGAGATCACAAATGTTGCCAGGGCGTGGACCCTGGCCTGGGCAGTCATGAATAACGTTGACCTCCCCGACGAACTGCCCGAGTCGTTTCTTAAACAACACCCCCTTGAGGGGTTCGGGAGCCGCAAGCTCAGGGATGACAGCTACGAGGAAAAGGGCGCAAGAAAAGAGTTGACATGGTCAGAGGTGGAAAGGGTCATCGAAAAGATCAGGGATAAAATATTTCCGCTGATCCGCGGGGAACATTAGAGTCCTTTGCCCGTCCCGGGCGCCGCTCAATCGATACCCCAAAACCGGGAGCGCCGGATTCGTAATAACATTCGTTGAGAGGACACAGCATTTAAGCCGACAATCACGCCCCCGCAATCTTCGCGATTGCCGCGGCCGGCGTTTCCGCCTGCACGGTATCTACCAGTTGAAACCCTCGATTCAGCAAATTATTCACCTGCCATTCATTCCCCTTGAATCCGACCAGGATATAAACGCCCAGCTGCACCCAGATTGCGAAGAACACGCCGGCAGTATTCTCCTTCTGCTCAAATCCCGATTCAACTAACACCAGAAGAACGGATATCAAAAAAAACGTGGCGGCAAGCCACCATAGTCTTTTATAAATGAGCCAGACGCCGGTGAAAAGAAATCCGGGCCAGGAAAATCCGGACTTCACAGCCTGATACCCGTGAACAGGGTGTCTAAAAACCTTGAAAGTTTTGATTTTCTTCATGCACAACCGGCCGCCGGAGGAATAAAATCACTTCTCATTCCCGTCTTCCGCTTCTATGTCGAGCAAGGTCTTTTCGACTGCCTGCTGCGTGCTTCTTAATCGTTCCTTGCAAAAATGTATCAGTTCTGATGCCTGCCGCACCCTTTCCGTCAGAGTGTCAATATCTATTTCACCCGATTCAATTTCCTTGACAATCTCTTCGAGCTTCGTGATTGCCGACGTGTATGTCATTTTATTTTTCTTCACCAATGGCCTCCACCCTGCTGCTGAATGTCCCTTTATAAACCCTGGTTCTTATTTTATCTCCTTCCTGCAACACTGAACTATCCCCGAGCGCCTTTTCATGAAAGTACGTAATGCTGTATCCCCTTTTCAAAACGTTCGCCGGATCAAGCAGCCTGACAGCTTGCAAATAATGCTCTATCCTGCTTTTCTGTTGCTGCAAGAGCAAGGTCAATCCGCCGGAAATTCTGCCGATGCCAAGCTCCAGTCTGGCATTGCTGCTGATCAAGGACTGCGCCGTCCCGTGCGCAAGCCTGTGCAGAAGCGTCCCGGTTTTTTTTGCTTCATCCCTGAAACTGTCCCTGACGATGTGTCCGAAACGATGTATAAGATATCGGAGCCGGTGGTTTTCTTCTGCTAACATCCCTTTTGCCAGATTGTTCAAGGTCTTCTTGGCGCGCAAAAGTCTTTCCTCAAAACTGCTCATGCCTGAAAGCAAAAATTCAGCAACCGCTGTCGGTGTTTTCAGTTTCGTATGGGCTACAATATCTATTACCGTGTCATCCCTTTCATGCCCTATCCCGGTGATAACAGGCAACGGGAATTTAGCCACTTCAACGGCAAGCCCATAGGTATCAAAGCAGCTTAAGTCGATCTGCGACCCGCCGCCGCGCACGACTACGACAGCGTCATAAGTGCTCCGGCGCTTCCTGATCTCTCTTAATGCGGCGATGAGAGAAGCTTCTGCCTCCCGCCCCTGCATGGAGGATTGATACAGTGCATGAAAAATCTTGTAGCCGAAGGGGTTATTGTCTATATGGTTGACGAAATCTCCGTACCCCGCTGCCGTGACTGATGATATGACGGCAATGTTCTGGGGAACTAACGGCAAGGGTATTGATTTATTGAGATGCAGCAACCCTTCTTTAGCAAGCCGTTCAATAACCTCTCTCCTTTTACGCGCCATTTCCCCCAGAGAATAGGCGGGGTCGATATCCTTAATATTAAGACTGAGGCCGTATACTTCATGAAATGCAACATTGACACGGAGGAGCACCTGCATACCCTGCCTCAGGCTTTCTCCGGTTCCCTTCTCAAAATTGAAAGCTATGCTTCTGAATGCATATGCCCATATATTCGCCCTGATATGTGCGATAGTCTTCTCGCCCTCCCTCTCTATCAGTTCCAGATAGCAATGCCCTTTTGAATTACACCTGATATCGGATATTTCAGCCACAACCCAGACAGCTTCAGGGCACCCTGTTTCAATTGATGTTCTGATAGCCGCGTTTAATTCAGAGAGAGAGAATATATGAGCTCCCCGGGGGGGCTGATTTCGCGTTGATTGCGACACTGCCCGTTTTCTCCTGCTACTCCGCTATAATCATAAAAAAACTGTGCACGTTTGTAATCTACATGTTTGAATGCGGCCTGTCAAATATTAAGGTCTTCCTTCACAAAATTGCACCCGATAACTGTAAATGTCTGAAGTGAAAGCAGAATATGGTATTCATAAACGTCAGCTGCATTTTTTTTGAAAAAATCGGGAACTTGTTTCCAATATTCGGTTGTTAGGAATATTTTAACAGTGAACTCTTTACGAATTAAAAGTGAACTGTTGATCGAAGGGTAGATAGCAAGGAGATGAGCGAAATGCAGACGTATAGATGCACCTCTGCCATGTCT
>CAZKLK010000162.1:0-3618 GCA_964553535.1 uncultured Nitrospiraceae bacterium
GTATGCGCCCTCTTGATAACCTCCGGATGCGCGCTCCTGCCTGTGAGGACCAAATGTAAAAGCGGGGGTTTTTCGTCAATCAGGGACAGTACCCGGGGCAGATCAAGAAGATTTAATTGCAGCGCGTTATTGATTTCATCAAGAATAACTACGTCATATATCCCCGAGGAGATTTTCTCCCTTGCGAGTTTAATCGCATCTTGTGCTTTCGCCTGGTGTTCTTCGAAAGAATGTTGATCACCCCTTATCCCGCAGAACCCGATGCCGGTCAGGTGGAGTTCCGCATTGGGTGCAAGCCTCTTGACGCCGTCAATCTCGCCGGAATATATAGTTCCCTTCATAAAACCGATTATGCAAACTTTCATATTATGTCCCGCCGCCCTCAGCGCAATCCCCAGTGCAGATGTAGTTTTGCCTTTTCCGTGTCCGGTAAGAACAACAACGAGACCGACTCTTTCGCGGGGTTCCAAGACCTGGAATTCAGAATCTTCCATACGCTATACCTTCACCTTTTTGCATTTCCATGAACTTTTCTATAATATTGAATCAAGCGTAACCATCGCAGCGCTTGATCATAATCTATCTATTAGATGTATTGTAATGAATATCACAAAAAATGGACATAAAGCACATACGGCAAGTCGCACAGAAATATACCCCTGAACAGATAGAAGGCTGTATCTCGCAGCAGATGGAAACGGGGGAAAACGTCTGTCTTACCGACGAAACAAGCGAAAAGATCATTAACGATCTCTCGAAAGCAGCGGTGGTGAGAGAATTCGTCGATCAGGGCATGGATATTGCCGATGCCCTCAGGGAACTGGCAAGGCGCATGAGGTTTGTGCAGTCAGAGGTCAAAGAAGATACACGATGATTGAAACGCTGCCGCACCTTTTTGACAAGAGTTCCCTGTGAACAGATTGTTCCAGGAGAAATCCCCGTACCTGAGACACGCCGCGCAGCAGAAAATCCATTGGCATGCGTGGTCTGATGAAGCTTTTGAGCGCGCACGTGAGCAGGATAAGCCGGTCTTTCTCAGTTCCGGAGCCGTCTGGTGTCATTGGTGCCGCGTCATGGCAAAGGAATGCTTCGAAGATGATCAGATTGTTGAACTCCTCAATCTTTATTTCGTATGCATTAAGCTCGACAGGGATGAAAGACCCGACATCGACAGGAGATTTCAGAATGCGGTCTCGGCCATGGGATTAGGCGGGGGTTGGCCGCTCAGTGTCTTTTTGACGCCGGATAAAAAGCCTTTCTTCGGAGGCACTTATTTCCCGCCCGATGATGCCCCCGGCGGCCCGGGATTTAAGAAAGTGTTAAAGTCAGTCGCTGATTTCTACTCATCAAAAAAGGAACATGCGGCTGAGTACAGCCGCACGCTGACAGATGCGCTCAGACAAACCCCGCTCGTCAAAGGGCGGATACAGGAGACGGCAGTACATGACGCCGTCATTAAAATACTAACTCAGTTTGACACGTCACACGGCGGTTTTGGTTCCGCCCCAAAATTCCCGATGCCGGGCGCCCTGCAACTTCTGCTGAACAGATATTATTTTCAGCGAATGCATTCCTTTGGAGCCGCGGCAAGCAAAACTCTTGAAGGAATGGCGAAAGGCGGATTCCACGACCAACTGGGAGGCGGCTTTCATCGGTATTCCGTTGACGAGGCATGGATTTTACCGCACTTCGAAAAGATGGCTGACGACAATGCCTGGCTGCTGAGAATATATCTCGACGCATACAGCGTCTTGGGCAACGAATATTTCAGAGAAGTCGCCGCCGGCATAGTTCATTTTCTGGCGGATATCCTGTCGGACCCTGAAGGCGGTTTTTATTCCAGTCAGGACGCTGACGTCACACCCGATGACGAAGGCGGATATTTCACTTGGACGGAAAGGGATTTCAGAAATGTTCTAAGCGAGGAGGAATATCAGGTTTTGACGCTTCATTTTATGCATGACCGTGGTTCCGCGCATCATGACGCATCAAAAAAAGTCCTCTTTATTGCAACCGGCGATAGGGAAATTGCCAGCGCCCTTGGAATGGATCAACGGGATGTTATTGAAAAAATAAAATCCGGAAAGGAAAAACTTTTAAGAGAGCGAACCAGACGGGTATCGCCCTATGTCGACAAGACTTTATACACATCTTTGAATGGCCTACTGATTACTTCTTTTATTAAGGCTTTCAGAGTTCTGCATGACGAGAATCTGAAAGAATTCGCCCTAAAAAGCCTCCGAAGGATATTGGAAGATCATTATGCAAACAATGAGCTTTTTCATTCAAGACGTATAAGCGCTGTCCTCGATGATTATATTTTCCTGACAGAAGCCCTGATCAGCGCTTATGAAATCACAGGCGATAAGAACCATTTGAATTCCGCGGTTAAATTTATGGATTCCTGCATTGAAAAATTCTGGGATAAAAATGAGGGAGGGTTTTTTGATACTGATACCGAAGTGCTCGGCGTCAGGCTAAAATTGGCTGAGGATATTCCCCATCCTTCAGCAAACTCAGTCGGAATCATACTCCTTTTGAAATTACATTTAGCCACGGGGGAAACAAAATATAAACGGCTTGCGGAAATGGCCCTGGAGATTTTCTCTGTTCAGGCGAAGGAGATGGGCATTTATGCGGGATATTTCTTTTGTGCACTGGACGCATATTTTCACATGCTCAAATTAACCCTGCGGACCTCGCCGGCAGGCCCGCTATCGGAAACAGCGCATTCTTTGTTTTATCCCTATACGAGCTATGTTTATGAAGCTGATACGGGATGCGTAATTCCATGTACAGGTGAAGTATGTTATGAACCTGTAATGAGCCCTGAAGCCTTACGGGACTTCTTCAGAATACAGTTGAAGGTCAATCCGGGATAGTTTACTAATCCCCGGCTGCTGCGCGATAAAAGTTTTCATTTTCATCAGCCTTTTGAAAGGCCTGCACCGGATTCGGGCGATATTCAACGGCACGCCGCGGGATTTATTCATGCGGCGTGCCGTTAATGCTAATATCTCCTCTCAACCTTATCCGATTCGCATACTTCCCTGACCTGATCCTTTATAAGTCTGCCTTCCTCCCAAACCCTTTCATGAACTTTGTGGCACTTAGTCCTGGCATCATATGACAGCGGGTCAGCGCGGTATAAACCCCTGCCGTCTTCCGTCATATACGCCACGGGATTGCCTGTGGCAGCCGCCTCCTGCGAAGCCCTCATGGATACATCCGTAAAAGTCGCCCCTGCAGCTCCCCCAAGCGCGGCCCCGATGACTCCACCCCGCCACGGGTTTCTGTGGTCAAGAATTGCGCCTGCGATTCCGCCGATGACTGCGCCTGTCCCCGCGCCCTGAGCATGATACTGTGTGCAGCTGAAAAGCAATGGGAAACATGCAACAACCAAGATAACCGCGATAATTCTTTTCATAAAACCTCCTTTTTAAATTTTCACGTTAACGCCCGGCAATTAATCCACGGGCATCCCGCAAAGGCCCTTCTGAACATACTTATAATAAACTATCAACACCAATCATTCCTGTCAAGACACGCCTCTGAATAATAAATATCCCAAATCCAGCGATAAGAATTGTCATTGCGAGTGCAGCGAAGCAATCTCGT
>CAZKLK010000163.1:0-3592 GCA_964553535.1 uncultured Nitrospiraceae bacterium
ATTTGGTCCTCACAGGCAGGAGCGCGCATCCGGAGGTTATCAAGAGGGCGCATACGGTTACGGAGATGAAAGAGATAAGGCACGCCTTTCGTCAGGGCATAAAGCCGCAGCAGGGGATCGATTATTAGCAAGGATTTATAAAAGGTTTCTTTTACGGTATATCTTACTGCAGCTCTCCATGTTCCAGAAAACTATAATACCCTCTTTGATGGAAGATGATGTGATCAAGGAGTTTGATACCGAGAGTCTCGCCTGCTACCCTTAACTGTTTAGTGATTTCGATATCTTCTTTACTTGGAGACAGGCCCCCTGAAGGATGGTTGTGGGCTACGATGATAGCCGATGCTCTGTCCGTAATTGGGTCAGCAAATACTTCCCGCGGATGAACCTGGGTCCTATTTACCAGGCCGACAGACACAACCCGGCTTGTAATTATCTCATTAGCTCCATTGAGGGATACGCAGATGAAATGCTCTTGTTTTTTGTCGGCATAATGTCTGATTAGCGGCAGTACGTCAGCAGGAAAAGAAATCTTCAACCCCTCCGGATGAATCCTGCGACGGGCAAATTCAAATGCAGCGGCTATCAGCGTTGCCTTAGCTAAGCCAACGCCTTCGATTTTTTGCAAATCATCAATGCTGGCGGTTCCCTTATTACTTTCAAGGACATGTAATATTTTATCTGCCACTGACAAGACATCGTGCTTTTTCGTTCCCCTGCCCAAAAGGATTGCCATTAATTCGAGATCGGATAAAGCCTCTGCTCCTTTCTGTTGAAGCTTTTCACGGGGTCGGTCGAAAGCGGGAATATCCTTAATTTTTTTCATTTTTTAGATGGAGTTGTGCATTCTCGGCCAATTCCATTGCAATCAATCTCTGCGCTGATGGTTCTATTGGCCAGTCGATAATATTGGCATGTCGAGGAGGGATATCATCAACGTCAATATGCAATCCTGTTTTGAGAACTTGCTGAGTAGAAATATCAGCTCGTCCTATGAGAGATAAAGGAGGTTTCCGTTTCTGTGCAACTTCATTATCACCTATTTCCCAGATTGCATTCTCTGATAATCCTACAATCCGAAAGACCGATGTTTGGGCAGTTTTTGGAGATGGGAGAAAAAGACGATGTCGAACTGTACCGTCTGACCTATAGTCGTTTTTGTTAAGAATAAATCGAGACAGAGGCTCAGAAGGGTCAATGTTAAGCAAAAATATTTGCCCTCATTTATTCAGACGCCTCAGATTTTCAAGGATGACAGGTGGTATCGTATCGCTGAAATATTCGGACCCATGCGCTTTATTGCCCCCGAATATCCCTGCATAGGAAATCATGTTTTTCCCGTTAAAACTGATAATAAAAATCATCCTTTTGTTTTTATACCATTCGAACGCTATTTCACCGGACGGTTCAGCCATGGTATTCGGCACAGGAAAGTCTGATGGAAGAAGGTAAATGAATGCCGATGCTTCGATAATTGCCTCTTTTGTAACAGGATTTGCACCGTATCCATCCCAATCTGCCTCCGAACATTGGCGATAAAGCTCAATCAAAGATTCGATAGCTTCTTCAACAGGTCTCCCGATTGACGCTGTTGATTGCCAGAATGTTTTCTTGCTGAATTCGGAGTTGCGATAGATACCCGGTGAATACCTGCTCAGTGAAACAATATTCATAGAAAGAGCTCCTTTGCTTTTTCAGTTATACTTTCGAAGAATATCGTATTTTTAAAATTACGTAATTGCTCAAGTATCTGCCATGCATCTGTTTCGCTTATTCCTTCTGGTTTCAGTTTAAATGCATCGATATCCAGCAATATAGGCAGAATATCAGGACTGACGATCTGTTCCAATGCCTGTGTAATAATAGCCGCAGCATCAATTGAAGGTTCATGAATAACCACCCGGGTTAGGAAGCCACTTACACTCTGGGGCAAAGATGCGGGCACAGTAGGAGCTGCCGTCAGATAGTCGCTGAAATCACTGATTGGGAGAGGGATTTCCAGTTTATTGATGAACCGCACAGCAACCCGCGTGATTTCGGGAGAGGTTATCTCAGCATATTTCTTCCATAACCTCAGAGCTTCTTTACGAAATATGTCCCATGTCTCATAAGGTTTAAGCCTGCTGAAAGTAAAACCGTCCAACCTTGTTTGAAGAATCTGCTTTTTATCCGCAGAAGAAAAGATATAACCGTCAACAGTCTCTGAGACGTCAGAAAGGGGTCGTTCCCCCTTTTTAAATTCCAGTTTTCCTTCCCACTTGTGGCGCTTTTTTTTCTCGGGGTACTCATTTGAGATCAAATCGGCGAGGGTATCAAAATGCTCAACACGAAGGTCGTCTTTCATTCTGATGCTGATATCAATAAGCGCTTCAATGATAGGCGCATTTTTTAAAACGGCATATTCTGCCACGACAACCTCCGATTTTTTGTAAGCTTCTGATTAATTATATCAGATACAATTACCTCTATTTTGAACTCCTCTTCCGTTTTGTTTCTTTTTTCTGTGACTCTTTCATTCTGGCTTTTTCAGCTTTTATCCTTTCCAGCAGAACCGAAGCCGGTTCGCCTGCCTGCCGCGTCCGGCCGGCTGCATACTCACGCTTGAGCCATTTTCGGCCAAACCCTGTCTTCAATTCCTGTTCACGTGCAACAGCAGACTCCAGAGATTCAAACACTTCCCAATGCACAAGACACTTGGGAAGGTGCTTTTTTGTCCATTCTGCCCCTCTCCCTGACGCATGATCTTTCCATCTGCGTTCGATATCGTGTGTTTGACCTATGTAGATACTGCCATCTTCACATTCCAGGGCATAAATAAACCATTTTCCTGGCCGCGGCGCAGGCAGGTCGTTCGGGTCCTGCGGCACAAGCTCGCCACGGAATGCTTTTGCAAGGATGGACTGAGTCAGTCCGTCTACAAACGCCTTTGCCTTTTTGTATCGCACTTCAATTTCATCGGCTTTCTTGAAAAGCGCCTCTACCCTTCGGACGATTTCTTGCTGTTCGAGGAGGGGGCATAGTCTTATTTCTAATTTGCGCAGTTGGGTCGTGTTTATTCGCGGACGCGTCGCTCCATGAACATCCTCTAAAAGTTTGTCAAAGGATTCTCGACTGGCCAATTGATACATCATATACTGCGGATCGATTAACTCTTTGCGAGATCGCAAACAGAAGCAATCGGCCTTGGCAATAGCCAATGAATTTAACTTTGGCAGGAGACATACCCGAATCTCCTCATCAATAAACGAGGCAAAAATAAGGTCTCCCTTTGTAACTGTATGTTTCTTCAGTTTCTCATATTTTTCTGTACTGATGTGTGTCGCCTTCTCGCCAATGAACCTCAGATGCCCAATGATTTCCAACCGAATGACGCGCACCCCGGCAGTTGTATAGTCAGATGTCTTCAGGTTGGAGCCAAATGGGCCATCAAATATACCGCCCCGTGGAAGCACTTGTTCAACGGTCGCCCAAGTCCAGCCTGCGGGCAAATCGTCTCCCTTAATCGCGCGAGATGTTTTCCCTCTCCAATCCGCTGTCAGCCGTCCTGAACAGGCAGCGGCAAGCACGGATTGACGGAAACGTTTGAGGATAG
>CAZKLK010000164.1:0-3583 GCA_964553535.1 uncultured Nitrospiraceae bacterium
ACTTCAAGGAAGATCAAGGCTTACTCGCGCAAGCGGGGGCATGCATCGCATAGTTCTTGATTTCAAGAATGAAGGGGGCGCATGGGTTGTTAAAGGAAATGGTGAGATAGCCGAGGTCGAGGTTGATTCCGAATGGGAAAAACACGTGCGCGCATCAGGAACTTCTCACACAAAGACCTTGAGAGTTGAAGTCAGCGATTATATGGATGAAGTAAAATCCGCAACCATAGAGGGCCCCGGCATAGCCGGAAGCATGGAAGTTGCAAAAATATGCGATGAAACAGACAGCATTCCGGTGAAATGCTCTGCTATCGAATGGCTGGAACCTACGCCGGCAAGGATGTTTAAGCTTGAATTGGAGGATGTTTTCCCGTACTCGGGAGCCATTTACACTGTTAAAATTACAAAGACGGATGATTCTGCCGGTGAGTATAAAAGAACCATCCTGGCCACGCCGGGGGCATATGAAACAGATTTCCCGAATTTCAGCGGCATAACAACAAACAGTTTCAATGTGGTAAAGGGCAAGACCATAACCGCCTCCGTATATACCCCTTTATGGGTTGGCGAGGTGGCATCGCCGTTTGTCAGCTTATGGAATGGGCATGACGTGATTGGCTATGTGGACGCGGTTTGGGTTGGAACGCCTAAGCTTGGTCAGCATAACACCTTCAAGGTCACGATGCCCGCAATATACAGCGGCCAACCAGTGACACAGGCCGTGCTTGGCCAGGACGCCCAGTATCCGGGCAGCAAGGGATGGGGCAGGACCAAGGTTTACTGGTATTTCGAGTAATCTGCTTTTTTAGCATAGTCTTTTGGCATAATCAACGGGAAGCCTGAATATTCAGGCTTCCCGCTTGCCATGGATAAATTCCGGGTGGAAAAAGTAAGATAACACCCAGTTATTTTTCAGTATAATATCGCTTGATTCGATATCAGGGATTAATTCCATATAGCCGTATTTATCTTGAACCCGTTCCTTTTAATGGGTGGCGCAGGCGATGCATGGATCGAATGCGCGCACAACCCTCCCCACCGCGCGCTCAAGCTCCATATCTATCCGCTCGGCCGTGATATACCGTTCCGCCGCTACCCGCAGCGCCCGCTCGATCGCCATGACATTGTGAACGGTCGGAATGATGAAATCCGCCTTCGCAATAAGTCCCCGCTGAATGACGTAGTGATGGATGAGCGGCCCCCGGGGAGCCTCTACGAGTCCGTGGCCTTCACCATCCCGCGGGGTAAAGCCGACGCGGGTGTCCTCTCCGTCAAGCGTTCCGGCGAGAATCTCGCCGGCGCGTTCGAGGGCGTAAACGAGCTCGATGCCCCGCGCAATGTCGAATAACAGGATCGCATGCGCCGGATGACCGAATGTCTCCTTGAACTTCCTGAGATATGAGTCGGCATGCGGGGTTCCCATAGATTTTGCCATATTGACACGGGCAAGGCTGTTGGCACGGATGACGTTCCCCCGGTAACTCGTTTTCCCCGAGTAGCTGTAGTCCGTCTCTTCATAGGTCAGATGCGACCAGAAGTCCTTTGCCGGAAACTCATCGCATATCGCGCCGTCGGCATTCATCAGGCGAAGCCTGTCGCCGGTGTAATCCTGCCTTGTATCGCCGACTGCGGCAATGTAATAGGCAGCCGCATCGTCGCCGAGGGTGCCGATACGTTCCCGCAGCTCGTGCGTCTTTTCGATATAGTAGTCAAACAGCCGGCTGGCTACGGGGAGCGCTGCTTCGACTTCGGTTCTGGATGCATCAACCTCCTCCTGCGTAATTCCACTCGTTGTGCCTCCAACGACTGATTTCACGGGATGAATGAACTGGCCGCCCGCGATCTTGATGAGATTCGTTCCCGCTTTTCTGACCTGTGCAACGCCCTGTGCAATCGGCAGCGGCTGGTCTTTATATGTTTGAGCCGGCGTCTGGAAGATGCTCTCGGTGCCAAGCCTGTCGGGCATGGTGAATATGAATAGAGAGGTCGCCTGATTCTGGATGAGTTGACCCAGGAGGAGGAGTTCGCGGATATTCTGCGCGAGCGGAGGCGGAGTGACGCCATATGCGTCTTCCAGCGCCTCCACTGCGGCAACGTGGTGCGCTGTCGAGCAAACGCCGCAGATTCGAGGCACGATAACCACCATGTCCTCTGCCGGGACGCCTTTTACAAAATGTTCGAACCCCCGGAACTCTGTCGCCTGGAAATGCGCCGAGACTACTTTCCCGCCCTGCACTTCGACAACCACCTGTGCATGTCCTTCAATCCTGCTGAGCGGAAACTTCAATGTCGGCATATCAGATCATTTTCTCCTTTGGCCTTGTCGGACGTGTCGTTCCATCATAATCCGAGAACTGGAAAAGGAACATGGATAGCTGGGGAGAGCGCAACCCCTCGTCTATGACGCCGGCAGGTATGTCGGTTAGGGCGTCAAAGATCCGCTGGATGCTCTGAAGCCAGGCTGTTTTCCCTTTCTCCATGAGGATGTCGGATGGCCCCCTGCAACCGACGCATGGGAATCCGGCGCGTGGGCAGGGAGCCCCGCATCCGTTGCGCGTTGAGGAACCGATGCAGAGAAAACCTTGTTTAATGAGGCAAACATTGGATTTCATGCTGCCTTGACGGAAACCGGCGAGTTCGCCCGGACGTATCTCTTTCACCTTCTTTCTTCCGCACTCGACACAAACGATCTTGCTGCTCTTGAAATCGCCCTTGCCGGAGAGAGCGACGAGGAATAGGTTGGGGGTGGGCGGACAGCCGGGAAGGTAAAAGCTGACATTCACGAATGTATCTATCGGATGGCATTTGGGAAGCAGGCGCGGGAGATGCCTCCTGTTCTCATCAACCGCAAACAGCCCGCGCACATCTTCGCGGTCTCCGAGGGAAGCAACCCCGCCGGAGATGGCACAGGTGCCGACTGCGACCACCTGCTGAGCTTTCTTCACCGACCTGCGCAGGTTATAGAGATCCTCATCGGTGCGGACGCCGCCGCTGATGAGCAGCGCTTCCACTTCAGGGATGTCGTGAGAGGAAATGACGAGCGGCAGGTGGGCCAGGGTATAATGCTTCGTCCAGTCTTCGGCTTCAAGGAGCGACATCTCGCATCCGGCACATCCTGAAAGCTGCAAAACCGCAAAAGTCTTCATTGATTGACGCCTCTTGTTTCGAAGATTCATATCCTTGCAATCCGGCACAAAGAGCTTACGGGCTTGCCATCTTGTTGCCATAAAGCTGGACATGCGGCGCCCGCGATATTTCATTGTAACAGGTGCAGATTATTTTGCAAGCGTATCAAAGTTTAATCCTTGATTCCTTTATCCGTCCTATGTCTGTACAGAAGAAGAACCGGGTGTCATATTCATCTGTATGACAACATATGTCAGATTCCACAAAAACCGCGTCACTGTTGTATTTTCCACCTTAATAATCAATATATTACAACCCAAATCCAGCGATAACTATCTCGGACGACTGATAAACGCGTCATTGCGAGCACCTGCAAGGTGCGTGGCAATCTCCTTTCATACCACGAGATTGCTTCGCTGCACTCGCAATGACAATTCTTATCGCTGGATTTGGGTAC
>CAZKLK010000165.1:0-3521 GCA_964553535.1 uncultured Nitrospiraceae bacterium
AGCGACCGGAGGGAGCGCGGCGATCCCGCTTTTTGCATCCCCTGCTGTTCATATCCCTCTTTTGCAAAGGGTACAGGGCTGTTTTCTGATTCATGTAATTTCAATTTTGAAACCCTTAATATATCTGAACCGCCACAGATGTTCATCGAACAGATTGCTGAAAAAATCCATTTGTCCCCGCCCTGAGCGAAATTCTTCGGTCGCTTCGCTCTCTCAGAATGACAAAGAGTGACTGGGTCAGAATAACATTCAGGCGCTGTTTCACTTTTCCAGCAACCTTCTGAGGGCCGTCTCCAAATGAAAAGCTTGACATGGTTAAAAATTTATCATCATTATATCACAGCCGCGGGCCTGAAACGGGGACCCGCCGGTGAAGCCGTGCAATTCAGCAAAAGGAGGGGTTGTGGAACCGGAGCTGAAATACGACGATAAGGGGCTTATCCCAGCCATTATTCAGGATTCCGTCAGCGGGGAAGTCCTGATGATGGCGTACATGAACAGGGAATCTCTGCGGATGACGGTTGAGAAGGGCTTCACCCATTTCTGGTCGCGGTCGCGGCAGAAATACTGGAAAAAGGGAGAGACGTCCGGCCATGTGCAGGAGGTCAGGGAGATATTCTACGATTGCGACGCGGACACGCTGCTTGTGAAGGTGGTTCAGCACGGGCCGGGCGCATGCCATACCGGCAACAGGACCTGTTTTTACCGGCGCGTTAACTTAGATGAATAATTACCGCATTTTCATCGCATTCCGGGAATTTCGGACAACGCAGGCAGTCCCCCCATATCTTCTGGGGGAGAGCCGATTTGTCGATATCGGCAAAGCCTAATTTCCTGAAGAATTCCGGGTGATAGGTAAGCGCGAATATTCTCTTTATGCCCATATTCCTTGCCTCCCCGATGCAGTGCTTAACCAGCCGTCTGCCGATGCCGCGTTTCTGGAAGCGCTTCTCCACCGCGAGAGACCGTATTTCAGCCAAATCCTCCCACATGATGTGGAGAGAGCAGACGCCGCAAATTGCGCCATCGGACTCGCATATCACAAAATCCCGCAATGTTTCATAGAGTTCATTCAGCGAGCGCGGGATCATCTGTCCCCTCTTCGCGAACTCATTGATCAGGCTGTGGGCGTGCTTAAGATCGGATATTTTTGCCTTCCGTATTTTCAAGGTAGTCCATCCCCCTTTGTATGGCTTTTTGATTGATCGCGGCGCGGTCCTTTTCCCTGTCTTTCATCATGCTCCCGAGGGCCAGAAATGCCGATTCTTTGCGCACCAGTCCTGTTTTTGCGATCAAACCTCCAAGAGCGACCATATTGGCTGATTTTGTATTTCCGAGACTGTCCGCCATGGCTGTTGCGGGGATCCCTATGGCTTCGATATCATTGCGGGGGATGCCCGCAGTGATAAGGGAAGAGTCGTAGAAGAAAAGGCCGTTGGACCTCAGCCGCGGCAGAAACCTGCAAAGCGACGCGTCGTTCATCACTATCAAAATGTCGGGGCGGGAGACGACGGGAGATCCGATAAGCGCGTCTGACAGAATAACCGTGCAGTTTGCGGTGCCGCCCCTTATCTCTGCTCCGTATGACGGAAAACAGGTAACTTCACGGCCTTCCATCATCCCCGCGCGGGCGAGGGTTTCGCCGAAAAAAAGAATCCCCTGTCCGCCGAACCCGCCTATGATGATTTTGATTTCCAGCTAATCCGCCTCCCTGAATCTGTCAGCGAATATTCCCAGCGGAAATACCGGGATCATTTCTCTCTGAATCCACGTCAGAGCGTCTCCGGGCGCCATGCCCCAGTCCACAGGGCACGGCGACAGGATCTCGACGAAGCTGAATCCCTTCCCCTCCATTTGGCACCTGAAGGACTTTTCGACGGCCTTTTTGGTGATGGCAAGATTCTTGTGCGAATGCAGAGAAGTCCTGCAGATGAAGGACGGTCCGTCAATAGTGGCGAGAAGCTCGGCGACGCGCAAAGGGCGCCCGTCGGTCCTGCTGTTTCTGCCCAACGGCGTGGTCGTCGTTTTCTGGCCGGGCAGGGTGGTCGGCGCCATCTGGCCCCCCGTCATGCCGTATGTCGCGTTGTTGACGAAAAAGACGGAGATGTTTTCCCCCCTGCTGGCGGCGTGGATTATCTCGGCCATGCCGATTGCCGCGAGGTCGCCGTCGCCCTGATACGAGAAAACTATTCTGTCGGGCAGGGAGCGTTTCATGCCGGTCGCCGCGGCAGGAGGCCTGCCGTGAGGCACCTCCAGCATATCAAAATTGAAGTAATCATAGGCGAAAACCGCACACCCTATCGGCGCGATGCCGATAACCAGTTCGCGTATCTTCAACGCGTCAACTGCCTCCGCAATGAGCCTGTGAATGAGGCTGTGACCGCAGCCCGGACAGTGCCTGAACGGTTCCTGTTTAAGGCTTTCCGGCCTCTGGAAAACTTTCTTCAATTGCCTCCTTCATTTCAAGAAGCGCTCCTTCGAGCAGACCGTAATCGCTAATGATCAGCCCGCGGAATCCGAGCGATTTCATCACCATCATTGTAAATTGCAGTCCCGGTATAATCAAGTCCGCGCGTTCCGGTTCAAGCCCCCGGATTTTTTCCCGCTCTTTTAGCGGGAGCCCCAGGAATGTTTTCTGAATGTTCAGGAGTCTCTCAAGAGGGATGCGGTGCATGTGGATTTTATCGCGGGAGTAGCCGGCAAGCCCCAGGTCAACAGACGCGATCGTTGTGAATGTGCCCCCTGTGCCGATAAACAGCGCCGATTCAGGATCAATGCCTTTTGCCTCTGTTTCGAGGACTGCGCACGCGGAAAGTATTTCACGGTTCAGCCGGTCGAGGTCGGATTCGGAAACCGGGTCTGACGTTATGTATTTTTGCGCGAGTTTTAACACTCCTGCGGGAAGGCTTCCCATGGAAGTCATTTCCCCGCCCCGATAAAAAATCCATTCCGAACTTCCTCCTCCGATGTCCATAATGAAAAGAGGATTCCGGATTGAAAGGTCTGCGCCGCCTTCCGGCAAGGCCGGACGCTCCGGGCGCGAAGTCCTGCCGTCATCCGCCGCCAACGCATGCAGGACGCCTTTGAGCGTCAGTTCCGCTTCTCTCTCTCCGGAAATCACCTCTATCCCGATTCCCGTCTCTTCCCGCGCCCGCCGTATGAACAGGGCGGAATTACGCGCTTCCCGAAGGGCGCTGGTCGCCAATGCCCGGATGCCCGCGACTCCATGCCGGTCTATCGTTGATGAAAATTCGCGGAGAGCTTTTATGGACGCCTCCATTGCGCCGGTTTGAAGAAAACCCGTATGGGCAACCATGCTGCCGAGCCTGGTTATCCGCCTGCCGGTGTGGGTTGCAATGATTTTGCCTCCGGCGATCGCGCCGATGAGGAGCCGGAGGGTGTTGGAACCGATGTCTATTGATGCGAACAGCGGCATTGGGAGTATTATAAATGAAGATTCCCGATAAAGGCATCATTGACGGGCGCCTTTGCTCAGGTGTTAGGAATATTTTAACAGTGAA
>CAZKLK010000166.1:0-3440 GCA_964553535.1 uncultured Nitrospiraceae bacterium
CCTAACATATAAAAAATTTGGCCCTGTGTGTCGGATAATTTGACGCCTGACTATTATGGATGCATGCTTGAAAGTTCAAATAAATGATCATACAATATCCTTGCTGTGGAAAAAATTAAGCTTGGCATAAGTTCCTGCCTTCTTGGCAACAATGTCCGCTACGATGGAGGGCACAAGCGGGAACGCTATATAACGGACACTCTTGGCATCTATTTTGACTGGTTCGCTGTCTGCCCGGAAGTCGAATTCGGTCTGTCAGTCCCGAGGGAGGCCATGCGGCTGGTTGGGGATCCGTCATATCCCAGCCTTGTCACAATAAGAACCGGTATCGATCATACTGAAGGCATGCTCAAATGGGCGGGCAAGAAAATGAAGGAACTTGAACGGGAAGAACTCTGCGGTTTTATCTTCAAGAGCAAATCCCCAAGTTCCGGCATCGGCGGTGTCAAGGTCTATACGCCATCGGGAATGCCGCGCCAAGGGGGGGCCGGGATATTCGGCGGAGCATTCATGCGTTACTTCCCGCTTATCCCGGTCATTGATGAGGGGCGGCTCCATGATCCCAAGTTCAGGGAAAATTTTATCGAGAGGGTTTTCGTCTACCGGAGATGGAAGGATTTTCTCAATAATAATCCAACGGTAAAAGACCTGATCGCGTTTCATACGGAACACAAGCTCTTAATTCTGTCCCATAGCGCCAAACACCTGACTGCTCTCGGGCAACTTGTTGCCGATGCAAAAAAATATGACCTGAAAGAACTTTTCGAAAAATATATACGGCTGCTGATGGAAGGAATCCGGCTCATCGCCACAGTCAGGAAAAATACGAATGTACTTCTGCATATTACAGGATATTTCAAACAATATCTGACCTCTGAAGATAAACAGGAGTTGCTCGGCATTATCGATCAGTATCACAAAAAATATGCGCCCTTGATTGTCCCGATTGTTATCATTAACCATTACGTGAGACAATTTGATCAGCAGTATCTCTTAAGACAGTATTACCTCCATCCACATCCGCTTGAACTGATGCTCAGAAATCATGTTTGAATGGTATTTGACACCGCGGTACTTTTGTGGTTATATAGCCCGCGAAGCGCAAAAAATAACTTATTATTAAAGGAGGCTGTTGTATGCGAAGCGTTTTGTGTTTAACAGGAACTTTATTTCTGGCGGTGTTGCTCATTCATCCGGGTGTCTTTGCGGCGGATGATCCCGTCGTCGCCAAAATCGGGGAGCGTAAAATTAAACTTTCGGAATTCAAAAAGATTATCGACTATTTTGATACGGAAAGACAGAAAATGCTTGAGATGAATCCGCAGTTGAAAGAGACTGTTTTGAGACAATTTGTCCAGAGTATTGTCATATCGGATCTCGCAAAAAAGAAGCAATTTGACAAAAATGCTGAAATCCAGGAGCATTTGCAGTTCTTTGTTGATAACTTCCTCGCAAACGAATATTTGAAACGGGAGATAGCCGAAAAGGTTACCGTTGCCGATTTTGAACTCAAGGCTTACTATGATGCCAACGCCGATGAATTCAGAACGCCTGAAATGGTCAAGGCCCGTCATATTCTTGTGAAAGCCGGGACGGCGGATGATGAAAGGAAAAAGGCGAGAGAAGATGCGGAACTGTATATGAAGAAGCTCAAAGAGGGTGAAGATTTTGCCGGGCTGGCCGCAGAGGTCTCGGATGATCCCGGCTCAAAAACAAGGGGCGGGGATCTCGGGTACTTCCCCAGAGGGCGAATGGTCAAACCGTTTGAAGATGCCGCATTTTCCCTTAAGCCCGGCGAGATGAGCGAAATTACCGAATCACAATTCGGGTTTCATATCATTAAAGTGGAAGACCGGAAAGATTCAAAGGTTGAGGCATTCGATTCTGTCAGGGAGCGTTTGAAACAAAAACTACTGCACGACCATACACGTACAAATGTTGCCGAGTTCATCGAGAAGGCGATGCAGGACGCAAAAACAGAATTATACTTGGATGCCTTAACGGGCGGGAATAAGTAGATTTGCACATGATCAGCAGGGTCGCGGTTTATCGGGGACCCCGGTCCCCGGTTGATCACCGCATACTGTTTGCCGCTTACTTTTTCGCCGCTTCTTTTATCAGGGCCTGTCCGATGACATTCCTTTGTATCTGGTTTGTCCCCTCATATATCTGAAGGATCTTCGCATCGCGCATCATCTTCTCCACGGAATATTCCTTCATATATCCCGATCCTCCCATGACCTGCACGGCGTTTGTTGTGACCTTCATAGCCATATCCGTCGCAAAAACTTTTGCCATGGCGGAAACCTTCGAAAAATCCTTGGCTCCGCTGTCCATATAGCGTGCGACAGCATATACCAGAGCCCGTGACGCCTCGATCTCCGTGGCCATATCGACAAGCATGTGCTGCACCGCCTGGAAACTAATGATAGGGTGACCGAACTGAACGCGCTGCCGGGCGAACTTAACAGCCTCATCAAATGCGCCCTGCGCTGTGCCGACACCTTGCGCTCCGACGCCGACACGCGCATGATCGAGCGTCTTCATGGCAACAAGAAAACCTATCCCTTCCTTGCCGATAATATTCTGTTTTGGAATCCTGCAGTTGTCGAAAATCAGTTCCCTGGTCGATGATGTCCGTATGCCCATCTTTTTTTCTTTTTTGCCGAAAGAAAATCCCGGGGCGCCCTTCTCTATAATGAATGCGGATGCGCCGCGCGCGCCCTTTGACTTGTCGGTCATGGCTATGATCGTATAAATTTCCGCCTCTCCGCCGTTTGTTATCCATTGCTTCGTGCCGTTAATAACATATTCGCTGCCCTCGGGCCGCGCGGTCGCCTGTATGCCTCCGGCATCGCTGCCGGCATTGGGCTCAGTCAATCCGAATGCGGCAAGCCGGCTGCCACTGGCTATATCTGTGAGATATTTCTTCTTTTGATCATGAGAACCGAAGAGCAAAATCGGATAGGCTCCCAGCGCATTTGCCGCATAGGAGGTAGCGACTCCAAGGCAGGCCCGGGAAAGCTCCTCGACGGCAATGCATAAATCAAGAGCCCCCTTTCCCAGTCCGCCGTACTCCTCTGGAATGAAAAGTCCGAACAGGTCCGACTGGGCGATGACTTTCATTATTTCCCATGGGAACTCCTCTTTCTCATCAAGCTCACTCCTAACCGGTACAATTTTTTCTTCCGCAATCTGTCTTGCAATATCTCTTATCATGATCTGGTCTTCATTCAAAAAATAGTCCATTCTTTATCCTCCGAGCAGGGAATATTACTGGGAAGTAATTCTAACATTAATAAAACGGCTTTTGAAACATGAAGCCAACCGACTCGCGCTTCTTATAGGAGTGCCGGAATAATAGACGCAGACCTTCCACTACAACAGGCCCCATAGGGCGGCAGTCGGCACGGCTTTTATACGCCCTGAAATGTGAGGCT
>CAZKLK010000167.1:0-3388 GCA_964553535.1 uncultured Nitrospiraceae bacterium
CACTTTTAATTCATAAATTTGATGAAAACAGTTCACTTTTAATTCGTTGATGGCACGGGCTCCGTCTGAAGTTGACATTTCTACCGTTTTTTTATTATTTTAAAAAGCTTTAAAATATGTAAGGAAGGTGTGAGCATGAGGACTCTTTTTGCCAAAAAAAACGAGATACAGAAAAAGTGGCATCTCATTGATGCGAATAACATTGTGCTGGGCAGGCTTGCGGTCACTGTTGCCAATCACCTGCTCGGAAAGAACAAGCCGAATTACACCCCTAATATTGATACGGGCGACTTTGTTATTGTGATCAATGCCGATAAGATCAAACTCACCGGCAGGAAAATCGATAACAAGATATATTACCGGCATTCCGGGTATCCGGGAGGCATTAAGTCTGAAACCGCCCGGGAGCGTCTTTTCAGGTTCCCTGAGAAGGTAATAACTGATGCCGTATGGGGCATGCTCCCGAAGGGAAGACTGGGGAGATCGATGATAAAAAAATTGAAGGTTTACAAGGGGGATAAACACCCCCATGAGGCGCAGCAACCCGAAGTTTCGACTGCTGTAAAAGCAGGCTAACATTTATTCTTATTAAGATAATTAAGGAGTAACGTATGGCGGACATTCAGTATAATGCAACAGGACGCAGGAAGACATCGGTGGCGCGCGTAACCCTGGCGCCCGGAAGCGGGGAAATAACCGTGAATGACAAACCGGCCGATGTGTATTTCCCGAGAGAAACCCTCCGGATGGTTATTCGTCAGCCGATTGATCTTGCAGGCATCACCGGCAAATATGACGTAAAGGTAAAAGTTGCAGGCGGCGGACTCACCGGTCAGGCAGGAGCGGTCAGACACGGAATTGCGCGGGCGATTGTCGATATGAACAGTGATCTCCGGGGCCGGCTGAAAAAGGAAGGTTTTCTGACACGGGACCCGCGGGAAAAAGAGAGAAAGAAATACGGCCAGAAAGGGGCCCGCAAGAGATTCCAGTTCTCCAAGAGATAATTAGCAGGCAGTAGGTTGCAGACAGAATACAGGGAATTTGAACAAACATTTTATTATGGAAAATTTTCAAGGAATTAGAATGTTGTTTGCTGTTTCCTGTCTGTTTTCTGCTTTCTGATGGTTCGCGTCTTCATATGCGGCGGCAGTGGTTACACGGGTTGTGAGCTGCTCCGTATCCTCGCGCAGCACCCCGAAATAGTTATTGCCGGTGCGACTTCCGAAAAGTCCGCCGGCAGATCCGTTCACGATCTTTTCCCTCATCTGCGGACATGCCCTGATCTCGCATATGAACATTTGAAGAAAGAACCGGTTGCAAAAAAGGCGGACGTGTTTTTTATGGCTTTGCCTCATGGAGAATCGCAAGCCGCCGTTGACTACTTCTGCCGGAAGGGCAAGCTGGTTATAGATCTGTCTGCCGATTACAGGCTCAGGGATACAGGCGTATACGAGCGCTGGTACAAGACGCCCCATTCATTCAAGTCAACATTAAAGAAGGCCGTGTATGGCCTTCCCGAAATATACCGGAACAGGATAGAAAAATCCCGGCTGACTGCCAACCCCGGTTGCTATCCGACCGGCGCTCTGCTGGGGCTTCTGCCGGCGGTGCAAAACAGGCTGATTGACCTCTCTTCTCTTGTTATCGACGCTAAATCAGGCACAAGCGGAGCGGGGAGAAAAGCCGATATTTCAGTCGCTTTTTGTGAGGTGAATGAGGGGTTCAAGGCTTACGCAGTAGGCACGCACCGGCATACTCCAGAAATCGAACAGGAACTTTCCCTGCTGTCCGGGAAAGATGTCACCGTCAATTTTACCCCTCATCTGCTGCCGGTTGACCGCGGTATTCTGACAACTGTTTATGCGCGCCTTGAAAAGCCGGCCTCCGCCAATGAGATAGATAGAATATATCGGGAAACCTTCAAGGGCGAACCTTTTGTCAGGGTGCTGCCGCATGAAAGCTATCCGAACGTAAAAAATGTGAGGGGAACAAATTACTGCGATATCGGACTCAAGCTGAATGATCGGACGAATACCCTCATAATAGTCACGGCCATTGATAATCTTGTAAAAGGGGCTTCAGGGCAGGCGGTGCAGAATATGAACATTATGCTGGGATTCGATGAGACGCTTGCGCTGAACGCCGTCGCTTTATACCCCTGATGAAAATGCCAAAAGGTTTTTTATTTTCGGCCGTTGAGGCGTCAATCAAGAAACCCGGCAGGAAAGACCTCGCCCTGATCTATTCCGTGACTGAAGCCGGCATGGCAGGCGCCTTTACCACTAACAAAGTCAAAGCAGCCCCTGTCCGGATCTGCATGCGAAGAATACGGGCGCGCAAAGGACAGGCGGTAATTATCAACAGCGGGAATGCGAACGCCTGCACCGGGGAAGCCGGCGTACGCGATGCCTTTGAAATAACGGAGGTTGTCGCTCATGCGCTCAACCTCAAACCTTCGCGCGTTTTCATCAGTTCGACGGGAGTTATCGGCTCCCCTCTGCCTATGGAACGGATACGCCCGCGGATTAATGATTTGACTGCCGGCCTCGGGAAATACACGATCCGGGATGTGGCGGCCGCCATTATGACGACCGATACATTTCCGAAAATTGTTTCGACAAAGATAAAGATTGACGGGAAAACAGGGATTCTTGCCGGCATATGCAAAGGCGCCGGCATGATCTGTCCCCGTATGGCGACGATGCTCTGCTTTCTCATGACCGACATTGCAATTGACCGGGAGGCGTTGAATCAGGCATTGGATGACGCCGTTAGAGAATCGTTCAACAAAATTACAATTGACGGCGACATGTCAACCAACGATACGGTGCTCATTATGGCAAACGGGATGCTCGGGAACCGCCTGGTTACGGAGAAAAGCCCTTCGTACCAACTCTTCCGAAGCGGGCTTTCCGCCGTTGCTTTTGAACTTTCAAGGCTCATTGTGCGCGATGGTGAAGGGGCGACCAAGCTCGTCGAGATAGAAGTCAGGGGGGGCCGGAGCGAGGCTGACGCCAAAAGAGCTGCGTTTTCCGTCGCCAATTCTAAACTGGTCAAAACGGCGCTTTATGGAAATGATGCGAACTGGGGCCGGATTATGGCCGCCCTCGGTTATTCAGGCATACACTTCAGAGAGGAGAAAGTCGATATCTCTTTCGGGAAAATCAAGGTTGTTCATAAGGGTGTATCAAACCATGCGGATAAAGAAGCAGGCAGGGTGCTGAAAGAGAAAAACGTCAGGATAATCATCGACCTGAACGCAGGAAAGTCATCCGCGAAGGTTTTGACCTGCGACCTGACCGAGGAATATGTCAGGGTCAACGCGACTTATAGGACATAGCGATAAAAATATATTCTGTTAGGAAAAATTTAAAAGTGAACTCTTTAA
>CAZKLK010000168.1:0-3344 GCA_964553535.1 uncultured Nitrospiraceae bacterium
CAACGGTTCACTTTTAATTCGTAAATAGTTCACTTTTAAAAAATTCCTAACAGCTTAAAACTTGCTATAGCCTGACCGCCCGGTTATGAGTTGTAATGCTGCCACTGCTATAGCTGGCTTTTGATAAAGCAAAAAAGGGGCCAGCCGATTCAAATCATCCGTGCCATCTTGGCATATTCATCCAGCGGCCGTTCCATAAAAACGGCATTCACCAAAATCCGCCTTTGACGAGAAGGCAAAAATCCAATACATTCAAGGTCTCCCGTGCCCTCCGGTCAAATCCCGGGCCGATAAATTTATCGGCGCATTCACGGGCGCTCCAACTGCAAGGTAGCCGCGCCATGCCATAATCCCTCCTGTTCACATCGCACTCTTGCTCCGGTTATGTTGAATTTTTACAACAGGAGTGTAGATTAAATGAATCAAATGAAGCCCCCCGCTGTCCCGCCCGCACGCAATAAATGTGCTACAATGCTGAATGGCCGATCTGCTCAAGATCTCTTTTATCTTCGCTGTCATAGTGCTGCTGCTCAGGAAGAAGCTGAACGTCGGGCTTGCGATGCTGATCGCCGCCTCGGCGTTGCTTGTGCTTTACCGGATGCCGTTTCCCTCGATAGTCGGTACGGCAAAAAGCGCGGTCCTGAACGAAGTCACGATCAAATTGCTGCTTGCCTTATCCTTTATCCGGATGTTCGAGATGATTCTGAGAGAACACAACGTCCTTGCGGAAATGACGCAGGCCGCCAAGTCAATATTCAGAAAAAAGAAGCTTGTTGCGGTATCCATGCCCCTCCTCATAGGCCTCATGCCTTCGATCGGCGGCGCTTACTTCTCCGCCCCGATGGTGGATGAAACAACCCGCGGCGTCAAAATGAGTCAGGAGGAGAAAAGTTTCATCAATTACTGGTTCAGGCATCCGTGGGAATACATCCTGCCGTTGTACCCGGGCATTCTTCTTGCGTCCGCCATTTCCGGGATCGAACTTCACGCCCTTATTGCCCTGAACCTCGCTTATGCCGCCGTAATGGTTATAAGCGGTTTTGTCTTTTCACTGCGCGGCCTGAAAGGCACGGCGGCGGGCGGAGAGCGGCTTCCCTGGAAAAAACTATGGAGCTTCGCGCCGATACTGACCGTCCTTCTTCTCGTCGTCATGTTCCGGGTGGAGCTCCACTACGCTCTGATTGCCGTCACCGTGTTTCTGCTTGCATTCTACAGGTACGACCTCAAATCCGTAGCGAGATCGCTGAAGCACGGCTTTGCTCCCGATGTGATCTATCTGATTATCGGGGTCATGTTTTTCAAAGAGGTTCTGGAAAATTCAGGCGCGGTGAAGAATCTGAGCGGTTTCTTTCTTCATGAAGGCATCCCCGCGTATCCAATATATTTTCTGCTTCCCTTCATCACGGGGATGCTCACGGGCATCACGGTCGGTTTTGTCGGAAGCACGTTCCCTTTGATAATTAGCATTGCGGGCAGCGCGCCGGCGGGGGTGATATCATTCGCATTCGCTTCAGGTTTTCTGGGCGTGCTGCTGTCCCCGGTGCATATATGCCTCATCCTGACAAGGGAATACTTTAAAGCCGATTTGTGGGGAATTTATAAAATGATGCTCCCGGGATGCATGGTTGTCTTTGCGGCGGCGGCATTGCTGTATATGCTTTTGCCTTAACCCGGAAAATACAGTCCGCAACAGGCGGATATGATGAAAAAGCCGTCATGCAGCGCCTTTGACGCCTATCCTTTAATCACGCCCATGGGCCTGAGCCGGGCAACTTTTCGCGATATGCCCGCCTTATGAACCAAATCGACAACATTCGCAACATCCTTGTATGCCTCCGACATCTCTTCAGCAAGGGTTTCCCGTCCGGCGGACCTGACAATAATCCCTTTGTCCTCCATCTCCCTCCAGATGGCCCGGCCCTTTGCCTTTTTGATGGCCTGATGCCTTGACATCACTCTGCCGGCTCCATGGCACGTTGACCCGAATGTCTCCTTCATGGCTTTTTCAGTTCCGAGGAGCACGAACGACGCCCTGCCCATATCCCCGGGGATCAGAACCGGCTGCCCGAGCGGCCTGTATATCTCCGGCAGTTCCGGATGGCCGGGCGGAAACGCCCGCGTCGCGCCCTTCCGGTGAACTATCAGTTTCTTTTTTATTCCGTCCGCCTCATGCTCTTCAACCTTTGCGATATTATGGGCGACATCATATATGAGGCCCATCCCGAGCTGTTTCGGAGATATTCCAAGCGCGCTCATAAATATCTCCCTCGTCCAGTGCATTATGCATTGCCTGTTCGCCCACGCATAGTTTGCCGCGGCGCGCATTGCGGCAAGATAACTCTGCGCTTCGGGGCTTTCGAACGGCGCGCACGCAAGCTCCTTGTCGGGAAGCTCGATTTTGTATTTGCCGGCGGCCCGCTCCATTGCCTCGAGAAAATCCGTGCATACCTGATGGCCAAAGCCCCTCGACCCCGTATGTATCATGACTGTGACCTGATCAATGAAAAGCCCCAGCGTGTTCGCCGCCGCCTGATCGTATATCTCATCCACAAACTGAATCTCAAGGAAATGGTTGCCTGACCCGAGCGTGCCCTGCTGCCCCCTCCCGCGCTCGCAGGCTTTGGCGCTGATGAGAGACGGATCGGCGCCTTCAAGACATCCGCCGGACTCCGTTTTTTCGAGATCTTCAGCGTACCCAAACCCCTGCTCAACAGCCCAGCGCGCTCCTCTGAGGAGCAGTTTCTTTTCATTTCCGGGATCGAGGCGTATCCTCCCTTTCGAGCCCACTCCCGACGGTATCTGATTCTGGAGGAGCCCGACGAAGTCTTTGATCCTCGGAAAGACTTCCGCCTTCGTAAGGTCGCTCCTGAGAAGGCGAACCCCGCAGTTAATATCGTAACCGACGCCGCCGGGCGAAATAACGCCGTTTTTGACATCGAAAGCCGCCACTCCCCCGATAGCAAACCCGTAGCCCGTATGGACATCAGGCATCGCCAGCGACGACCCCGCAATGCCCGGCAGCATCGCGACATTTGCCACCTGATCGACGGACTGCGGTTCAAGCTCCTTTTCAAGAAGGCTGTCAACATAAATGACGCCGTTCACCCTCATGCCCGGCTTGTAGTCAACGGGGACTTCAATTTTTGTATCATCAATTCTTTTCAGTTTTTCCATTGCCATATCGGCCTGTAGTTGCGACCTTTCAGTTACGGGTTGCAGCCCTGTTGCGTGTCATTGCGATCCCGGACTTGTTCCGGGAGAGGCAATCCCGATTTATCAAAGAATTAATGCCTCTTCTGGGAACCTTGTGGATAGGAATTGTTCATTCTTTTATTTTTATTGAA
>CAZKLK010000169.1:0-3272 GCA_964553535.1 uncultured Nitrospiraceae bacterium
CAATAAAAATAAAAGAATGAACAATTCCTATCCACAAGGTTCCCAGAAGAGGCTAGTTTTTAAATCTGCCGCAGAAAATCGAGGAATTCGGCTGCCGGTTGGACTCGGATAATCCGGATAATGCAAAACTGTTCCCCGGGAGAAATACTTCTTGTAGATGATGAGATCGAATCCCTGTCAGGGATGAGGGATGTTCTGTCGGAACTCGGGTACCGGGTGAAAGGATGCCTTTCGGGCGGGGACGCATTAGCTGCACTAAAGGAGCGACGTTGCGATATCCTTTTGACTGATCTGGTGATGCCTGATATTGACGGCATTACCCTAATGAAAAGAGCAAAAGAGCTGGACCCCTTTATCATCTGCATCATGGTAACCGGTCACGCCTCGATTCAGACCGCGGTGGAAGTGATGAAAGAAGGAGCATTCGACTACATAACAAAACCATACGATTGGAAAATGCTGAGACTTGCCGTTTCGCGCGCTCTGGAGGTAAGGAGATTGATGCAATCGGAGGAACAGATGAGAATCTCCCGCGATCAGTGGAGGACCTTTGCCAGACATTCAGTGGAGGGGCTGGAAAAAGAACGGCAGAGAATTGCGCGGGAACTGCACGACGGCGTCGGACAAAATCTGATCGCACTCGCCATGAATCTGAACTTTATACGGGCATCGCAAACCCCTGACAATGCAGGTGAGACAAATCAAAGGCTAAACGATGCACTGGATATCCTGCATGACATAAAGCAAACAATACGGAATGTCATTACTGATTTCCGGCCCCCTGTTTTGGATGATTTTGGGTTACTCCCGGCAATACTGTCTCACAGCGACAAGTTTTCAAAACATACGGGATTGCATATATCTGTCGAGGGCGATGAGGATATGCCGAGGCTGACCGATTTTGCGGAAATAACCCTCTACCGGATTGTTCAGGAGGCATTGACAAATGTTGCGAAACACGCGCAGGCGCGGAATGTGACAATTTGCCTCAAACAGTCCGGCGCGCATGTGCTGCTCGAAATCAGGGATGATGGAGCCGGATTTGATGTCTCTCCCTCCTGTTTCACAAGGGAGGCGGGACCATGGGGCCTGATCAACATGCGCGAGCGGGCCGAGTCAATTGGAGGAACGCTGCGCGTAGTATCCGATAAGGGGAAGGGCACCCGGATTATATTCGAAATAAACAGATAATTACTTGCCGTCGGACAAAAAGCGCATCCTTTTGTTTGTAAAGTCTCCCGGAAGCCCTTATTCCGCCAGCAGAGAGTGTTCCCTCAGGGTTTTGATCAAAAAATCATAATCGCTCCGGTAGTGCTGCGCAAGTTTAACGACAGCGTCATAGATTTCCATGTTCCCGACCGTATCCACCTTCATAAGATACTTGTCGAAAAGGTCTTCAAAAATCTTCCTTTTTTCCTTGTCAAGATAACAATCTTCATAGGAATGAAATATCTTCATCGCAATATCTTTAATAGCCTTAATATCTTCCATATTTCCCCCTTTCATTTCCTGCCGCCACCCAGTATCGATCCAAGCACCCCCCTTATAATCTGCCGGCCTATCTGGCTGCCAATCGCATGCGCGGCGCTTTTGAAGGCAGCTTCAAAGATTGTCTTGCCCTGCGATTTTGTCTCAACCTTCCCCGCAGGATAAGGCATATCCCGCGGCGCCTTCATCTGCTGCTCAGATCTTGCCTTCAGCTTCTCGTACGCGGATTCCCTGTCAACGCTTCTTTCATAATGCCCGGAAAGAGGCGACTGCCTGATAACAAGCGACCGCTCCTGCGGGTCAAGGGGAAGGAGGCGGCTCTTCGGAGGGAGAATCAATGCCCTTTCCACAACAGACGGCGAGCCTTTCCTGTCAAGAAATGACACCAGGGCCTCTCCCACGCCGAGTTCCGTGATAACCTGAACGGCATCAATGACTGGATTTGGACGGAAGGTTCCTGCCGCAGCCTTGACTGCCTTCTGATCTTTCGCGGTAAAAGCCCTGAGAGCATGCTGAACCCTGTTGCCAAGTTGCCCCAGTATGTTCTCCGGAAGGTCCAGGGGGTTCTGCGTGATAAAATAGACTCCGACCCCTTTTGACCGTATCAGGCGGACGACCTGTTCGATTTTATCGATAAGTACCTTCGGCGTATCATCAAACAGCAGATGGGCTTCATCAAAGAAAAAGACCAGTTTCGGCTTCGGAGGATCTCCCACCTCCGGAAGCTGTTCGAAGAGTTCGGAGAGAATCCAGAGAAGGAGGGTGGCGTAAACCTTGGGAGATTGAATGAGACTGTCAGCGGCCATAATGTTGATAAAGCCCTTTCCGCCGCTGTCTGTCTGTATCATGTCAGATAAATCGAGAGCGGGCTCCCCGAACAGCATCTCGCCTCCCTGTGCTTCGAGGGCAAGGATACCGCGCTGAATAGCCCCGATGCTCGCGGGAGAAATATTGCCGTACTCCACTGTGAACCGTGAAGCGTTCTCCCCTGCAAACTGAACGATTGACCGCAGATCCTTGAGGTCGAGCAGCAGCAGGCCATTGTCGTCGGCGATCTTAAATATGATACTGAGCACCCCGCTCTGAATATCATTTAGATTCAGGATACGGCTTAATAGAAGAGGTCCAATCTCGGATATGGTGGTGCGGAGAGGATGCCCAAGCTGTCCGAAAACATCCCAGAAGATTGCAGGATAGCCGTTGTAGGCATGATCAGCAATCCCCAGATAGTGAACACGCTCCCTCACCTTTTCATTGTCGCCTCCGGCAGAAACAATGCCGGAGAGGTCGCCTTTAACATCCGCCATAAAAACAGGCACTCCGATTTCGCTGAAACGTTCGGCCATAATCCGCAATGTTACTGTTTTGCCGGTCCCCGTGGCTCCCGCTATCAACCCGTGACGGTTAGCCATCCGGGCGTAAACAGGCAGGTAGTTCTCCCCCTTTGCAATTATGAGTTCGTCAGAATTATTCATATCACCCCCACGCTAATATAATCCTTACAGTTGCATAAAATATGTTGAAAAACTGCCTCTTCTGGGAACCTTGTAGATAGGAATTGTTCATTCTTTTATTTTTATTGAAATTATATACCCCGCAGTCTCTGCTGCGGGGAGGTTTATTGTTTGTCATTCCGGGCCTGACCCGGAATCCAGCGACTTTTGCCTTATAGGATGTCTTCATACAGATCACGCCAATAAGGATTGACTGACTGGATTAACTCTGTTTCCCATTTGCGCTTCCACTCCTTTATCTGCCTCTCCCGAATAATGGCGTCTCTTATG
>CAZKLK010000170.1:0-3253 GCA_964553535.1 uncultured Nitrospiraceae bacterium
AAGCCTGTTTGCTCATGGATTCAAATGACCGGATGGCCTCCAGAAACCTTCGCGCATTCTCTTTTATGTCGCCTTTCAGGATTGCCGACGCCACGGCCACTGCGTCAACCCCCGCCTCAAGAACGGACCTCAGGTTTTCAAGAGAAATGCCGCCTATTGCGACGATTGGAATCTTCACATGCCTTCTCAGTTCGCGAAGCGACTGGACTCCCCTTGGAACGCCCGCGTCTTTTGTCGCGGTATGAAAAATTGGACCGAACCCGATATAAAAAGCTCCCGATTTTTCAGCAGCGACTGCCTGTTCAACCGAATGGGTCGAGATCCCTATTAATTTATCCCCGCCGATTATTTTACGGGCTGCTTCAGCCGGCAGGTCATCCTGACCGAGATGAACCCCGTCCGCCTCTGCCAGACAGGCAATGTCCGCATAATCATTAACGATGAACGCGGCATTGAAATCTCTTGTGAGTCTTCTGAGCCTCAGGGCATTCCGGTGAATCTCGCGTCCGGATCCCTCCTTGTCCCTGTATTGTATCCACTTGACCCCTGCTTCGAGGACAAGGCGCACCGTATCATCGATGGGATGCTTTTGTATGCTTTGATCGGTAATGAAACAGAGGCCGCCCAGATACATGGCAACAAAAACCTATGCCATAATCGGCAATGGATTAATCATTGAATAAGGCGCTCCCGCTTTTCAAGCCGCATAACTTCAAGGAATGCCGTATCCGCGCGGGCTTACGACGAGGGGTCTTTTTGATATGGCTTATGCACATTTTCAAGCGGGTTGTTCATCTTTTCGATAAAATTGGTATAAAAAGTCCCTGCCACAAAGTCAGGATTGTTCATTACCTTCTTATGGAAAGGAATGGTTGTTTTGATTCCCTCGATGATGAACTCTTCGAGCGCTCTTCTCATTTTCATGATGGCTTCCGAACGGTCTTTTCCGCAAACGATCAGCTTTGCGATCAGGGAATCATAGTGGGGCGGTATGGTATAGCCCTGATATATTGCGGTGTCAACCCGCACACCCGGCCCGCCCGGAAGGGCAAGGAAGGTGATGGTGCCGGGGGAAGGTATGAAACGATCGGGGTCCTCCGCGTTTATTCTGCACTCCATGGCATGACCCGACGGCCGTACATGGTTCTGCCTGTACTCGAGCGGCATGCCCGCCGCGATTTTTATTTGTTCTTTAACGATGTCGATGCCGGTTACCGCTTCTGTAACCGGATGTTCCACCTGAATGCGGGTGTTTATCTCAATAAAATATATGTTCCCTTTCGGATCCACGATGAACTCGACGGTTCCCGCATTCCTGTACTTGAGCGCGCGGGCAGCCTTGACGCCGAGTTCGCCGATGCGCTTCTTGAATTTCTCCGTTGTCGCAATCGGTGACGGGGATTCCTCTATCAGTTTCTGATGACGTCTCTGGATCGTGCAGTCCCTCTCGCCAAGATAAACAGTGTTGCCTTTGTTGTCCGCGATAATCTGCACCTCGACGTGCCTCAATTCAGGAATGTATTCTTCTATGTAAATCTCGCTGTTCCCGAAAGCCGTGAGAGCCTCGCGCTGGGCTATGTAGAAATAATGTTCGAGGTCTTTTTCCTCCCGGACAATCTTCATGCCATGACCACCGCCGCCCGCGGACGCCTTCAGGATGACAGGGAAGCCTATTTTTTTTGCGACTTTTGCCGCAATCTCCTCATTGGGAACCGGGCCGTCACTGCCCGCAACCACAGGCACGCCTTTTTTCTTCATAATCTGCCGGGCTTTTGCCTTGTCGCCGCCGAGCCTGATATTTTCGGCGGTGGGACCTATGAAGGCTATGCCTGAAGAAGTGCATGCCTCGGCAAAATGGTAGTTTTCTGAAAGGAACCCGTATCCGGGGTGTACGGCATCCGCATCGGTTATTTCGGCGGCGCTTAGTATCGAGGGGATATTCAGATAGCTCTGCGAAATATTCGCAGGCCCGATGCATACTGATTCATCGGCGAGACGCACATGAAGCGAGTTCCTGTCCGCTTCGGAATATACCGCAACCGTTTTTATCCCGGCTTCCCTGCAGGCCCGGATGATCCTTAGCGCTATTTCGCCGCGGTTGGCTATCAGGATTTTGTTGAATGTCTTCATGACGGATCGGGCCTCAATTTAGAGCGGCTCAATGAGAAAAAGAGGCTCGCCGTATTCAACGGGCTGCTTGTTTTCGACCAGCATCTTGACTATAATGCCGTCGACCTCGCTCTCGATTTCATTCATGAGCTTCATAGCTTCAATAATGCAGATGACCTGATTCTTCTTCACCCTTGAGCCGACTTCGACGAACGGATTGGCATCAGGTGAAGGGGAACTGTAGAATGAGCCGACAATCGGTGAAGTGACTGTTACCAGCCTCTGGGTCTCATCAGCGGTTTCGGCTATGATTTTTTCGCGGGGGATCGAAGTCTTCGGCGCGGGTATCTCAATTGAGGAAAGGATCTTATCCCTTCTGATTTTGACCTTTGTGTTCTCTTTCTCTATCTGAAGTTCGGTAATGTCGGTATCCTTCAGAAGTTCGATTAGTTCCTTTAAATCCTCGAATTCCATTATTTTACCCTTTCAATGTATTCTGACGTCCTCGTGTCAATCCTGATAGTATCTCCCTCATTGATGTGAAACGGCACCTTGACCACGGCCCCGGTTTCGAGTGTGGCGGGTTTGCCGCTTCCCGATGCCGTGTCGCCCCTGAATCCGGCGGGGGCGGTCTTCGCGACGGCAAGCTCGACAAATGTGGGGATTTCAACGCTGATCGGAACGTCTTTGTGGTATAAAATTTTTACGGTCATATTTTCCTTGAGAAAATTCTTTGAATTGCCGAGCTGGCCGGAAGTGAGAGGGATCTGCTCGTAGGTCTCCATGTCCATGAAGTAGAAGAAATCGTCCAGCCTGTAAAGGTATTGCATGGTTTTTTCCTCAAGTCCGGGCCTCTCCAGCTTTTCGCCCGACCGGAAGGTCTCTTCAAGCACAGCGCCGGTCTTCAGGTTTTTGAACTTTGTCCTGACGATCGCCCCGCCCCTTCCCATCTTCACATGCTGAAAGTCAACTATTTCACAGGGCTCTCCCTTGAATTCCACCTTCAGGCCCTTTCTGAAGTCACTCGTCGAAATCAAAATGCATGTCCTCCCGCGTTAAAGTGTTCTATTGTAGCATTTTCTCTAAATTTTTCAACGGACGAATTGCATCCCGTCCCATCTTTTCGCTGTTAGGAAAAATTTAA
>CAZKLK010000171.1:0-3235 GCA_964553535.1 uncultured Nitrospiraceae bacterium
TTCGTCCCTTTTCTTCATCTGTGAAATTGTCCTGAACATCTTTTCCTCCTTTTTTGCTTCGCAGGCTGAAGCCTGCGGCTACGTTATTTTTCTGTTTCCTACCTACTATCTACCGTCTACTACCTGCTGGATTTGCCTACTGTCTACTGTTTACTGACCGGAGTGCATCACCTCCTTCTTTTTATTTCAGTTAATAAAATCATATGCAAGCTCTGTGCCAGATGAAAAAACACCTTTTCGTACATATAATCTACGTTTTAAATGGTTATATTCCAATCAGTTATGGCACGTTATAGGTGAGAGTCCGTCTAATGCACAGGAGTATGCCTGTCACTAACGGATGGGCAGAGGGTATTTCAATGACAGAAAATGTCAGACGGGATATTTGAATAGGATAATGTTGAACATCACAAACGAGATTGCCACGGGGCTATCGCCCCTCGCAATGACATTCTTTTTAAAAGTGTCCTTCTGCGATGGCCGCTTCCCCCGCGCTGTCATCGCGAGGCCGAGTGAGACGAGGCCGTGGCGATCTTGCTGTTATTAACAGCCTCATAATAGTCTCAACATTTTGGACGTCATACCGGCCCCGTATCGGGTACGGGGTAAACTCCAGCCGGTATCCAGCGACTTGAGGGTCGTACATTGGCACTTCGTAATTCTCTGTTTTTATATAATAAAAGGCAACGTCACTGGATTCCGGGTCAAGCCCGGAATGACAGAAAAAGACAACCTGCCTATTTTGAGGTTCCAGAGATATCTGAGTGCACTACTGTCCGGTTAATTGTAAACAGTGGCACTTTTATCATGATAACCTATTGATTTATAAGGAGTCATATTTTGCAATTGAATTCAAGTCGACACCATCATTATTTATGTTGAAAGGGTTGCCTATCAAGGCTCTATGAACCTAATGATTAAAATTAACCGGACACTACTGATCTGAGTGGGTTAATCAAAAACCTTTTCAAATGCATCAACGACGCTATCAATCATCTGAAGCATCTTTTCGAAATTCCTGAAAACCTCTTCATCGGAAAGCTGCAAGTACTCATGGGCAAGGATATTCCTGAACCCACCAAGCCCCTTCAACTTCGAATACAAGAGAGCGTCGATTAAATCTTTCTTTTTTGCATTATCGATGATGTCTTCGTAACTATCGCTTATTATCTCAAACCGGGAAGATAAGATATGATCGAGGAAGTCGAGGATATTTTCGGCAATTAGAAAGAGCAGCCTTTCTGTCGAGTATTTTGTTTTCTTATCTCTTACGTACTGCTCAAAGGTAATACCAGACATTTGCCTGAGGTCATGCCGGTATTCCCTCAATTTTTCGATTCTCTTTAACAGGCTCTCTCTTCTATAAACCAATTTCCCTGTTTCTCCTATGCTTCTTTAAATACAGCACATAATCGTAATATCTTTTCTTATTTTTCAATTCGAAGTCGTTTAAGAGATCTGCATCTTTATAGGATAAAACTTTGCCGTATTTCAGTACTTCAAAGCTGAGGATAGGGTCTGCCTTATTCAACCAGACAAGATCTACCCTGTCTGAACCGAGGGCTTGTGACATCTTTCCATAGAGTAGATAATAATCCTCCCACGAGAAATCTCCTGCCGTATAAAAAGCAATATCTATGTCAGAAGATTCCCCAGCCTTCTTTATTCTGGAACCAAATAGATACGCGGCAAGTATACGATGGTCACTTTCTAAGAAAGGAAGAATTACGGATATCGCCTTTTCAGTGGCAAGTTTTATCGGCCGTGATTTTTCTCGGCGTTCCTTGACAGCCATTACTATCTACTCCCAGCTGGTGATATCTTTAGCCTCTCCTTCTCCGCCGGGTGAGCCGTCAGATCCGTAAGAGATAAGGTCATAGTCGCCGTGCGCGCCGGGTGATTCATAATGATAGGGCCTCCCCCATGGGTCATTGGGCGCGGCCTTTTTAAGGTACGGCCCGTCCCAGCCGTTTACGCCGGGATCAGCGAGGAGCGCATTCAGCCCCTCCGACGTAGTCGGATACTTGCCGGTATCAAGCCTGAACTGGTCAAGGGCCTGTCCGAGAAGCTCTATCTGAGTCTTTGCCGCAGACTGTTTGCCCTTTCCGACTTTGGGGATCAGTTTCGGGAATACGAGAGCGGCGAGCATTCCCAGTATGACCATTACGACAATCAGCTCAACGAGGGTAAAGCCTCTCCTGTTCCTTATATATAGTTTCAACTTATTATTTTTCATTCCGTCCTCCTGACTGTTCAAGATGCATGATACACGATACATGATACACGATTCAAGATGCACGATGCATAATGCAGAACCGTATGTAAATATGTCCGATGGCCTGAATCCTTACAGCGAGGTCTTTTGCCGGAGCAAATATTTCCAAATCCCTGAATGATACGGACTTAACGCCTACAGAATCATGCATTGGATATTATAAATCATGGATCATGTATCACGCGTCTTGCCGTAATTATTCCTTTACCAGTTATTAATGCAGATGCTATAATTTTTTCACCTTATGGCTAAGCAGGGGATAAAGTCATGGCCCGAGGGGGAGAGGCCGCGGGAAAGATTGCTGCAATATGGAGCGGACCGCCTCTCGGATGCCCAACTTCTGGCAATAATACTCCGGACCGGCGGGGACGGCAAGAGCGCCCTTGACCTCGCAATAGAGCTTCTGAAGGATTTTGAAGGGCTCAGGGGAATTGAAAATGCAGTCAGCGGTGAATTCTCTAAATTCAAGGGAATGGGCGACGCCAAGGTCGCCCAACTGAAAGCCGCCTTTGAACTGGGCAGAAGGCTCCTTGAAGAGCCTGTCAGAAGAGGCCCTGCCTTTGCGTCGGGCGGTGACGTTTTTGCATACTATCACCGGCGGCTGAGGGATCTGAAGAAGGAAGTCTTTTACTGCGCGATGCTGGACGCAAAAAACAGGATAAGCAAGGATTACCGCGTTTCAGAGGGCACGCTGACGAACTCGCTGATCCATCCGAGGGAGGCGTTCAAAAATGCGATAAGGGAATCGGCAGCTTCGGTGATTTTTGTGCACAACCATCCCAGCGGCGACCCGCGACCCAGCAGGGAAGACATTATAGTTACCGAGCGGCTTGTAAACGCGGGAGAGGTTGTCGGCATCAAAGTTCTCGACCATGTCATTATCGGGGATAATAAATACACGAGCATGATGGAGGGGGGATATATAAAAAAATAAATCCTAAATCCTTATATCGAAATTCT
>CAZKLK010000172.1:0-3214 GCA_964553535.1 uncultured Nitrospiraceae bacterium
TCCTGCTGCCTTCATACAATTCGTACTCAAGCAGGCGGCATTCCATCCCGCCGTTGAAAAACTGAATCCGCCTCTTTGCCCTCAATCCAACCTTCTTTGCCATTTCAAAATTTCCCGTAAAGATATATCCCCGGTACCCTGTGCACTCCTGCTTGAAAAAGTCTCCGATGCCGCCATAGACTTCCTCAAGTTCCTCAATCCTGCCCATTCTCTCTCCGTATTCGGGGTTGAGGATTACCACGCCGCCTCCAACCGGGACAGTCGTTTGCGCATAATCGCATGCACTGAATTCGATCAAATGCTCCACTCCGGCAGTTGCGGCGTTTTTCCTTGCCGCTTCAATGGCTTCTCGTCTTATATCGGTGGCTATAATCCTGCACTTCAATGACTCCCCCGATTTTATTTTTGCCTGAGCGCGCAGGTTATCCCACAGCCGTTTGTCAAATCCTCTGATATGCATAAATCCAAAGTTATTTCTCAGGAAGCCCGGAGCACTATTTAACCCCAAAAGAGCGGCCTCGATCGCAAGCGTTCCGCTGCCGCACATGGGATTAACAAAATGAGCGGCGCCGTCCCAGCCGGTTGCCAGAATGACGGCGGCCGCAAGAGTCTCCTGCAAGGGCGCCGTCATGGGTATTTTCCTGTATCCACGCCGTGAGAGCGGCTCCCCCGATGTGTCAAAGTAAAGGGCGCAATTACTGTCCTTCCAGTAAAGGTTTATAACGACTCTGTTTCGGGCCGGACCGGAATCGGGACGCCGGCCGGTCTTCGCCCTCATCCTGTCGACAATTGCATCCTTGCACTTCACGTTCGCGAAGCGGGAGTCCCTTATGCCCGGCGTATCCACGTTTGACGTAACACAGATGTATTCATCCGCATATATATGCTCTTCCCATGCTATCTCTGAGGCGGCACGGTATAGATCGTCCGCGTTGACCGCCGGAAATTCGCCGATGGGAAAGAGAATCCGGTGAGCCGTCCGGAGGTAAAGATTGAGTTTGTATGCGTCATGGATAGTTCCTTCGGTTTCTATCCCTGCAACAGCCTCTGACAGGATGGGGAATCCCAGGCACAGTAACTCCTGTTTGAGGAAAGGCGCTATTCCCTTCGCGCAGGTCGCCAGAATTTTTTTTATCGGGGTTCGCCGCATATTGCGCCTGCCGTCTTTTCCGCCATGACTCGAATCTTTGATTGCCCCATATCTATTCCTTATAATACATGACATCATGTTTTCATACCTGAATAAAAGACTGCTTCTTATGATCCCTCTGGTTTTCGGAATCACTCTTATAACATTCACGGTTATCCATCTGGCGCCCGGCGATCCTGTCGAGGTTCAGACGGAGATGTCCCTGAAGGTGACAGCTCAGGCAAAAGAGAATTTGAAAAAGCTTTATGGCCTGGATAAGCCTCTCCACATTCAGTATTTGGATTGGCTTGAGCGGTTTGTCAGGCTTGATTTTGGGAAGTCTTTCGTTGACGGAAGGGATGTGCTTGACAAGATTGTCGAGCGGATACCGGTAACCCTTGTCATCAATGTGCTTTCGATGCTCATAATATTGGTCATTGCAATCCCCGTCGGGGTTCTTTCCGCGACGAAACAGTATTCGGTATTTGACAAGTTATCGACAATCTTTGTTTTCATCGGGTTTTCAACCCCCACATTCTGGCTGGCCCTGCTGCTTATGATCCTGTTCGGGGTGAACATGGGAATCCTGCCCATTTCAGGCATCCAGAGCATTGATGTATCCGGCATGACTCCTTTTGAGCGGGTAATGGATTGGGGCAGTCATCTTATTCTTCCTGTTGGAATATCCGCTTTCGGCGGTATAGCGGGATTGAGCCGTTACAGCCGTTCAAGCATGCTTGAGGTGATACGGCAGGACTATATTAAAACCGCGCGCGCGAAAGGGTTGCGTGAATCAAGCGTCATTTTCCGGCATGCCTTCAGAAACGCCCTGATGCCGATCGTGACAATTCTCGGTTTATCGGTGCCCGGTCTCATTGGAGGCAGTGTAATATTCGAGACAATTTTTGCCATCCCGGGCATGGGCCAGTTATTCTACGCATCGACTATGGCAAGGGACTATCCGACAATTATGGGGATTCTCGTGATAGGAGCGGTTCTGACGCTTATCGGGAATCTGATCGCTGATATTTCATATGCTTTGGCGGATCCAAGGGTCAGAAAGAAATAATAGATTGTGGGGCGCCTGACAGCGGACTGAATACGGGAACGATAATATGAGACTGTTATGGGTCATAGGGAAGCGGTTTTCGAGGAATAAATTATCCGTCACCGGCGCGGTCATCGTGCTGACACTGATTCTTATTTCGGTTCTTGCGCCTGTTATTGCCCCGTATGACCCGACGTCAATTGATGTCTACAATGTCCTCTCGCCTCCGAGCAGGGAGCATCCGCTCGGAACGGACGAGCTCGGAAGGGATGTCCTGTCGAGAATTATCTGGGGAAGCAGGGTTTCCCTCAAAGTCGGATTTGTTGCTGTCGGCATCGCAATCACGATCGGCGTTACGATCGGCTCTATCGCGGGTTTTTACGGAGGCCGGGTGGACGCGGTACTGATGCGGTTTGTTGATATAATGCTCGCCTTCCCGACATTTTTTCTCATCCTTGCCGTTATCGCGATACTCGAACCGGGTATTTTCACTATCATGGCTGTCATTGGGGTAACAGGATGGATGGATGTGGCGCGGCTTGTAAGGGCTGAGTTCCTGACTCTGAAGGAAAGGGATTTTGTCGACGCGGCTAAGGCTCTTGGCATGCGCAATGCGAGGCTGATATTAAGGCACATTCTTCCCAATGCCCTCTCGCCCGTCTTTGTCGCCGCTACCTTTGGCGTTGCCGGGGCGATTCTGACGGAATCGGGACTTTCATTCCTCGGCCTCGGCGTGCAGCCCCCGGACCCAAGCTGGGGGAATATTCTGACCGCCGGAAAGGACAACATAGAGATTGCATGGTGGTTGTCATTGTATCCGGGACTGGCCATTCTGATAACGGTCCTGAGTTATAACCTGGTCGGCGAGGGACTCAGGGACGCGCTTGACCCGCGGCTATGGGGCGCCGAGAAGGAATAAAGGATAACCGCTAAAGACGTCCGCCGTTTTTGTTATTGAATCCTTTACCCCCGAATCCGTTTCAAAAGATGGTTTTTCTGGGATTAGTGTGGACCGTCATTCCGGCGAACGCCGGAAT
>CAZKLK010000173.1:0-3197 GCA_964553535.1 uncultured Nitrospiraceae bacterium
TCCGATGATCTTGTCCTGATTATAGAAGAAAGCTGGGCGCAAGAAGAACTGATTCCGCCTTATCATATTTATATTAAGATGGCCTATCACCTTGCACAGGAAGCGAGGGCCGGTCTTTCGGAATTCCGTATACCTCCTGAATTCATTAAAAAGCTTTTTGAATTTCAGTCGGCTGCCGTGAAGATTGCTTCTCATCATCTACATAAGCGTAATGGTGTATTGTTGGGAGATGTGGTAGGTCTCGGGAAAACCCTGATGGCAACCGCTGTTGCTCGCATCTTTGAGGACGATTTCGGGCTGGAGACGCTTATTATCTGCCCGAAGAATCTTGTAAAGATGTGGGAAGATTATGTCCACCGTTACCGTCTGAGGGCAAAGGTTCTTCCTATTACACTTGTAGTAAATGATCTGCCCAGTTTGCGGCGGTATCGCCTGATTATAATCGACGAAAGCCATAATCTCCGTAATCGCGAGGGGAAACGCTATCGGGCAATCCATGAATATATCCAGGAGAACGAGAGCAGATGTATCCTTCTGTCGGCTACTCCATATAATAAGAACTATCGTGATCTCACCAGTCAGCTCCGGCTTTTTGTTCAGGAAGACAAAGATCTTGGTATACGGCCGGAGAGACTGCTCCGTGAATTGGGAGAGACAGAATTCATACGGAGGCATCAATGCCCTGTGCGTTCTTTGCCCGCCTTTGAAAAAAGCGAATATCCGGATGACTGGCGTGATTTGATGCGCCTCTATATGGTCAGACGCACGAGAACATTCATTCAGGAGAACTATGCGGAGATAGACCCGGAGACTGGCCGGAAATTTCTCACCTTTGAAGACGGAAGTCGTTCATATTTCCCTGACAGGAAACCGAAAACAGTAAAGTTTAAAATCGATGATACTAATTCGTCCGATCAGTATGCCCGCCTGTATGCTCCGGACGTCGTTGACACCATCAATGGACTAACCTTGCCGAGATACGGCCTTGGCAACTACATTGCCGAGACTCCGCATGAACCACCTACACCAGCAGAGGCAAAAATTCTGCAAGACCTTTCCCGCGCCGGCAAGAGGCTTATGGGTTTCTGCCGAACGAATCTTTTCAAGCGACTTGAAAGCAGCGGACAGTCATTTCTCTTATCAGTAGAGAGGCATATTCTTCGAAATTATATTTATCTCCATGCCATCGAGCATGGTAATCCTGTGCCCATTGGGACACAGGATCCCGAGATGCTCGACTCACGATTTTTCGATGAAGATGCAGATGACATATATATAACAGCAAGTGTATTCGACGAAGAGGGGGAAATGAAGGTATGCAACAAATTATCTCTTCGCACGGAAAAAGATTTCAGGAAAAAAGCTGAAGAGGTCTACAAGAGCTATGAAACCCGGTTCAAAAAGCGCTTTAAGTGGCTGCGCTCATCTCTGTTCCTCAAAGACCTTGAACAGGACCTGCGCAAGGATATCACTTCTCTCATTAAAGTGCTTGCAAAGTGTGGGGACTGGGATGTTGAAAAGGATACCAAACTGGAGGCGCTTCATAATCTGGTAGCCAAGAAACATCTGACTGAGAAAATTCTGGTTTTCAGCCAATTTGCTGATACGGTACGTTACCTTGAAACAGGATTGAAGAAACATATCACAAGGATCGAAGGCGTAACTGGAGATACGGATGATCCTACCGGGATGGCGTGGCGATTTAGTCCTGAGAGCAATGAGAAGCGTGAGCTGATAAAACCGGATGATGAACTGCGGGTTCTCATAACGACCGATGTTCTCAGCGAAGGACAGAACCTTCAGGATTGCTCCATAATAGTGAACTATGACCTTCCCTGGGCTATCATCAGGTTGATACAAAGGGCAGGCCGTGTAGATAGGATAGGTCAGAAGGCAGAAAATATTGTTTGCTATTCTTTCTTGCCCGCTGATGGTGTTGAACGTATCATCAGGTTACGTGCGCGGGTTCGTTTGAGACTTCAGGAGAATGCTGAAGTGGTGGGAACAGATGAAGCATTCTTCGAAGATGATCGCAATGATCAGGCGATACTTGACCTCTACAATGAAAAAGCAGGCATTCTGGACGGTGACATTGACGGTGAGGTAGATCTTGCCTCATATGCATATCAGATCTGGAAGAATGCTATAACGGCGAACCCAGAATTACAAAAGATCATTCCTTCTCTTCAGCCTGTAATATATTCGGCAAGAAAACATACCCAAAGTGAAAAAGAGCCTGAAGGGGTTCTGGTTTATATGAAAACCGCTGACGGCAATGATGCATTAGCATGGATCGATAAAGAAGGCAAGAGCGTCACCGAGTCGCAGTTCAGTATTCTGAAGACGGCTGAATGTAAACCTTATACCCCGGCAATCCAGCGAGATGAGAAGCATCATAGTCTGGTCCAAAAAGGAGTTGAATTAATAATAGAAGAAGAGAAGTCTGTGGGAGGGCAATTAGGCAGGCCTTCAGGCGCCCGTTTCCGGACCTATGAAAGGCTCAAAAGGTATGCAGAAGAGATCAAAGGAACCCTCTTTGAATCACCTGAGCTTTTAAAAGCAATCGATGAAATATACCGGTACCCGCTGCGACAGACCGCCATCGATACTCTGAACCGGCAACTGAGAAGCGGCATATCCGATGAGACGCTCGCCCAGCTTTTAATAGCACTCCGTGATGAGGGGCGACTCTGCATTATTCATGAAGAAGAGCAGACTCAGGAGCCAAGGATCATCTGTTCTATGGGGCTTATAGGGGGAAAATAGGGAATGCCGCTTGATACTGTTAAGGCACGTCGTTATATAAAAGAATCCGACTTCAAGAGTCTCTTCGTTGAAGAACTTGGCTGGGATCGCTGCAACAACAAGCTTGATATTTCTCTTAACGGCATGGTCTTTAACCTTACGGCTGTTGCTGAAAAACACGGCATGGTTGCATTTATGTGCCCATCTTTACCCGATGGCAGTATTCCAGATTATTCACTAAGGCGAAAAATCGAGAGACAGGCGGCAAAATCAGTTCACGAGCATATCATCATTTATATCGACGGTAACAATACGAGCCAAATCTGGCAGTGGGTAAAAAGAGAAGCCGGAAAACCTACCGCATGCCGGGAGCATACATATCACATTCATCAGCCCGGCGACTCCCTGATTCAGAAGCTTCAGGCCATAGCCTTCAGTCTTGAAGAAGAAGA
>CAZKLK010000174.1:0-3180 GCA_964553535.1 uncultured Nitrospiraceae bacterium
CACGCTGTTCTTAATTTCGAAGGTTCTATCTGTGGTATATTTAGGTATGGTCAGACCAATACTGGTTGTTGAGGATGACAGGAAGATATCGAAAGTCGTCAAAGTGTACCTCGAGGGTGACGGATTCCGTGTTGTTACTGTTGACAGCGGCAAGGATGCGCTTGCCGCCGCAAAAAAAGAGATCCCTTCTCTTGTTATTCTTGACCTTATGCTGCCAGATATGTCGGGAGAGGAAGTTTGTCAGGAACTCAGGGAAATGGGTGATTTCCCGATAATTATGGTAACGGCGAAATCCTCTGAAAATGAGAGGGTTGCGGGTTTTGCTCTCGGGGCTGACGATTATGTTGTAAAACCATTTAGCCCCAGGGAGCTTGTCGCGCGGGTTAAGGCCATTTTGAAGAGATCTCCCGGTCAGGAATTGCATGCAGCGGAGGAGATAAGTTTCAACCGTGGGATATTGCGCATTGACGCCCGCAGTTACGAAGTGAAGAAGAAAGGTTTTTCTGTAACGATTACGCCGACTGAGTTCAAGCTGCTGTCGGTGCTCGCCCGCTCGCCGGGCAGGGTTTTTACCCGGGGGGAACTCGTAGAAAGTGCTCTTGGATATCAGTTTGAGGGATATGAGCGGAGCATCGACGCCCATATCAAGAATATCCGTCAGAAAATAGAGGACGACCCTAAGAGCCCGTTGTTTATTCACACAGTTTATGGAGTTGGATATAAATTTATCGGAACACGGGATGATAAAAAGCCTTTGGGTTAAGTTCCTTATTCTCCTTCTGTCTATTTCCGTGATTTCTCTCTCAGCAGCCCTTACCCTGCGCCAACTTATCGTGAAAGATTTTGAGGAGTATCTTGAAGGCGAGATTGAAGACAGAGTTTACCGGGTGATGGCGGCGGTAGAGGGCTCGTATGAAAGACATTCGGGATGGAGCAGAGAATCCCTGAATGCAGATGCCGTTTGGGCGCTCCTTCTTGGCTACGAGATAAGGATATTTGATGCTGAGAATAATTTGCTGCTCAGCACGCAAAACGCGATCGAGCGTCTTCCCCCCCTTATGCAGCGCAGGATTTCTGCCATTTCCGGCTTTGTATACGAAGGAAATAACTTCGTCTCCGACGCTCCTTTCACCGCATATCCTTTGTTTTTAGGCGGTCAGGGCATTGGTTCGATTGAGATTCGTCCGCTGGCGCCCGGTGCGGCGCATCAAAAAAAGATGATATTTATGATGAGGTCGGACAGGTTCCTCATCCTCGTGATTTTCGTGCTGGGCGGACTCTCGGTTATTTTAAGCCTGTTTTATTCCCGAAAAATGACCGATCCCATCAAACGGCTGACTATAGCCGCGAAGAACATAAGCGAAGGCAATATCAAGAGCCGGGTGCCGGTCAGGGGAAATGATGAAATCGGCGATCTTTCCAGCGCATTCAATATGATGGCCAATAATCTTGAAGTTCAGGAAACTCTGCGCAGGAAATTGACGTCCAATATCGCCCATGAACTGAGAACTCCGCTGAGCGCCATGAAGGGGGAAATCGAGGGCATGCTCGACGGACTTATCGGCATTGATAGGGAGCGCTTGATTTCGCTTCATGAAGAAACCAACCGGCTGAAGCATATCATTGAAGGGATAGAAGAGCTTTCAAGAGCACAGGCAAGCGCGCTCGAACTGCACAGGAAAAATATTTTCATAAAGCCGTTGCTGAGCGGCATCCTGGGAAGGTTTGAAAAATTGTTTTCAGACAAAGGGGTGGTTCTTGAATGTGAGTGTGATGATGCGGCGACAATCTACGCGGACCCTGATAAACTCAGCCAGATTGTGATTAATCTGCTGAGTAACGCTCTGAAAGCGACTCAGCGGGGTGGCGCTGTCCGGTTGAGGGCCGGCGTGACGAATACAGTTAGTTTCGTCGAGCTCGCCGACACGGGTTCGGGGATCAAGAACGAAGATCTGCCTTTTGTGTTTGAACGATTTTATAAGGCTTCTGAGGGCGGACTCGGATTGGGACTCACCATAGCCAGGGAACTCGCTGAAGCCCACGGCGGCAGCCTCGCAGCGCGCAGCGAATATGGCGCGGGCTCAACGTTTGTTCTCACTATCCCAAAGTTCATAATATCTTCATAATTCCTTCGCCGCCTCTTCATATTCCTCTGATAACATCAATTTAAACCCAAATTTAGCGATAACTATCTCGAACGATTGATAAACGCGTCATTGCGGGCACCTGCAAGGTGCTCGCAATGACAATCCTTATCGCTGGATTTGGGATAAAGGAAAGGAGGTGAAGAAAGAGTGCGAAAGTCAGCGGCAGCGTTTCTGGTTCTGGCGGTTTTTTTAATGTTTGGCGCGGATGCTTATGCTCATTTAACTGTCGGGCGCGGGGAGTGTTTTTTGAAATATCAGACGGCTGATTTGGAAAAGGCAAAACAGTTCCAGCATGATACCCTGCAATTACGGGATCAGCTAATGCTGAGAAAAGTGGAAATACGCCGGGAACTTTTGAAGGTTGCTCCGGACAGGCAAAAGATAGCGGCGTTGCAGAAGGAAGCTGTCGATATCAAAACCCAGATACATGACAAGGCCGATAAAGCTGGACTCTCTATCCGGGGTTGTGGCAAAATAGCAAAAGGAGCGACGGGCGGTAAAATTATGAATGGGCGGCATAAGTGCCAAGCAAGGTTATAATTAGCGAAAAGGGGGGCCTGCGGCCCCCTTTGGATAGTCAATAAGCAATGATCAAACCCAATATCCTTTGGTTTTTAATATTGGCTGCGCTCCTGCCTGTCGCTGAATATTCTTATGCTCAGGAGCTAAGAAAGGAAAAGGCGGAGTATCAGCCTGTTTACGGACATTACTGGCGAAGCTATAAGGGAGGGTGGTACGGCGCGCGAAGGGAAGTAAGAACGCCGGTTGAGGCAAGAGAGATCACCGAGCAATTTTTTCTTCAGAGCAGCGGGATCAGGGTTGTGAGAATCAGCGAAAAAACGCACTTTTACATCGCTGAAATTATGAATGACAAGGGCGTACTGGTCGACCTGATACTGATTGATAAGAGAACCGGCAGAATTCGGTCGATGTTTTAAAAGTGCTTCCGTCAAAAATCCGCGAATCATAGTAAAGTTAGTTTTTCCGGGATTAGTGTGGACCGTCATTCCGGCGAACGCCGGAATCCAGTGAC
>CAZKLK010000175.1:0-3153 GCA_964553535.1 uncultured Nitrospiraceae bacterium
AACTCTGTTTTCCATTTGCGCTTCCACTCCTTTATCTGCCTCTCCCGAATAATGCCGGTTCTATTATGGGACTGTTTATAAATAGAAGAAGACATTTCCCTCTTCACATTTCCACGAAATAATTATCCCATGCGGCATCGATCGATTCCTTGTTCATTTGCGCTTCCCTGTTGTAATAATGGGCGTCGTCGATAATATGCTCCACGATGTCGCGCGGGTGGCACGCATTGAATTTCACGTCAAATTTCTTGTAGTAGTTCTTTATAATGTAGTCGAGCATTTCCCTCCTGAACGGGATTCCATACGCCTCGGCAACCTTCCGGAAAATCGCCTCATATTCATCTTCCGTCGGATGGTCGATCTTGATCTTGTAGCGTATCCTGCGCAAAAAAGCTTCGTCCACGAGGTTCTTCGGCTCAAGGTTCGTCGCGAATATGACTATCTGGTCGAACGGTATGTCGAACTTCATGCCGGTGTGAAGCGTCATGAAATCCGTCCTGCGCTCGAGGGGAACTATCCACCTGTTGAGGAGGTGCTGCGGCTCCATCTGCTGCCTCCCGAAATCATCAACGATGAAGAGGCCGTTATTCGCCTTCATTTGAAGCGAAGCCTCGTAGAATTTCGAAATCGCGTCGAAGTCGAGGTCGAGTGTCTTTAATGAAAGCTCTCCGCCCGTCATGATCACCGGTCTTCTGATCTTTATCCACCTCTGATCGGTATGTTCGTTCGCGGAGTCGGAGTTGACCGGGATGTGGCTTACGGGGTCGAATACCGTGATAATTTGCCCCCCGACTATTATCGCGTGCGGCATGTACACATAGCCCGGCAGCACCCTTCCGATAGTTTCCGCGATGGCCGTCTTCCCGTTTCCGGCAGGCCCGTAAATGAACATCGCCTTGCCCGCGCTGATGGCCGGTCCGAGGCGCCTTAACAAGCTCGGCTTGAGTATGAGGTGGGAAAAGGCCTCCTTCACGGTCGTTTCGTTGACGATTATATTTTTTATAGTCTGTATTTCCACCATATATTTATACGCGTCAAGCGGCACTGGCGCGGGCCCAACGTATCTGCAAATGTCCATCAGTTCATTTGCGCGGGTTTTCCCCTGCCCCGTAACCGTGAAATTGTAGCTCGCCTTCGCGAATTCGGCTGCTCCCTTGACTTCTATGAATTTCGCCCGTCTCAGTGTTTCGAGGGCGCCGTCCACAATCGAATGAGGCAGCCTGACGAGCGACGCAATGTCGGCAATCCTGAATTCGCCAAGATGCAGTACATGTTTCATAATGAGATCGGCGATGAACGAGGGTTCAAGGCCGGTGTCTTCAACGCCCTTCGGGACCTCCGGTCTCTTTTCGAAGAAGGCGTTCAGCTCTTCCGCGGATATGTAGCCGAGCTCCACAAGGTTATGGCCGAGCCTACCGCCTTTCAGCCTCTGCCGGGCAACGGCAATAGCAAGCTGTTCCTCGGTGACGGTCTTCGTATTCAGCAATTTTTCCCCTAAAATGTTTGGCATGAATGGTATTCTCCCTTGTTAATCTTTATCTTCCTTCCAGACAATTCCGGTTATGTCGTTAAATTTGGTAATGCTGTCGGAACTCTCGATCGAGCCGGTAAAGTATGACTCGTCGTCCCAGAATATACCCTCGGGTAAAATGAACTTTACCTGAAAGGTATTTTCCGGCGCGAGGCTGAGGCTCCCGAACTTCCTGTTCCGGGCCCCCTTTTTGCCTTCAAGGAGGCGGATCATGACGGAGGCGTTCCCGGCAATCTCCCCGGCATTCTGCATAACAAAAGTATAAACGCCTTTTTCCGCTTTCGCAACGGAAAAAATGAGCGTTTTCCTTTCTTCGTCGGATTCCCTGACCAGCGGAACGGTCTTCTGTTCAGGCCGGAATTCTTCAATGGACGGGTGCGTCCTTCTGTAAAGAGAGCTTTTGATGCCGGAGTTATCGATTGCCTGAACCGAAATCTCAATCTTAATATCCCGGTGGAACAGCGCATCCGAGACCGCGATTCCAAGAGGAGGCTTGTGCTGAATCTGGTCTTTCGGTTTTTCAGTATCTGTGGCCGCGGGGCCGGCGGTCAGCATACTGCCCGCATCCGCAGCTTTAGCATCTCCGCTTGGGCCTGAGACGCCATTGCCGGCGTCACCGAGGGAAGAAGAAACGGGGCGGCTTTTTTGCGCGGCTGAATTTCCTTTTGCCGGGACGCCGGGCTTTTTCTCCGTCTTTGAAGCTTCTTTCGCGTTGACTTTTTCAGGAACTTTGACCGCTATGCCGCTTGCTATGGGCGCAGTTTCCGGTTTCTTCTCTGCAACGGTTATTGTCTTGCTGTCATCATCCGGCGCGGTGTCCGCATCTGAATCTCTGATTTCCCTTTCTGATATTCTGACTTCGGTTGCCTGTCTGCCCGCTTCGGCGGGCAGCTCCGCTTTCGCGGTTTGAACGCTCTGCTCCGTGATTGCCGGCTTTATCCCGGCTAAACTGACCGGCGCAGGGTCCTCCGGAAGAGTTAGTTCCTTTACCGGCGCGACCACGGGTTCGGTATTCCGTTCAGGGGGATGGGGCAGAACAACCGGCCCGGGTCTGGGAGGCTCGGGTTTCTTCTCCGGCTGCGGCTTGTGTTCGAAGATTGGATTGGGGTCCGCCCTGGCAACGATTGTCGGTTTATGCGGATCCTCCGGAATCAGGGTGATGCCGGCCGGCTCAGCATCATTCCGTGGGACGGGTTGTGAAACGGGCTCTTTCGCTTCCGGCGTTTCGGCTGCGGATGGAGCAGTCTTAACCGGCGCCTCCGGCTCCGCTGCCGCGGGCTTCTGAATCACGGAGGGCCCCGCTTCTTTCGGCTTCGGAGCTTTGACCGCGACCCTTGCCGCTGCCGGCTTTTCCGCGCCTATGAGAGCAACCTGATATGGGCCGGTATTCGTCGAATACAGGCTGCCCTTGTAAATCGGAATGGACAGGACGTAGGCGATCAACGCGAAATGGATAACGGATGAATAGAACAGATGAGGCTTAATGGTCATCCGGGCTCTGAAAATCAATCCCGCTCCTTAAATGACAGTTCTTCCAAAATTGCCTCTCCTTCAAATCCGCGTCTATCTATAATATACCCATTCCGCCACCCATTTCTCATTAATATATTTTCCGGTGCCAT
>CAZKLK010000176.1:0-3142 GCA_964553535.1 uncultured Nitrospiraceae bacterium
CGATTTCCTTTTTCTTCAGTTTTGGCTCGGATAGCAGATCGAACAAGGCAAGAGACTCTTCATCAAGCCCTTCACGCACAGCCCGCTGGGATTCCTGATCGAGTGATTCAATAAATCGCAACAGTTCCTCGAATGTCTTTTCGATAGTCGCCCGATCCTTCTCTCGGTTATATTCCTGAATGATTTCTTCATAGTGCTTCTGATAATTCGTAGAGCGAAGCGGATTCTGTTTAATCATCTGTGCCAGACGCTTTTCAACCGATTCTTTGATATTCTGCACAGCAGTATTTACTCCGCCATGCCTCTTTTCATATTCACGGCGGAGCAGATTGAAGTCAATTTTGCTGATATCATAAGGGCCGTAATGTTCCTGCTTTTCTGCCTGCTGTCCAATGGTGATTGGCTCTATTGCATCATCAATGACAGCATGAAGCTCTTTGATGACATCCGTTATGTCTGCCTGATCCCGATCCTCCTCAAGGCTTCTGTAAATCAAATTTACCGCATCGTAATGTTTCCGGTAATCATTAACACCCTTGATTGTGATACATGCCTTAAATTTACTGAACACTTCCCGTGTAAGTATCTCGAAACGTTTGCGGCTCTCATCATTTTCGTTCACAGCCTCTTTTGCATCCATGATGGCCTTATTCCGCTCAAAAGACGTTTTTTCAATAACATCTAAAAGCCTAAACTCCCTTTCCTCTAAAAAGCCCTCTACAAGTGCTACAGCTTCGGACAGGTCTTCGAGGAGTTCCTCATCCGGCTTTACAGGGTCGACCTCAGGCTGTGGTTTATCTTCGTCCATTACAGCAGCGCCCTGATGCCCTGCAAAGGTGGCAAGGGCCTTGCGCAGGTTCTTGAGTATGCCGCAGTAGTCGATGATAAGGCCGTTATTTTTTCCCTTATATCCCCGGTTTGCACGGGCGATTGCCTGCATAAGGGTATGGGCTTTTAATGGTTTATCGAGATAGAGATTTGCAAGACTCGGCACATCGAATCCGGTCATCCACATTGCACAAACAATCACGATGCGGAAAGGATGCTCGGCATCCTTGAATGCATCCTCAACATCCTTTCGCTTGCCATCAGGCGTTTCAAATCCTTCCTTGATAAGCTTCCGGTGCGGCTTGATGTCGAGATTCCACTTCCTGAATTTATCCACCTCACCCTGCTCTTCACTTACTACTAAAGCAATAATGCTTTCTTTCATCCAGTTGATCTGTCGTTGAAAGTAACTGGCATCCTGCTCATCAATGGTTTTCTTTATCTGCTTTTCCAACTCGATTATCTTTTTGTTCCAGTACTGTGTTATCAGTTCATGCATGCGGCCGCAGGTGATTTTATCGATGCAGACGAACATTGCCTTGCCGATTTCCCAGGATGCGGTGTAATGATCGACAAAGTCCCGGGCGATCTGCTTGAGGCGTTTCTTTGCCGTAATAATGTGGTAGTCCCGTTTCAGCTCCTTCTCAAGCCGCTGGGCAACATCAATATCCTCAATCTCTATCTGTTCCAGTTTATCCGCAATGCGTTCGTTGATTTTGTCGGTAGCCACTCCAAGCTTTTCACCCCGTGCGTCATAATAGAGCGGGACTGTAGCTTTGTCTTCAACAGCCCGCTGGAAGTCATAGGTCGAGACATAATCACCAAACACCCTGCGGGTAATTTCATCGTCTTTGAAGAGCGGCGTTCCGGTGAAGCCGATATAACTGGCCTGAGGCAACGCATTCCTCATGTTCAAAGCCAGACGGCCGTACTGAGTACGGTGTGCTTCATCAGAAATGACAATAATATCATCCCTTGTAGAATAGGGATTATCAGGATCAACGTCTTTATTGAATTTCTGTATAAGGGTGAAGATAAAAGCCTTATGCGCATTCAGGAGGTCGAAAAGGTCATCGCCTGATGCGGCACGGCATGGGTCTTTCTTATGGTCCACCAGCCCGCAGCCTGCAAAGGTCTTATATATCTGCGTATCAAGGTCATCACGGTCAGTGCATATCAGAAATGTAAATTGCCCTCCCAGTTTCCGCCGTATCTTGCGTGTGAAGAAGACCATTGAATAGGATTTGCCGGCTCCCTGTGTATGCCAGAACACCCCCAACTTTCCGTTGCGCTCCTTCCGGTCTTCTACTGCTTTAATTGCATGGTTTACTCCAAGGAACTGGTGGTTCCGGGCGATTATCTTCGTTAATGTGCCTGTGCTGTCATCAAAAAGGATAAAGTTCTCGAAAATATCCATGAGCTGCCGTTTATTGCAGATGCCCTTCAGAAGGGTTTCCATGTTCACAACACCCGGCTCGTCTTCTGACAGGCGCTTCCATTCATGAAAGTGCTCATACCGGCTTGAGAGAGAACCTATTTTTGCCTTTACTCCATTTCCGAGAATGACAATCGCGTTATGATGGAAGAGATGCGGCACCGTATCCTTGTAATCGCTGAAATTCTTGTCGTAGGCAGTACGGATATCCTTATGGATATTCTTCACCTCCATAAAAAGAAGTGGAATGCCGTTCACAAAACCCACCACATCGGCACGTCTGCGGTAAATGCTCCCGCGTATCCATAATTCCCGCACAGCGAGGAAATGATTTTTATCAGGCGTTTTAAAATCAAATACTTTGAGTCTGATCTTTTCAATCTCGCCTTTTGTGTTTTTTACCTGAACCTGAAGGCCATCTCTGAGGAGTTCGTATTTTTCCTTGTTTATCTGAAGGGGAGACAGTACATAGGAATATTCAGTGATTTTCTTTATTGCGTCTTCATAGGCTTCATCAGGGAGGCCGGGATTAAACTCTCGCAGTGCCTCACGAAGATAGCGAGTGAGAACAATATCACGGTCATCTTTGCGTCCAAGCAACCCCTCCGGCCCAAAAGTTTCTTCATTGTATGCATATTTGACTTCCCAGCCCAGCTTATCGCGCAGGTAATCGGCGGTTGTCTGCTGAACCAGAAAATCTTCAGTCATTTGGTACGACATGTTGAATCCCGATCATCTCCACTATTTTTTTAAAACTGCCTTTGCGCATTCAAAATACTTTCAAAATCAATTAGTTACAATAAAACCAGGGTTTATTGCGCAAACAGAATTGCGCAAGTTGCTTTTTTAAGATGTCATTTTGCGTAAACATATCTGATC
>CAZKLK010000177.1:0-3104 GCA_964553535.1 uncultured Nitrospiraceae bacterium
TCGCGTGAGGCTTCACCCTCTCAAATTTTGCCTTCGCCATTTTTCCTCCTTGTTATCGCAGGAATTATTCGCCCCTGACAGCAGCTATAATTCCCTCGGAAACTCCCTTGGGAACCTCGTCGTAATGCGAAAATTGCATGGTATATGTTGCCCTGCCCTGAGTTTTTGACCGCAAGCTTGTCGCATAGCCGAACATCTCCGCGAGCGGGGCCTGCGACTTCATCACCTGGACATTGCCCCTTCTCTCAATATTCTGGATTCTTCCGCGGCGGGAATTGAGGTCTCCGATCACGTCTCCCATATACTCCTCCGGGGTTACAATCTCGATGCTCATGATCGGTTCGAGCAGCACTGGTTTTGCATTTTTGGCGGCTTCCTTGAAGGCCATGGACCCCGCAATCTTGAACGCCATTTCAGAGGAATCGACCTCGTGGTATGAACCGTCATGAAGGACCGCTTTAACGTCAACAACCGGATACCCTGCAAGAATTCCCCTGTCAGATGCTTCACGTATCCCTTTCTCAATGGCAGGTATATATTCACGCGGCACAGCGCCGCCGACGATTTTATTTTCAAATTCAAATCCGTTGCCCGCTTCCGACGGCTCAATCTGAATGACTACATGGCCGTATTGCCCTCTGCCCCCGGTTTGTCTGACAAACTTCCCCTCGGATTTCGCCGATCCCCTTATTGTCTCCTTGTAAGCAACCTGGGGCCTGCCGACATTCGCCGAGACTTTAAACTCACGCAGAAGCCTGTCAACAATAATTTCAAGATGAAGTTCTCCCATGCCCGATATAATCGTCTGCCCGGTTTCTTCATTGAAAGAGACCTTAAATGAGGGGTCTTCCTGGGCAAGTTTTGCGAGTGACTGAGAGAGTTTCTCCTGGTCGGCTTTTGTCTTGGGTTCAATGGCAACCGACATGACGGGTTCCGGGATGTCTATCGACTCGAGGATGACAGGGTTTTTTTCATCGCACAGCGTATCGCCCGTAAGGGTGTGCTTCAGGCCGACAACGGCTGCTATATCTCCCGCCGACACCTCCCTTGCCTCCTCGCGCTTATTCGCATGCATTTTGAGGAGCCTGCCTACTCTTTCCTTAACATCTTTTGTCGAGTTATATATATATGAACCCGCCCGCAAGACTCCTGAATACACCCGTATAAAAGTAAGCTGCCCTACAAAAGGGTCAGTCATGACTTTAAAAGCAATCGCGGAAAACGGCTCGCTGTCCCGGGCCTGTCTGACTACTATGGAATCAGAGCCCGGAATCTTTCCGGCAACCGGCGGGATATCCAAGGGAGAAGGAAGGTAGTCGATAATCGCATCGAGCAAAAGTTGAATGCCTTTATTTCTGAATGAGGAACCGCATATGACGGGAATAAGTTTTATCCCGAGCGTTCCCTTCCTGATAGCGCCCTTCAGCTCGTCCACAGTTATTTCAACTTTATCAAGGTATTTTTCCATGATTCCGTCATCAATATCTGCAAGCGCCTCGATCATTTTCTCACGGTATTCGCATGCTTTTGGCAGAAGCTCTTCCGGGATGTCCTCCTCAGTAAAATTCGCCCCCAGGGTTTCATCGTCAAAATATATAGCCTTCATTCTGACCAGATCGATCTGACCCCTGAAATCATCCTCGGCGCCTGCCGGTATCTGAACAGGAACAGGGTTCGCGTCAAGTCGTTCTATCATGCTGTTAACGCTCATAAAAAAATCAGCTCCCACACGATCCATCTTGTTCATGAAGGCCACCCGGGGAACGCCATATTTGTTCGCCTGCCTCCATACCGTTTCCGACTGAGGCTCAACGCCTGCAACAGAATCGAAAACAGCAACCGCGCCGTCAAGCACTCTCAAAGATCTTTCTACTTCGACCGTAAAATCGACATGACCCGGAGTATCTATAATATTAATCCGATAGTCTTTCCAGTGACATGTTGTTGCGGCAGAGGTGATGGTAATGCCCCTCTCCTGCTCCTGGACCATCCAGTCCATGACAGCGGTGCCCTCATCGACCTCTCCAATCTTGTAGGTAACGCCCGTATAAAAAAGAATCCGTTCGGTAGTCGTAGTTTTCCCTGCATCGATATGAGCCATGATGCCAATATTGCGTGTCTTCTGAAGCGGAACCCCTGACAAGATATTTCTCCTCTATTCTTCCTACCATCTGTAATGGGCAAAAGCCTTGTTCGCTTCGGCCATTTTATGGGTATCTTCCCTCTTTTTAATGGAAGTCCCGGTATTGTTGTAAGCGTCCAGCAATTCCCCCGCCAGCCTTTCCTGCATGGTCTTTTCACTTCTCGCCCTTGAGTAATTAATGATCCATCGAAACGCAAGGGCAATTCGCCTGTTAGGCTTTATTTCAACCGGGACCTGATATGTTGCTCCGCCGACCCTCCTCGGCTTGACTTCCAATACGGGCTTTACATTCTCCAGCGCAGTTTTGTAAACCTTAAGAGGATCATTCCCCGTTTTCTGCTTCAAGACTTCGAATGCGCCGTAACATATCCTCTCCGCCGTGGACTTCTTGCCGCTCTCCATAAGCGCGTTAATAAACTTGCTTACGATCTTGCTGTTACATTTCGGGTCGGGCAAAATTTCCCTTTTTTCAACAATTCTTCTTCTTGGCATTCTGAACTCGCTCTATTTGGGCCGTTTTGACCCGTATTTTGATCTTCCTCTTCTTCTGTCCGCAACCCCCATTGAATCCAGGGTGCCCCTAATTATATGGTACCGCACGCCGGGCAGGTCTTTCACCCTGCCACCGCGTATCATAACGATGGAATGCTCCTGGAGATTGTGTCCCACGCCCGGGATATACGCCGTCACTTCCATTCCCGTCATCAGCCTCACTCTCGCAACCTTTCTGAGGGCCGAGTTTGGTTTTTTAGGCGTCGTGGTGTACACTCTCACGCACACACCCCTTTTCTGAGGGCAGGCTTTGAGTGCAGGGCTCTTGGTTTTTATGCGGACCTTCTCCCGTCCGTTCCTTACTAATTGTGCGATAGTCGGCAAAATACCTCCATAAATAAGCGTATTAATATTGTTGGATTCTACAGCAAGTGGAAATGATACCAGAGACAATTTTATTTGTCAACAC
>CAZKLK010000178.1:0-3055 GCA_964553535.1 uncultured Nitrospiraceae bacterium
TCGCTGGATACCGGCTGGAGTTTACCCCGTACCCGATACGGGGCCGGTATGACGTAATTTTGAGATAGGTTGTAGTCATTCCGGCTTGTCCGGAATCATTCTGACCGGCCGCAGAGTTCCAGGGTGTTTACCCGTGGGTGAATGCAACCCGGAGCACAGCGGAGGCTTTCCGGCGAAGCCGGCAAGAGAAGCTTGTACTCCTTTGAAGTGCCATGGGCTTGCCCGTGGGTATCTAAGTTGTGTTGTTCTGTCATTCCGGGCTTGACCCGGAATCCAGTGACGTTGTTTTTTTATTACATAAAAACAGAGAATTACGAAGTGCCAATGTACGACCCTCAAGTCGCTGGATACCGGCTGGAGTTTACCCCGTACCCGATACGGGGCCGGTATGACGTAATTTTGAGATAGGTTGTAGTCATTCCGGCTTGTCCGGAATCATTCTGACGGCTTCTCAGAAAGATTCCCGACGCCCCCGAATCGGGTTCGGGGTTGCGGGAATGACAGTTCATGGGTTCTTATAGTTTTTGTGGTGGACTCGGTTTTAGGATTCTGTGCTTGGGATTTCGAATTTGTTTAAAAGGAGGCATCATGGCGAAAATTAAGCGGGCGATTATCAGTGTCTCGGACAAGAAAGGCATCATAGAGTTTGCCAAAGAACTTCAGGGGATGGAAATCGAGATTCTCTCCACAGGGGGGACGGCGAAAACCCTTCGGGAGGCGGGCATTCCGGTTAAGGACGTGTCGGAACATACCGGCTCGCCCGAGATGCTTGACGGCAGGGTGAAAACGCTTCATCCAAAGGTTCACGGCGGCCTGCTTTCCCGGAGGAATAACCCGAAGGATATGGAAGAGATACGGAGGTACGGGATCGAAATGGTCGACATGGTCGTCGTCAATTTGTACCCCTTTGAAGAGACAATCAAAAAGCAGGGGGTGACTTTTGAAGACGCGATCGAGAATATCGACATAGGCGGCCCCGCGATGCTGCGTTCCGCGTCGAAAAACTTTCAGGACGTGATTGTTGTCATTGATCCGGGGGATTATGAAAAGGTCATCGGGGAAATAAGAAGCCGCAACGGAGACCTGTCTTATGAAACCAGGCTGGAGCTTGCCCGAAAAGTCTTCAGGCATACATCGCGCTACGACGGATTGATTGCGGATTATCTTGAGAAAGTGACGGAGAAATAATAAGTTGTGAAAGCGCTCATCATCGGCGCGGGCGGGAAGGAGCATGCGCTTGTCTGGAAACTCGCCCGCAGCAAACATGTCGCCAGGATATACTGTTCCCCCGGCAATGCCGGCATTGCCGAAATAGCGGAATGTATTGACGTAAGCCCTCACAATGTCGATGCGCTGGTGGATTTCGTGAAATATGAGTGGATAGATCTGACTATTGTCTGTTCCGAAATACCGATAGCGGAAAACATTGTTGATGCTTTCGACCATCACGGCTGCAGGCTCTTTGGCCTGCACAGGGGGGTGTTGATGCCGGCCGCCGGCCGGGTAGCGTCCAAGCATTTCATGAAACGTCACCGGATACCGACGGCGGAATTCCGGGTCTTTTCCTCATACCTCCTCGCGCAGGATTATGTGCGGATGAAGGGCTTTCCGTTAGTCGTCAAGACGGACGGATATCCGGGGGAGAAAGGCGTTTTCCCGGCGGCGACAATTGAGGAAGCCGAAAATATGCTGAGACGTATAATGAAAGAGAACATCTGCGGCGACAGCGGCAACCGGGTAATTATTGAGGAGCATCTGAAAGGCGAGAGGGTATCGGTTTTAACCATCGCGGACGACAGGACAATAATTCCGCTCGCGTATGTATATAAATACAAAGGGATGACCGGCCTGAATGCCCATTCCGGGCCCGCGGTTCTTGCTTCATACAGTCCGGCGCGTGTGACGCCGTTAGAAATCGAAAAGGATATTATGGAAAAGGCGATGCGCCCTCTTCATAATGCGCTTCATGCTGAAGGGGCGCCGTTCAGGGGTTTTATCTCCGCGGATCTTGTGATCGGGAAAGACAACATATATCTTGCCGAACTGCGATTTGGGTTTGGGGACATGGAGCCGCAGACGATAGCGCCGGGATTGAAAGCGGACATCGGAGAGTTGATCCTGTCAGCCTCGGAGGGCAGGCTGTCAGACGTGAAGATAAAGGCGGAAGGAAAGGAATCGGTCTGCATAGCGCTTTTCACCGGCGAGAGGCCTGCCGCGGGGAGCGCCGGTTTGCTGATAGAGGGCATCGACGCGGCAAAGCAGACGGAAGATGTTGTCGTTTTCCACGAGAATACCTTGTTTGACAATCATAACGTTGTCACTCCGGGGGGCACAGCCCTGTTCATATCGGCTACCGGGGCAGACCGGAAAGAAGCGGCCGAGCGGGCTTACAGTGCGGCGGAGAAAATACATTCCGCGGGAATGCGGTACGGGGAAATACCGCGAACGATGTAATTAACCGCTATTTGCGGCAGATACCGTATATTCGGCAACATACGATATCTGCCGCGTAGTCGTTTAGTTTATGAATGCGGGATGAGTTTCTTAAGAAATCCTGAGAACTCTTATCGTCCGGCCGGGTAAGATTGCAGCGGAGCGCTTATCTTCTCCCCCCTCTGGATCCATAACCGCCTTTTTCCCTGAACTGGCTTCTTTCCCTTTTTTCCTGGGGTTTTGCCTCATTCACAACAATGCTTCTGTCCATAAAGTTGTTGCCATTGAACTGAGAAACTGCCTTCTGGGCTTCTTCGTCCGTGGACATCTCCACAAAGCCAAATCCTCTCGCCCTGCCGGTTGAAGCGTCTTTAATGAGTTTCACAGAAACAACTTCGCCTGCCTGGGAAAACAGGTCCTTCACATCATCCTCGGTTGCTTTAAAGGAGATGTTGCCTACATAAAGCCTCTTACTCATCCTTCCTCCTTAGATTATAATAGCTCCGGATACTCCATGGCATCAGGAGCCGCTCAATTTGCAGTCTAACTATGTAAGATGGAACGGTCTTTTGTCAAGCAAGAAAGTTTGGCTGCCATTTAAGAATTAAAAGTGAACTGTTTT
>CAZKLK010000179.1:0-3036 GCA_964553535.1 uncultured Nitrospiraceae bacterium
ATAAAAATAAAAGAATGAACAATTCCTATCCACAAGGTTCCCAGAAGAGGCAAAATAAAACCCATTTTCGTGAAGCGCTTTTGCCGCGTTCAGCTCATCAACCGCCCTTTCGATTTCAATCTTTGCGAGGAGTTTGCCTTCTTCCTTGTCTATTCTTTCGACCATATGATTATCCCTTCTTTATGGTTTTTTATAAAACTGATTTTATGAAAAGGAACCGATCCTGTCAATGTAATTACTTTAGAGTAATTCGGGCTTACAAAAGAGTCTGAAGTTCTAAGCAGGCTTTATATTATCCGGCGAGTCATACCTCGGGGAGTTTACCCTGTCAGATACCCTTGTAATAACCATTTCCTCCGAAGGGACGGATGCAAGGAGATCTTTCAGCTTTTCAATATCATTCACCGCAGGATCAAGCCACAGATCCTCCTTGTCCCGGGGGATGATCACCGGCATCCTGTCATGGATGGGGGCGATAAGTTCATTGGACTCGGTTGTGAGTATCGTGCAGGTGCATATCTTCTCACCCTCCGGTGAAATCCAAACGGTATAGAGCCCGGCAAACCCGAATGGTTTCCCGGATTTCAGGGAGATATAAACGGGGATCTTCCTGTTCTTTTCCTTCTGCCACTCATAGAATCCGTTTGCAATTACGAGACACCGCTGCTTCCTGAATGCTGCCTTGAAGCTCGGTTTCGTATCTACAGTCTCGGAACGGGCGTTGATCATCTTGTATCCGTCAGACAGATCCTTTGCCCATGAAGGGACAAATCCCCAGTGGCACTTCACGATCTGCTTTACCCCTTGGTTATTGATGATAATGATGTCCTGTGAGGGCGCCACATTGTAACTTGGCTCGAACTCGAATGAAGGCTGCTCAATATCGAAGTAGTGAGCGATTTCCTCAATGGTGCTGCATCTTACAAAGCGTCCGCACATACCATAAAGTACCATAAAACAAAGACAACGCATCCATATCCCCCGTGAATCCTTGACAGTGAACTATCGTTCACTCTATAATGAAGCCATGAACAATTCGGTTAGAGACGACAAACTGAGGAGCAGGATCCGGGACATTGCCGCCTTTTACCGCCAGAAGGGCAGGATGCCGAGTTTTTCTGAGATAGCCGAGATAACCGGGTTCCAGTCCAAGAACGCAGTCTACAGGCTCGTCAACAAGCTTGAGAAATTGAAAGTCCTTGAGAGGGACGACAAAGGCAGACTTATAGCTCTATCCATTGCAGCACCGGTGAAGCTGCTTGGGACAGTGGAGGCGGGGTTCCCGAGTCCTGCAGAAGAGGAACTGGCTGATAACCTGTCCCTCGATGATCTACTCATACAGAACCCGGAAGCAACCTTCCTGCTGAAGGTATCGGGTGATTCGATGTCAGAGGCAGGCATCCTCCCCGGTGACATGGTTCTTGTCGACAAGGGAGAGCAAGCAAAGAGCGGTGATATTGTAATTGCCGAAGTTGACGGGGAATGGACAATGAAATATCTCAGGAAACGGGGCGAGAGCGTGGCACTCATCCCCGCTAATCCGAAGTACCAGCCTATCAAGCCGAAAAAGGAACTCAAGATAGCAGGCGTAGTAACAGCAGTAGTCAGAAAATACCGGTAATTTAACTTTCTTCAAGATACACATGGATACCCAGCCGTTGACAATCCATTCCTGGCCGAGGGCGATACTGCATCTGGATGCAGACGCCTTCTTTGCCTCCTGCGAGCAGGCAATTCACCCCGAACTCAGGGGAAAGCCGGTTATAACCGGCAAGGAACGGGGGATAGTTGCTGCCGCCAGCTATGAAGCGAAAGCCAGGGGCGTGAAAAGGGGTATGAGCCTCTATGAGGTGAAGAAGGCATGTCCTGATATTGTTATGCTGCCTTCTGATTATGAGACATACAGTCTTTTCTCCGTCCGGATGTTCGAGATTCTCAGGCGCTTCTCCCCCGATGTGGAGGAATACTCGATAGACGAGGCATTTGTCGATCTGACAGGACTGAGAAGGAGTTTCCACGGATCATACGGAGTGATCGCACAGAAGATGCAGAACACCATAGAAGCGGAAATGGGGCTTACCGTGTCAGTCGGACTGAGCATCACCAAGGTGCTTGCCAAAATAGGCTCGAAGCATAATAAGCCTCATGGGCTCACTGTTATCCCCGGCAGGGATATCAATTTTTACCTCAATGATCTGCCGGTAGAAAAGGTATGGGGAATCGGCCCAAACACTGCTGCCTTTCTGAGAAAGTTCGGCGTGATGACAGCGCTTCAGTTTGCAAAAAAGAATGAATATTTTATCAGGGAACAGCTCTCAAAGCCCTACCAGGAAATCTGGCATGAACTGAACGGGAGATCCGTCTATCCTGTTACCACTGAAGAAAAGAGCGCCTATCAGTCTATCAGCAAGGCAAAGACATTTACCCCTCCGTCAAACGATGAGACATTCGTTTTTGCACAGCTTGCAAAGAATCTGGAAAATGCGTGCATAAAGGCACGGCGTTACAACCTTGCCGCAACGAGGCTCATTATCTTTCTCAGGACGAAGGAGTACCGGAATTACGGCATTGAGTTGAGAGTGAATCGCCCATCGGCATACCCGTCAGATCTTTTTAGTCCGCTGAGGGAAGGGTTTAAGCGTATATTCAGGGTTGAAGACTTTTATCGTCAAACCGGTGTTGTCCTGGCGGGATTGGTTTCAGAGAGCGGATTACAATACACCCTCTTTGATGATCCAACAAGAATAGAGAGGATGTCTAAGATCTATCATGCTGTGGATGAACTGTCAAAGATGTACGGGAAATACACCGTCTGTCACGCCGCAAGCCTGCCGACGAAAATACAGGCACAGCATGAAGGGGCAAGGGGAGACATCCCCGTAAGGGCAATAGATCTTTTCAGGGGAGAGAATAAGCGACAGAGGCTGGGGTTACCTCTGTTACATGTGAAAGTTTGAAAAAAACCTTTATATGCAATGAAGTTTTGGTTTTTCTGGGATTAGTGTGGACCGTCATTCCGGCGAACGCCGGAATCCA
>CAZKLK010000180.1:0-3036 GCA_964553535.1 uncultured Nitrospiraceae bacterium
ACGAGATTGCTTCGCTGCACTCGCAATGACAATTCTTATCGCTGGATTTGGGTTTAAATAAAAAGAGGGGATGAATTTCCACCCCCTCTTTTGCAACCTTTTGTTATATGACAACTGCCGGACTTTTAATACATTCCGCCCATTCCGCCCCCCGGAGGCATTGCCGGTTCAGGTTTTTCTTCCGGGATGTCCGTCACCATTACGGATGTTGTAAGCATGAGCGACGCCACGGAGGCAGCGTTCTGCAGAGCGTAACGGGTCACCTTTGTCGGATCAATGATGCCGGCTTTTATCATGTCAACGTACTCCTCCTTGTCGGCATCGAATCCATAGTTGATGTCTTTAGCGTGTTTCACCTTTTCCACGACAACGGACCCCTCGCTGCCTGTGTTATTGACGATCTGCCGTATCGGCTCTTCCAGGGATCTCTTCACGATTTCAACGCCGATCTGCTTGTCGTTTTCGAGCTTAAGGCCTTTAAGTGAAGAAAGGCATCTCAGCAGGGCAACGCCTCCGCCGGGAATGATCCCTTCTTCAACAGCTGCTCTTGTGGCATTCAGGGCGTCTTCGACGCGCGCCTTCTTCTCTTTCATTTCTGTTTCGGTTGCGGCGCCGACATTGATGACGGCCACCCCGCCGACGAGTTTCGCGAGTCTTTCCTGCAGCTTTTCCCTGTCATAGTCTGATGTGGTCTCATCGATTTGCGTCTTGATCTGCTTTACACGGCCCTGGATTTTCTGGTGGTCTCCGGCGCCTTCGACGATGGTTGTATTTTCTTTGTCAATATTGATTTTCTTGGCTCTGCCGAGGTCCGATATTTTGATGCTCTCAAGCTTGATGCCGAGATCCTCGGATATCATCGTGCCCCCTGTCAGAACAGCTATATCCTCAAGCATTGCCTTCCGTCTGTCTCCAAACCCCGGGGCTTTGACGGCGGCTACCTGGATAGTGCCGCGGAGTTTGTTCACGACGAGCGTCGCGAGGGCCTCTCCCTCAACTTCCTCCGCGAGAATCAGCAGAGGTTTCCCCATTTTGGCGGTCTGCTCGAGTATCGGCAACAGATCTTTCATGCTCGAAATCTTCTTTTCGTGGATTAAAATGAATGCGTCATCGAGCACGCACTCCATGCGCTCCGGATCGGTGATGAAGTAGGGTGAGATGTACCCTCTGTCAAACTGCATGCCTTCGACGACCTCGAGTGTTGTAGCCATGCTTTTCGCTTCCTCAACGGTGATTACGCCGTCTTTCCCGACTTTATCCATCGCCTCTGCGATCAGCTCGCCGATGGATGCATCGTTATTTGCCGATATGGTCCCGACCTGGGCAATCTCTTTCTTGTCCTGCACAGGTTTGCTCAGCTTCTTGAGTTCCTCAACGACAACCTCAACTGCTTTTTCGATTCCCCTTTTAATGTCCATGGGGCTTGCGCCTGCAACGACATTTTTAATTCCTTCCCGGTAAATGGCATGAGCAAGAACCGTTGCTGTCGTTGTGCCGTCGCCGGCGGTATCGGATGTTTTTGACGCCACTTCCCTGACAAGCTGCGCGCCCATATTCTCCCAAGGGTCTTTCAGTTCAATCTCCTTCGCAACGGTGACCCCGTCCTTCGTTATGGTCGGTGACCCGTATTTCTTGTCGAGGATTGCGTTCCTTCCCTTTGGTCCCAATGTCGCCTTCACTGCGTCAGTGAGGAGGCTTACGCCTTTAAGAATTGCACTTCTTGCTGCTTCATCGAAAAGTAACTGCTTTGCCATCCTGTAATTCCTCCTTGTTTATGGTTGCGGTATGTCCCTATTCAACGATTCCCAGGATATCTTCTTCCCTGACGATGAGATATTCTTCGTCATTAACCTTAATCTTTGATCCGGAATATTTGTCGAATAGGATTGTGTCTCCCACTTTCACATCCAGGGGCTGACGCTTCCCGTCGTCCGTGATCTTCCCCGGACCGACAGCAACGACAGTTCCCTTTTGCGGCTTCTCCTTTGCAGTATCAGGGATGTAAAGCCCCCCTGCGGTTTTTTCTTCCTCGGAAGAAAATTTTACAAATACTCTGTCTCTCAGCGGTGTAAACTTCATAAAACTTCTCTCCTTTCTTGGTGTTAGATTTGATTTGTTAGCACTCGCAATCGACGAGTGCTAATATAAATGGAATCCCGCTTTGAAGGCAAGCTTTTTAAACAGGCAAAAAATACAAATAACAACTATTGTCTCGCTTTATCTCGGCATTTCAATGAATATTTAAGTAATTTATAGATTTTTGGGCAATTCGTCGTTTGGTCATATCATGACCATAGTTTCCCCTTCTTTGGCAACCAGATTTTAATGGTGAGCAAGCCCAACAGAAAACCACCCAGATGGGCAAACCATGCCACGCCACCCGCATTCTGAATCCCTGCGCTGATTACGCTGTTTATGAACTGCACGAGCACCCAAAGCCCGATTACGAATAAAGCAGGAATTTTTACCTTTGTAATGAATATTCCCAAAATAAGCAAGGTATGGACATTCGCTCTCGGAAAAAGCAGCATATATGCGCCAAGGATCCCTGATACAGCACCGCTTGCTCCTATCATAGGTATAGTTGAATCCGGATTTGTGATGGCATGGGCAAACGCAGCGCCTATGCCGCAGAAAAGGTAAAAAATGATGAATCGGACAGGCCCTATCCGGTCTTCGATGTTATTGCCGAATATCCATAAATACAGCATGTTCGAACCTATGTGTAAAAATCCGCCGTGCATGAACATGGATGAGAAGATTGTCAGGGCGGGATGGACAGGTTGCCGTGATTCGAGGGTAAGAAGGCTATGCGGTATTGCACCGTAATCATAAGCCATATTTTGCATGCCGGTTCGCGAAGTGAGCTGCAGGACAAATACGGCGATATTGAGAATTATGATCCCTATTGTCAGGTACGGTACGTTGCGGGTTGGGTTATCATCTTTATATGGTATAAGAGGCATTGCCTTATCTTAATAATATCCCAAATCCAGCGATAAGAATTGTCATTGCGAGTGCAGCGAAGCAATCCCG
>CAZKLK010000181.1:0-3002 GCA_964553535.1 uncultured Nitrospiraceae bacterium
CTTCAGGTCTTCTTTGTTTCTTTGTTCAATACATCAAAAATTTAGATTTCGAAAGTCGCAATCCCTTTTTCTTCAGGTCTTCTTTGTTTCAGCACCCCCTGTAATTATTTTTTGGTGACAATATCTTACAACAATGTTTGTGCAGTTTTTACAGTATTTGGAAAGCAACCTGATTCCACCTCATTTAAAATGACTTGCTATCTTCTTTAAGAAATAACCCCGTTATCACTTCTCTGAAATTAGGGAGGATGTGAGGGGTTACTCAATAAAAATCTCCACGCCGTCAGGTACCCTGTCGCCGCATCCCATAATAATGACTTTCTCCTCCGCCGGTAACGGGTAAATCCTGACATCATCCGCTGTACTGTCGATAAGGCATGTTAATTTCTCTTTCAGCTCGAGCAGATTCGGCCATGTCAGCCTGCAATGAAATACAGAATACTGGATATGGAGACCTCTCCCTTTCATAAGCTTGTACACTTTTCCGAGTCTCCGCGGATCCCTGATGTCATAACAGACAATATAATTGGCCTTCATTTTCTCACTTCCCTCATAAATTCGAAAACGTCGTCAATGATCGAATCCGCCACGGCGAGCAACTGCTCCCTGCGGTTTTCGAACCGATGGACAACGTCCTTCATGCCTTCTGGAGATATAGACCAGCCGGACTGCCCTCTGATCATATAGCCGTTTGCCCTGGCAGACCTGCAGAACTGAATAGATTGCAAATCGATCTCGGGCTCGAGTATATGGCATATATCGAGTACCAAGGCAAAATTTCGTCTCCGATTTACAACCCCGATATGAGGATCAAGACCTATTCTTACGACATACCCTGCAACCATCTCCCTGAACAACATGCTGACTACTCCAAAGACTGCCAGCCACTGATCCTCTGAAACTACCTTGAACTTCCCGACAAGCGCGCGGTATTCACGGCTGCTGAACCCCTTGGCAGTAAGCGTCTCAAAAAGGAATTTCGAAAGCCGTTTCAGAACCCTGAGCTCTGTTTTTCTCCTCTGAGAATACAGCCAGTCCTTATATCTCCTCACCATTTCTGGGTTTATGAACAGAGCCTTCTGTTTTTCGTAGAACCGCGCCAATTTTTCTTCATATGGCATAACGACAGCCGCAGAGTCGCCTGCACGGTTCATCAGGGTAACAGGAATATCGTTGTCAGTGAACAGGGTGATGACATCGGTTTCCAGCCTCACATTTCCAATGATGACAACCCTGCCGATCAAACGGGCAGGGATCCTCCTGCCGGCCCTGCCTGTTTCCATAACCCAGATCGATGGGCCGTCGCGGTAAACAGTTACCTGCTCGTTTTCATTCAGATATAATGTCCTCTCCATCCATAATCCTCACTGCCAGAGTCCTGACATCATTTACGATCTTCGGCCTGACGGCCTTCGCCCATTCTTCGTACAGAGGATAAAACCTCTGTCTGCTATCTTTTTTGAGATAGCATCCCGGCCTCTCGTCATCGAGTGCAAAATCCCGCGTCGTGAAGATGCGCTCTCTGAAGATGTCCCTTATAAATCGATCAACTTCAGTCCTGTAAAGCTCAGCAAGATCGCAGGCCAATGACTCCCTTCCGTATTCAAACTGGTGCAGGAATCCGATGGTAGGATCAAGCCCTATAACCTCTATCTCCCTGACTGTTTCATAATGGATCAAAGTGTAGCAAAGAGACAGCATGGCATTGACCGGGTCTTCAGGTGGCCGCCGCGTCCTTTTTCTGAATTCCAGAGAATCAGGAAACAGTTTTGTATATGCCCGAAAATATGTTGCTGAAGCCCCGCCTTCGTATCCTCTTATTTTTTCCATATCGGGTATGGACGTATTCAGGGCTTCAAGTATATTACCGATAATATCGGCTGCTTCAGTCAAAGGGAACCTTAAATCAGGGCGTTTTTCCCGCGCACTTAGAAGAAATTTTCTCTGCATTTCAATCTTTCTTATAATGATTCCCCGCGAATACTCTACTGTGAAAGATGAAAGCGATTTTTCATACTGTCTCACTCTCAGGATGCCGTTATTGTGCAATCTGCCATGCAGCATCCCTGAGAACTGCAATCTTTTTCCGGAAAGAAACAGCACACTTACATTTTCACGCGCGAGCTTATGGAGCACGGGGGTTTCTATCGAAACATGCCCGATGAGGATGACTCTCTTGAGGGGATTGACCGGCACAAGCCCTTCCCGTTCGCCATTCGCATAGAAGGCAATTGCATTGCCATCGAGCCTGATGTGAAGGTCTTTTCTGTCGATATAGAGAGTACCCATCGTCATCCCACGTAAAAATATTCAGGATCCTTCGGCTGGAGGGCAATTCCCAATGCATGAGTTCTGCTCCTGCCGTCCATGGTGAATATGTGTACCCTGTCTGAATCGTCATGGATAAGCCTTTCAATCTTTTTCTTTACGTACCTGAGTTCACCGTCTGTAAGAAAACACTCATAGACCGACTTCTGGCCGCCGGTGCTGTAACCCTTGAGAAAATTACGCACCCTCGACAGCCGCCGGTTATCCGTGATGTCATATGCTACAAGGTACAATATCCTTTCCATACAGAGAGGATACAAGGGATTGCGGTGCGGTGTCAGCAACAACAATATTGCGGCAATATTTCTTTGTCAGTTGTCAAAGAACAGAAGCAGCTATATCGCAAATAACTTCAGATCAACAACTTTGGCAATTCTGTCAAAATCAGTGTCATTGTGAAGAAGAAAAAGATTATTCTCTATTGCTGTCTGAGCAATAAGGCAATCTATCGCACTACCAATTGTCAGTCCCTTTTTTCTGCAGAGGAAATATATTTTTTGCCGCTGCAGCATAGGATTCCCCGATATCTTTCAGGGGATAAAACCGCTGGGTATCAAGATATCTCTTAACCTTTTCAAAGTCCTTCTCTGTCTTCACGCCCTGCAACACTTCCTGATAAATAAGTGCCTCTTCTGGGAACCTTGTGGATAGGAATTGTTCATTCTTTTATTTTT
>CAZKLK010000182.1:0-2965 GCA_964553535.1 uncultured Nitrospiraceae bacterium
ACTTTTAATTCATAAATTTGATGAAAACAGTTCACTTTTAATTCGTTGATGGCACAGCCATGTTTTTTATTGAAAGTACAGCTTTAATTAACTATCATAAGAATACGGTTTAAAAAGTTTGCAGGCGATGGAAACTAATTGGCTTGCAGGAGTTAATCCATGGATGCGTTGATACTGGCCGGCGGTGAAAACATAAGAATGCCGGTGCCCAAAGGGCACCTGCTTATTCAGGGCCAGCCCATAATAGAGCGTACCATTAATATCTTCAGTAATCTTTTCAGGCGAATTTTCATCAGCACTAACACCCCGGAGCTTTACTTTTATACCGGCGCTATTCTGATCGGTGATATTCTGCCTCAAAGAGGGCCAATGACGGGCATTTTTTCCGTCCTGAGTGTTCCGGGAACCAACGACATTTTTGTAACTGCGTGTGACATGCCTTTTATAAATGTTATACTTGTATCGTATCTCGTTGAAATATGGGATTTTAAAAAGGATGCGCTTATCCCGGTTTACCGCAATAAGCCGGAGCCGCTTTTCGGTATTTATTCAAAAAGGGTGGCGGGAATCATGGAAGAAAGCATACTGAAGGGCGAGGGCGGTTTGCAGGAGTTCCTTGGAAGGGTCGACGTCCGGTATGTTGCTGAAAATGACGTGAGACGACGGGATCCGGAGGGGGCATCCTTTGTAAATATCAATACCCTGGAAGATTACCAGCGGGAGACAGGAGGAAAGTAATGTTTGGATTAGGGACGCAGGAGCTGATCATCATTCTGATTATCATTGTTGTCCTCTTCGGCGCGACACGATTGCCGCAGATCGGCAGCGGGATAGGCCAGGCAATAAAAAATTTCAAGAAGAGCGTGCGTGAGGGTGACGAAATCGATGTGACGCCCGATAAGGAAGCGAAAGAAAAGAATAAAGAAAAAATAGAAAAAGAAAGTGATTAGAGGGCCTGTCGCAGAAGTTGATCTTTCTGCGATAGCGAACAATCTCCGGTTTGTAAAAAGGATCACGAAAAACAGTCCCGTCATAGCTGTTGTCAAGGCCGATGCCTACGGCCACGGCGCAGTCGAGGTTTCAAGAACGCTTCTCCGGCATGAAGTCCTCTGCCTCGCGGTTGCTTTCCGCAGCGAGGCGCGCGAACTCAGGGAATCCGGTATCGATTCTCCTATTTTAGTGCTGTTTGATCAGGGGGAATTTGATGATTATTTTGATCACGATTTCATTCCGGTTATTTCCGGACTGCATAGCGCGCGCGCGTTATCGAGGGAGGCGGAAAGGAGAGGGAAGTCGATAAGAATTCATGTTAAAATCGATACGGGCATGGGCAGACTCGGACTGCATGGCCGAGACGCGGCGGATGCCATTATGCAGATATCAGCCATGCGCGGGCTGGAACTGACCGGTATCATGAGTCACTTTTCGGAGGCCGACCTTGCCGACAGCGCTTACGCAAGGACACAGCTTGAACGGTTCAATGACATCAGGGCGGCTGTTTCACGAAGACTTGGGAAACTTCTGCCGGCGCACATGGCAAACAGCGCTGCCGTTATGACCATTGAACTGGCGCGCCTTGACGCGGTGAGGCCGGGGCTTATGCTGTACGGCTATTCGCCGTTTACCGGTGAACAGTGTCCTGACTTGACTCCGGCAATGACGGTGAAAACAAGGATTATTGACATCCGGGATGTGCCGGAGGGAACCCCGATCAGCTACGGAAGAACATTTGTGACGAAAAGGCGGAGCAGGATCGGAGTTCTTGCCATGGGATATGCTGACGGCTTCAACAGGCTGTTCTCGAACAACGCGCACGTTATTGTGAAGGGCAGCAGGGCGCCTGTTGTAGGAAGGGTGTGCATGGATCTGACCATGATAGACCTGACCGGGGCCGGTGATGTTGAAAGGAATGATGAGGCCATTATTATCGGGAAGCAGGGAGACCATGTGATCACCGCCGCTGATATGGCGGAAAAAGCCGGCACCATTGTTTATGAAATCCTTACCTCCATCGGAAACAGGGCGAAGCGGGCGTATGTTTAAGATCATCGAACTAATCGGCGGAACGATTATCAGGTTTTCCGAGAATCTTGGCAGGATACTGATCCTGCTTGTTTATACTTCAAAACAATTGGTTATCCCGCCTTTTGAAATCAGAACTGCTTTCAAGCAGATGCTCGAGATAGGAGTCCGCTCGCTGCCGGTTGTTCTCATAACGGCAATATTCACGGGAATGGTCTTTGCGCTTCAGACATACACCGGTTTCAAGAGATTCGGCGCGGAGGCATTTGTCGGCACCGTTGTCGCGCTTTCCATGACGCGGGAGCTGGGGCCCGTGCTGACGGGGCTGATTGTCGCCGGAAGGGCGGGGGCCGCCATGGCGGCGGAATTGGGAACGATGAGAGTGACCGAGCAGATAGACGCCCTTGAAACACTGGCAACCAATCCGGTTAAGTACCTCATTGTTCCGCGGTTCATCGCCGGAATGCTGATGCTGCCCGCGCTTACCATTGTCGCCGACATAATCGGCATCATAGGCGGCTATTTTGTGACAGTCGGGCTTTTCAAGACAAGCTCCGCCGTGTACTGGAACAGGACATGGGATTATCTCGAGATGAGCGACATTTACAATGGGCTGGTAAAAGCGGCTTTTTTCGGGGCGAGTATTGCGTTAATCAGCTGTTATAAGGGTTTTTATACGCGCGGCGGAGCCGAGGGAGTCGGCAAGGCGACGACAGGCGCCGTTGTTTTGTCGTCAATGACCATACTGATATCCGATTACTTTCTCTCGGCATGGTTATTTAGATAATTGCGGCTATCGCATGAATGAAGGGAGCATACGCTTCAAACCGCCGGGGATTCATGTATAATTCAAGAGGAAAAAATATTTGGCAGGCGGTGCGTAAAGGATAATGGTTTTTCTGGGATTAGTGTGGACCGTCATTCCGGCGAACGCCGGAATCCA
>CAZKLK010000183.1:0-2825 GCA_964553535.1 uncultured Nitrospiraceae bacterium
TTAATTCTTAAAGAGTTCACTTTTAAATTTTTCCTAACACAGGCTCGGCTCAAAGTTAAAACGTGCGGGTGTACTAACGATCCGGCACCGGTGAGATATCCGGATCGAGCAAATATGCCTGTTCAAAATAGTGAGCGGCTTCCGCATGGTTTTTCTGCTTGTAGAGCGCGTAGCCGAGCAGGTAATACGCCTGCGGGTTAGGTGTTTTTTTCACGTATTCTTTCAGAATTCCAACAGCGGATTTAAAATCCTTTTTCATATAGAAACCAACGGCCCTTTCGTATGAAGCGTCCTGCGCCAGCAGAAGAGAAGGCATGCACAGCAAAGCAAGAGTAATGATTACGGCTGCCGTTTCCCGGATCTTTTTTTTCATTTTGATTGTTCACCCCCTAATCAAAATTAAGATTTGAGTCCTGCTCCCTTGTCTTTCGAATGGAAGCTGACGCCGCATGCTGCGTCGGCTCCGTCCCTTCTTTGAAATACTCAATAACCCCCGATAATTCATCTTTCGCCAGCAGCCCGGTCGCCGGATCAATGCTGCGCGTGACGATTCCGTCAGGAATGCCGAACTCCTCCGGAGTTCCGGTCAGAATGTTCTTCATAAAAAGCACCCATATCGGAGATGCAGCGCGGGCTCCGGTCTCCTGCGCGCCGAGTGTTTTGGCGTCATCGAATCCGACCCAGACTGCCGCGGTCAGATTTGGAGAGTAACCCACAAACCAGGCATCCCTGTAATCATTAGTTGTGCCTGTCTTCCCGGCAACCGGCCTGCCGAGCGCCTTCGCCCTCCATCCCGTGCCGCTACGGACAACATCTTCCATCATTGAGGTAATCAGGAATGCCGTGGTCGGAAGTATCGCCTCTGTCGCCTCGGGCTCATTGCTTTCGAGAACGCTGCCGTCCGAACCTTTAATATACTTGACCGCAATCGGTCTGATTTTGAAGCCCCCGTTCGCAAATACACAGTAACAAAGCGCGAGCTCAAGCGGAGTTACGCTCAGGGAACCAAGTGCAATGGTAAGATTTCTCGGCATTTCCCCCTGTACGCCGACTGCCCGCGCAATATCCAACACTTTGTTGATTCCGACGGCATCAACGAGCTTAACTGTAACCACATTCCTTGAATAAATCAACGCCTCCCTCAGGGATGTCGGGCCGTAAAATTTGCGATCGGCATTTTCAGGAGACCACTCTCCTTTCGGACCTCCCGGATAGGTTACCGGCTCATCAGTTATCATAGTCGCGGGCGTGAATCCGCGCTCGAGGGCGGCGGCATAGATAATCGGCTTGAACGCCGACCCCGGCTGCCGCTTCGCATAGAGGACCCTGTTAAAATCACTCTTGACAAAGTCGTATCCCCCGACCATCGCACGGATAAATCCGGTCGACTGGTCAACGGCAACGAGGGCGCCTTCAGCTTCGGGGTCCTGCTGCAGGGAGAAATGGACGGAGGGACCCTTTATGGTTTTGATGCTCACTTTAATGATATCGCCCGGCTGCAGAATTTGCCTCAACGAAAAATCTTTCAGCATCCTGATTGTTCCGGTCTTCGGATCAAGAACCCTGGACGCCCACCGCGCATCTGCAAGGGCAAGCTTTCCGATTACCCCGCGCGCCTTTATAACAGCCTCGTTGTCATCCACTTTCAGGACAAGGCCGGAAGACAATTCCCCCGGGTTCGTAACAACAATGGCGGATAAATCCCTTGTTTTCATCTCCCGCTGGACGTCAATGTTCTTTTTGCGGTCTATCGGACCGCGCCATCCTCTCCTCTTGTCAAGATCCCTCAGACCTTCCTGAACTGCCTTCATGGCAGCTTCCTGCGCTTTCCTGTCAAGAGTAGTGTAAACCATGAGGTTCCCTTTGTAGACAGCCTCGACGCCGTACTTGTCTTCCAGATATTTCCGGACATGCTCCGTAAAATAATTGTTTGCCTCCAGGCCTTTTCTGGAACTTGAAAGATAAACCTGCTGCTTGAAGGTCTTGTCCATCTCGGACTGACTCAGGTACCCTTCCTCAACCATGCGCAACAGCACAATCTGCTGCCTCGCCCTGGCCTTCCCGAGGTCGTTAAATGGCGAATAGGTCGAAGGCGCCTTAATCAGCCCCGCGATTATAGCGGCTTCCGCGAGCGTTACATCCCTGACCGATTTCCCGAAATATGTCTGAGCCGCCATCTCGACGCCATATGCTCCATGTCCGAAATAAATCTTGTTCAGGTATAGTTCCAGAATTTCGCGCTTGTCAAGGTTCTTTTCTATTTTTATTGCGAGAACGGCTTCTCTGATCTTCCTCTGTATCGTTTTTTCCGGCGTCAGAAACAGCACCTTCACAAGCTGCTGCGTAATAGTGCTGCCGCCTTCCCTGAGCTCCGCATGCATGACGTCCTTGACAAAAGCCCTCGCTATAGCGAGATAATCGATCCCCTTATGTTTCCAGAACCTTGCATCCTCAACGGCGACTACAGCGTTGATCATGGAGTCCGGTATCTGCTTCAGAGGCACAAAAATCCCTTTTTCCGCCTTCAGTTCCCCGATCAGGACATCGTCATCGGCGTAAATCTTTGTGCCTCCGGAAGTTTTGTGCCGTTTCATCTCTTCGATGGACGGTATAGCCATGCTGTAAGCGGCATAACCGCCCGCAAAGATTCCGAGCATAATGGAAACGCATGCGATGATGACAATCAGACTTCTGTTCATGATTTTTATCATTATAATACTTGCGACGGAAAACCGCTGTCAAAAATATCGCGGGCAGCCGCCTCCTCCGCATGTTAGGAAAAATTTAAAAGTGAACTCTTTAAGAATTAAAAGTGAACGGTTAAT
>CAZKLK010000184.1:0-2805 GCA_964553535.1 uncultured Nitrospiraceae bacterium
ATTAATTTCGGATGAAAAAGCTTAAGTTCGCCGTGTGCAGTGGATGGAATAAAGCAGCTTTGTTATGGACAGCAATAATAGCGCCGAGCTAACAGACTTTCTTAAAAAGACCACACCCTTCCGGCTTCTGGTCAGTGCGGATCTGGATATCATTGCCGGGAGCGCGCAGAGGAAGCTTTACCCGAAGGGGACCTTCATTCTCAGACAGGGCGGACCGCCAAGTGAGTTCCTTCACATCATTTACAGCGGCGGCGTCAAAGTTACACGCAAGACTGATAATGGTGATGAGATTTTCATCGATCTGAGAGGTGAGGGCGATACCATAGGATTTCTCTCCTTATTGAGCGGCGACTGGGCGAAGGCAGACGTTATCGCAGTCGAAGATACCGTCTGCTACCTCATGGGAAAAGAATTGACGCTCCGTCTTTTTGAATCGAACGCGGCTTTTTCCGAATATCTTGTGGCATCACACCTTGAGCAGTATGTCGAAAAGCCCCTTGAAACTTTGAGCAGGCGGCACCTTCACTTTACAAGCAGCGACAGGCATCTGTTCAAGACGCGCATCGCCGATATTGCAATCAAGGAAATGGTAACCATAAGGCGGGACGCGACAATCCGGGAAGCCGCGGTTGAAATGTCGAAGAACGGCGTCAGCGCCCTTATTATTGTGAATGAAGACAATCAATCTGTCGGGATCATTACCGACCGTGATCTCCGGCGAAAAGTCGTTGCCGCCGGAAAAAACTCTTCGGATCCGGTGCAAACCATAATGACGTCATCACTTGTCATGGTGGACATCAAGGACTACTATTACGAAGCAATCCTCAAGATGCTTCAGCATAACATACATCATGTGATCGTTACCCAGAACGGCGCGCTGAAGGGAATCTTTACTAACCATGATCTCATGGTTCTGCAGGGCACCTCGCCGCTCACCGTCATCCGCGATATAGAAAGCCAGCAGACGGTGGACGGACTGGTCTCCGCATCCGGCAATATAAACAGCGTCATACCGCATCTTCTCAAAGCAGGAGCGAAGGCAAGTGAAATAACCCGTATCACATCCGAGATCAATGAACGACTGCTGACAAAATTACTTGGACTCACCCAGCATAAACTCGGGGCTCCGCCTGTGCCATTCTGCTGGATTGCGTTTGGAAGCGAAGGAAGAAAAGAGCAGACGTACAAGACCGACCAGGACAACGCGATTATATATGCCGATTTGCCGCCTGGGATGCCGCATCACCAGGCGGATCAGTATTTTTCGACATTCGCAGAACATATGCGCGACGCGCTCCTCCGGTGCGGTTTTCCGCCCTGTCCCGGCAATTATATGGCTAGCAACCCTGAGTGGCGTCAGCCCCTCAGCGTATGGGGAAATTACTTTTCCCGGTGGATTGCCACGCCTACCGGTGAAGCCGTGCTCGCCTCTTGCATCGTTTTCGACTTCAGGCCCATCTATGGTGACATGTCCCTCGCCAACCGCCTCAAGAACCATCTCCTTAATAAACTGAAGGGCCGGGACATATTCCTCAAACTTATGGCCCAGATATCGGTCCAGGTTCGCCCTCCGATAGGTTTTTTCAGAACATTCGTCGTTGAGAAAAGCGGCGAATACAAAAACAAGCTGAACATAAAATTCACCTGCCTGGCGCCTATAATAAATATAGTGCGTTTATTCAGTCTCGAAAGCAGGATTCCGGAAACCTCGACAATCGAGAGAATCCTGGCTCTCAAAAAGACGCACAGCATAATGATGGAATTCGGGGAAGAACTCGAACACGCATTTGAATTTCTGTCTTTGTTGAGAATCCGGCTTCAATACGAGCAGATACAGCAGGGTAAGAAACCCGACAATTATCTGAATCCGAAGCAACTGGGGAATTTCGAAAAAAAGGTGTTCAAACAGTCATGCCGGCTGATCGGGAAACTGCAGGAAATTATCAGCAAGCAGTACAATCCCGGAACCGGATCTGTATTGAAATGAGCAATCTGTTTTCAGATTACAGGAAAAAATTATTTCGCGATTCTCAGAAAAAACGGGATTTGCCTCCTTCTGTCCGCAGGCATCTCTCCGTCACCGAAAACATCAGGATAGACACCGGCCTTCGTGAAGCCGTTTATGTAGTTTTCGATACCGAACTCACCGGCCTGAATCCAAAAAAGGATTCCATTGTTTCAATCGGAGCAGTAAAAGTCTTCGGGACAAGAATCGATATCGGCAACCCTTACTACAGGATCGTTCAGCCGCAATCAGAACTGACCGGCCGGAGCGTGGTCATTCATGAAATCACCCCTGCCGAGGCGTCAGAATGTCCTACGATTGATGTGCTCCTGCCTGAATTCCTGGATTTCTGCGGAAATGCGGTCGTCGCAGGCCATTTTGTATCGATCGACCTTGCATTCCTCAATAAAGAGATGGAAAGGCTGTTCGGGTTGACGCTCCGGAATCCGGCGATTGACACCTTTGTTCTCTATCAATCATTGAGAAAACTGGAAGAAAATATTTGTGCTTTCCACAATGGCATCCGGGAGAGCGTCGATTTGATAACGCTCGCGCAAAAATACTCTATACCCGTTGCTGACGCACATAACGCCCTGAATGACGCGTTTATTACGGCTCAGTTTTTTCAACGGCTGCTTACAGGCCTTCACAGCTTCAATATCAACACTGTCGGTGATCTCCTGAAAATCGGAGAGCCGGGCAGGAAATGATAACGGCATGACGGCATGGTATAATTCATGGGATGCCCTCCAGGATGAAGAGATTTCATGAAAATACATATGCCCAAATCCAGCGATAAC
>CAZKLK010000185.1:0-2804 GCA_964553535.1 uncultured Nitrospiraceae bacterium
TGGCCGTTCTTGTCGCAGCTATCGCAGCTTACGCCCTATACACATACCTGAAAGGCCAGGAACAAAAACTGACGGAGGCCGTGGCGACCGATAGAATTGTCGTAGCCGCGGTTGAAATCCCCGTGGGAACTTCGATCAATATGACGCAGGTGAGGACATCTGAATGGCCGAAAGCAAACCTTCCGCAGGGCGCGTTCCCGTCAACAGACCAGGTAATCGGCAGGACCTCGATACAGACATTGCTGCCCGGCGACGCCGTTACTGAAACCAAGCTCATGCCGAAGGAAGGGCCTGTCGGCATCATGACCTATAAGATACCGGAGGGGCACAGGGCAATGACAGTCGCGGTGGACCAGGTAGCGGGAGTCGCGGGTTTCATTACACCGGGCAACATCGTTGACGTCGTCCTGACAGCCAACCCGCCCGGCGCCTCGCAGCAGATCAGCAAGATTGTGCTTCAGAATGTGCCGGTGCTCGCCATCGGGCAGATCGTCGAGCAGAAGGAAGGCAACCCCGTCGTAGTCCCTACGGTGACGGTTGACGTCACGCCGGATGAGGCGGAAAAGCTCGCGATCGCAAGCACGCAGGGAAGGCTCCAGCTTGTTCTGAGAAGGCTCGGGGACAAGGAAATCGCGAAGACGACGGGCGCCACCGTTACAAAGGTGATGAGCGGTGTGTCCGGGGCGGCAGTCGCCGGCCCGCCGGCGGCAAGAGTCATAAAGGCGCCTGCTCCGCCTGCCGAACAGTTCAACGCTGTTGAAGTGTTTCGCGGAGGCACAAAGACAACCGAGAAATTCAAGGCGCAGTAGGATGAGCATAAATAGTCGATATTGCTTCTATTGCTGTCATTATACGGCTCGACCGGATAATCCATTTTTTACCAAAACTTTCGATTCTGGATTGCCCGATCCCTCCGATAGGATTGGCGGGCAAGCAAGTCGGGCAATGACAGAAATGAAACTTTCATGATTTTTAATATATTGAAATTTTTAACCGAATCACATAAAGGAGGGGTTTATGTATAAAAGAGAAGGCGCATTATCCAACATCCTGCTTTTGTCAATCATATTTATATTCTGTTTTTCGTTGCCTGTTATTGCATCCACTGAAGAAAGCGTTGTAAAACTCGACCCTGCCGCTGTCGGGAAAAAGACAGTTCCCATTTCTGTAATCCTTGGGAAGGAAACCGTCCTTAAAATAAACAGACCTGTTCAGGAGATCAAGCAGATATCTCTTGCCAATAATGATATTGCGGACATCAAACCGCTCCTTTCATTTCCGGCCGCTAAAATAGTTGAGGTAATCATCTACGGGAAAAAACCCGGCATCACAAGCCTCATTGTCTGGGACAAAGACGGTAATAAAAGCTTCTTTGACGTCATTGTCCACAGGGAGCGCATGGTTGAATTTGAAAGGGAAAGGGCGGACGCAATAGAACGGAAGATAAGGGCCCTTGATCCTTCATCCGACGTGAAAGTCGAAATCTCGGGCGACACCATCGTATTATCCGGAACCGCGAAAAACAGGCACATGATCGACAGGATAGAAAAAATGGCGATGCTTTATTCTTCAGCGGGCTGCGACGGCATCACAAGGACCGAGTCGCTCCATCCTGTCCGCACGGAGCAAAAAGAAGCTGCCGGTAAAACGGCCGGGTATGTCTCCGTGAACGTGGCGCAGCAGGCGCTTCAGCAGGCTCAGGAAAAGAAAGCCGAGACTCTCTGCCTCTTAAATCTCATCACTATGCCCGAATCCCAGCAAGTTGTCCTTGAAGTGAAGGTCGCGCAGATAGACAAGACAAAACTGAAAGATCTGGGAATCAGTTATCTGATCAAGCATGACGACTTTGAATTGACGGCTCCCGGTTTGTTTACGGGACCGACCGGCACCATAGGCGGATCCTGTGGGACCAAAGTTACTCCGGGGATAGCGGGCTTCGATTTGGAGGTTTCGACTCCACAAATCGGGATAGCGCATTTTCCGAGCGGCGTCGCTTCTGTTTTGAAACTGTTACAGGAGAAAGGGTTCGGCAAGATTTTAGCCGAGCCTAACCTGATCGTGCGGAGCGGAGAGTCGGGCAAATTCCATGTAGGCACAAGAATACCCGTTCAGACCGTCACCGGAGTCGGCGCGGCCGCAACCCCTTCGATCGCATATGAAGAGGTCGGCGTCAGGCTCTATTTCGCGCCGGAGGTGCTCGAAACAGGCGTTGTCAGGCTGAAAGTCGATCCTGCCGAAGTCAGCGCTATCAATCGTTTTATTACTTTTATGGGCATTGTCGCGCCCGAGATAGATACAAGAACTGTCACCACAAGCGTTGACTTGAAAGAGGGCGAAACCCTTATTCTCGCGGGCCTGCTCACCGAGGAAATGAAAAAGAATATTCAGAAGGTCCCCGTTCTCGGCGACATCCCGATTCTTGGCGCGCTCTTCAGAAGCACGCGGGATGAGCTGAAGGAGAAAGAACTCGTATTCCTTGTAACGCCGAAGCTCGGCAAAGCAATGCCCGCTGGCGAGAAAGTAAAACTACCGACGGATAACAGACCAACACCCGAGGAAGAGAAACAATTCCAGTGGATACCTATGCCGGGAGCAGGAGAAGGGGCGGTTAAATAAAAACAGGGATTCATTGAGATTCGTTGAGATTAGAAATACTGAGACTAATTGAGACGTTACGAATTAGACTTGTGGAGATTAATTGAGATTGATAGAGACTCGTAGAGACTCAACAGGGGTTCATTGAGACTCATTGAGACTCGTGGAGAATGATAGAGATGAATGGAAATTTATGGAGACAAGAAAAC
>CAZKLK010000186.1:0-2774 GCA_964553535.1 uncultured Nitrospiraceae bacterium
ATGAACAGTTCACTTTTAATTCGTAAAGAGTTCACTGTTAAAATATTCCTAACAGTGGCGTCGAAGACCGCGCTATAGCTGTTTGACAATGTTCCGCGTTTCCTTATATGTTAGTGGCGGATTCCGAAACTATGCTATACCCTTGAAACGGAGCAAATCTTGCGGCTGCCGGAATGGATACAGACAAAAAACATCCGGGGACTTCATAATACGAAGCGGATATTGAGAAGGCATGGCCTTACAACGGTCTGCGAAGAGGCGCGTTGCCCGAATGTAGGCGAGTGTTTTCTGAAACCGGCGGCTGCATTCATGATTATGGGGTCGAAGTGTTCAAGAAGCTGCGGTTTTTGCTCAGTCGAGTCCTCCGCCCCCGAGCAACTGTCCGATAATGAGGCTGAAAGAGTCGGCATTGCCGCTCGAGAAATGGGATTGCGTTATGTCGTCATTACTTCGGTGACCCGCGACGACCTTGCCGACGGAGGAGCTCGTCACTTCGCCAACACCGTAAACGCCGTCAAAAGGCATGTGCCCGGAGCGAAAGTGGAGGTTCTCACGCCCGACTTCAACGGTCGCGTGCGCAGCGTTGATACTGTTCTGCATTCGCAACCTGATGTGTTCAACCACAATGTCGAGACCGTGCCGAGACTATATCCCGCTGTCAGGCCGATAGCCGATTACCGCCGATCAATTGCCCTGCTCGCGCACGTAAAGAAAACCGCCCCGGGGATTAGGGTCAAGTCAGGACTGATGCTGGGTCTGGGCGAACTATTGGACGAAGTTGTATGCGTGTTAAAAGATTTGAGAGATGCAGGCTGTGATATCATCATCATAGGCCAGTATCTCCGTCCCGCGAGGGCCAATCTGCCGGTGGTTGAATATATAAGCCCGGAGGCATTTGAAAATCTGCGTCTTACAGCCCTCTCAATGGGATTCCAACATGCTGTCTGCGCTCCTTTGGCAAGGAGTTCGATGAACGCGGAGGAAATGTTTGAAGGGCGGCTTTCGATTTCCTGTTGAAGCTTTGGCATGCGGGCGGGATATTCATTGCCTTTAATTGACAAACCGTTTTCCTTTGCCTTATGATTTTCAGGGAGCTTCAGTGTTTTTCCAGGATCTTATAATAAAACTGCAGCAATTCTGGTCGGATAAGGGATGCATTCTTCTGCAGCCTTACGACATTGAAGTAGGGGCGGGAACGTTTCATCCGGCCACATTCTTCAGGGTGCTTGGGCCGGAGCCATGGAAAGCAGCTTATGTTGAACCGTCAAGGAGGCCGACTGACGGGCGGTATGGAGAAAACCCGAACAGGCTTCAGCATTACTATCAGTATCAGGTCATTCTTAAGCCTTCTCCCGCAGAGAGTCAGGAGGTGTACCTTGAAAGTCTCTCCTTCCTCGGAATAAATCCCCGCAGGCATGACATCAGATTTGTGGAGGATGACTGGGAATCGCCCACGCTTGGCGCATGGGGGCTCGGGTGGGAAGTTTGGCTTGATGGTATGGAGATCACCCAGTTCACCTATTTCCAGCAGGTCGGGGGCATTGACCTTAAACCGGTTTCACTTGAACTGACATATGGGCTTGAAAGAATAGCCATGTATCTGCAAGAAGTGGATAATGTGTTCGATTTGCAGTGGTGCAACGGAGTGACATACGGTGAGATTCACCACGTGGACGAAGTGGAGTTTTCGAAATTCAATTTCGATCACGCCGACGCCGACCTGCTGATGGGGCAGTTCGATGCGTGCGAAAAAGAATCTGTCAGGCTCAACAAGCTCGGCCTTGTGCTTCCCTCGTACGAATTTTGTCTGAAGTGTTCCCATACCTTTAACTTGCTTGATGCGCGGGGCGCCATATCGGTCACGGAGCGTACGTCGTATATTGCGAGAGTGAGAAATCTCGCCCGGCGTTGCGCAAAGGCTTTTATCGCGCAGCGCGAAGAGATGCAGTTCCCGCTGTTAAAAAATCCCTGAACCGTCCGGGGTCGTCTTCAACTTTGGCCAAATGGATGTATTCTTCCCTGTTTTCAATAGAACTGGAGTGACGGGATACAGTCAGACCTGCCTGTAGACATTTCAGCAAGTTTGAACTTCCCATCTAAAATGTCTATTATTGAAAAGGATTTGAGGTCTCTGAATGGCACAAACCGCAATTGAGCTGCTGGCTATTTTTACTATTATGTTCTGGGCCATTATCCCGTTGTTCTGGATACCTGTGCACTTTTTTTCGGTTAGACTCAGGAAAATGGGGTTGAAGGCTTATCTTCTGCCATTATTCACATGGCTTCCATTAGTTTTTATCATCTATAAAAACAGACATATTTTTCTTCAATGCCAAATTCCACTGCCATCCGCATTATCAGTATCCGGATGGGCGCTGCTCATTATAGGGGCCTTGCTCCACGTCTGGACTGCCCGTCTGTTAGGCATTTGGGGAATAATAGGGGTGCCGGAGGTATCCGTTAAAGCGCAGAGAGATCTTGTCACCGGGGGACCTTTCTCTCTGGTCAGGCATCCGACATACCTGGCTCACACCTTAATCTTTTCAGGTGTTTTTTTCATTACAGGTGTAGTGCCCGTGGGTATCGTTGCCATAGCGGATTTCCTGACTGTAAGCGCTCTGATTATTCCCCTTGAAGAAAAGGAATTGACGAACCGTTTCGGAAAGAGGTTCATCGACTATAAGAAAATGGTTCCCAACAGATTCTTGCCTTACATCTTCGCCTCTTCTGGGAACCTTGTGGATAGGAATTGTTCATTCTTTTATTTTTATTGA
>CAZKLK010000187.1:0-2754 GCA_964553535.1 uncultured Nitrospiraceae bacterium
AGTTCACTTTTAAAAAATTCCTAACAGACAAAAAAATCAGCTTGTTCTTCGTGAAACGGGCATTCCAATACTACAACAGCAGTTGATTTGATGGCGACCGGGACTCTCCGACGCCGGTCACGTAAATTGCAGCTTTTGTCCCGACCGGGCACTTCGCCTCACAAATGCCGCACCCGATGCAGAGCTCAAGATCGACATGCGGTTGTTTCAAAATAATCTCCCGCCCATCCCTGTTTTTCACCGTCTTTTCTTCAAACCATATCGCCTTTTTAGGGGTAGGACAAACTTCTTCACAGACGATGCAGGGGATCCCGAATGAGTGCGGGAGGCATCTTCCGGTATCGATCATCGCAAGTCCGATCCTGACATTGACTTTCTCCCCGAGCGGCATCCTGCGGATTGCGCCGGATGGACAGACCTGACCGCAAAGGGTGCACCGGTATTCGCAGTATCCCATCCGCGGGATGAGCCGCGGCGACCAGAGCCCCTCAAACCCGGCTTCGAGCAGGGTGGGCTGCAATCCATTGGTGATGCAGACTTTCATGCATTCCCCGCATTTAACGCATCTCTTGAGGAATTCCTTTTCCTCAAGCGCCCCCGGAGGCCTCAGCAGATCAGGATGTGTAAAATGCGTTCCGGCAAACGGCGTCGAGCGAATGAGGGGCACAGCGATAAAGCCTGAAAGCATGGAAAGGATAACCTGCCTCCTGCCGAGGCCCATCGACATTGCGGCTTTTTTCCCGAAGCCGAAACGAACGGCGTTGTTCGGGCAAATATCATCACAGTTGAGGCAGGCGAAACATTCCGTATTCCTCCATTTCCGCGTGTCTCCTGCTATCGCTCCTCCCTGGCACGCGGCGCCGCATTGTCCGCACGATGTGCACCCTTCGCTCACCTCCCGTTTGAGGATTGAGAATCTCGACAGGAGGCCGAGAAGAGCGCCAAGAGGGCAGAGATATTTGCACCAAAACCGCTTCTCGACAATATTCAGGATGAGGATCGAAAAGAACAGCAGGCCGATAAATGCCGCCTGTGAGAAGTGAGGCTGGCGGAATGAGAGAACAGTCTTTTTCAGAACGCCGTAGACTGCTTCAGACGTGCCTGTGATCATGGGGATGCCTGCGTCGTAAATCTCGTTGAAAAAGCCATGCACCCCGTAGTTTACAGCCGGGAAAACGCTCAGCGAAAAAGACCTGATCAGAAGGGACATCGGGTCCATGATGCCGGCGAGCTGGAGCGTAAAGACTGATGAAATAAGAAGCATGATGAGAATGTAATATTTCATTTTATAGAGGGAACGCCCCGGGGCAAAGGATCGATTTTTCTTCATGGATCCCACGATGTTATTCAGAGTTCCGAGCGGACATATCCAGCCGCAAAATACTCTGCCGAGCACAACAGTCGCGGCCGCCACAATGAGGGAGAAGTAAAAGGTCGGGGGTATTTCCTGCGCGCGAACGGCAAAAAAGGTAGTGAGAAAAATAAAAGGGTCAAAGTCGAGGAAAAGTCGAACAGGATACCCGAGCGTATCGTCCCCTTTCGATTCGGTCCGGATGAAAAGAAAAAGGAAGAGCAGGAGAAAAACGCCCTGGGAGGCTATCCTAAGTTTTTTCATTAAATGCTGATGTTCTTGATCCTCAATTTCGACAGGTCCATTGTCCCGATGCCGATTGCGGCGCCGGCTCTGACATACGCGAGGTCGCCGCCCTTCATCCCGAATAATGTCGCCCCATAGGAATCAACGGCGACCTGGTCAGTACCGACCACAATGGTATCGATCCTCTTTACATCGTCCAGGTTCCCTCCCTGCGGGCCGTTCGCGGTCAGAATCCTCACCGCATCCAGAACGGTGAGGGTGGGTTTTACCACGAGACAGATATCCGCAAGGGATTCACCGATTCTCTGGTGTATCCTTCCCCGTTCTCCGCCCATAATACCCATCCAGTTTTTCATTGCCATTGTGAGTTTTGCAAGACCGTGATGTTTTGCGACCGGCACATTGATGATTTTATCGGCCTCGAACACATCCCGGTAAAGGGGCCACGACTTGAGGACCTGTCCTTTGATCGGCATATCGACGAACCTCCGGTCATCGACATAAGACAGCTCTGCGCCGAGCGGGCCGACGGCATCGGCAATCCCGCTCTGCTTATAGCATCTCCTCGGGTCGTTCACCGTCCTGTCGAATATTTTCACCTTTTTGGCGCCCGCCTCGAAACAGAGCTTCACGAGCAGAGCGACAACCTCGGGGTTTGTATTTGCGGCCTGTTCCGGCAGTCTGTCCCATCCGATATTCGGCTTGATGACAACGACGTCGCCGCGGGAGATGAATTTCCTGACGCCGCCGAATTCGTCGATCGCAGCCTTTGTGATTAATGCCGGTGGTTTGCCGGTCCCCCGCGCAACCAGAAGGTCATTTTTTTCGGCTGCCGCTGAAGAAGCAAGGCGGAATATGTTCTCGCCCAATGCCAATCCGCATCCTGCCGCCGCGACATGACTGAGAAATTTCCGTCTGTCCACCCGTGATTATTCTCCTTTCGCTCAGGGTGACGCCGAAAGGGATTTTTTCGGCAAACCCGTTAATAAAATGATACAACAATGAATATTCCCGTTCAAGACTGCCCGGGCCGCTGTCAAGGCAAAATGAAAATGTCCGGGCCGCCGCAACAGCCGGATATCATATCTGTGCGCAAGTCTCCGGTGAGATATGTTAGGAAAATTTAAAAGTGAACTCTTTAAGAATTAAAAGTGAAC
>CAZKLK010000188.1:0-2694 GCA_964553535.1 uncultured Nitrospiraceae bacterium
CTGGATTCCGGCGTTCGCCGGAATGACGGTCCACACTAATCCCAGAAAAACCCATAATAGTATGGACATTCTGATAGCCGTCATCCCCGCAGTTTTCAGGCTGGAATCCATATTACAAAACCCTGAATGCCCGGCTAAGAACCCCCGATAGCGGCATTCGAGGGCAGGCCTTCGGGCATGACGAATAAAAAAGCGGCATGTTCATTCTATTATGAGACTGTTAATAACAAAGCTTTTTTGAGAAAAATATTTTGGCTTATGATATTATGTTGTGTTTTTCAAGTCACTCTTATTAGGAGGTTCTCATGGGAATAACAAATGTGCTTATATCCGGCATCGGCGGACAGGGGATCATCCTTGCAAGCAAAATATTGACCGAATGCGCTTTTGTTTCCGGATTCAGAGTCAAGGAAAGTGAACTTCACGGCATGGCGCAAAGAGGGGGCAGCGTGCTAAGCCACGTGCGGTTCGGAGAGGAAGTCTATTCCCCCCTGATCCACAAGGGGAAAGTTGATTTCCTGATTGCTCTTGAAGAGCTGGAGGGATTACGGTACGCTTACTTTCTCAAGCCAGGCGGCAAGGTAATACTTAACCGGAAAAGAATCCCCCCACCATATATGAACCCGTCAATTACGCCGTACCCGGAGGGTGTCCCCGAACAGCTTCAGGCAATGAACTTCAGCGTTGACAAAGTGAACGCCCTTGAAGTTGCAAATGAGCTGGGAAACCAGAAACTGGAGAATATCATTGTGATGGGAGTGCTTTCCCGCTATTTGCCTTTCATCCAGACTGTGTGGGAAACAGTGATAAAAGAGGCGGTTCCGGTCAAGACGATCGACGTCAACCTGACGGCATTCCGGAGAGGCCGTGAATTGTCGGGTAAAAAGGCATCTTGAAGTACTGGCAAAAAGACATTGAGACAATAAACCGCAGGGATCTTGAAGATCTGCAGGTAAAGCGGCTGCGAAAGGCAATGCGTCTCGCCGGTAAAAATATCCCTTTCTATAGAAATAATTTTGCAGCCATGAATATCAGGCCGAAAGACTTCACGACAGTAAAGGACATCGGGAAACTACCATTCACCTCCCGGGAGGACCTGAGAGCAAACTATCCCTTCGGCATGCTCGCAGTCGATAAAGAACAGGTTGTGCGCCTGCACACCTCCAGCGGGACGACCGGCAAACCAAAAGCGATCTTTTTTTCAAAGAAAGACATCAATCAGGCCGCCGATCTGATCGCCCGGTGCCTGATCATGACGGGAACGACGAAAGGCGATGTGCTGCAGAACATGATGACGTACGGACTTTTTACCGGAGCGCTCGTGATGCATTACGGTGCGGAGAAAGCGGGGGTGCTTGTTATTCCTGCCGGGCCCGGCAACACGCAAAGACAGATCGCCCTCATGCGGGATTTCAGATCAACCACCCTCCATATCACCCCGAGCTACGCGCTTTATCTCGCCGGAGTAATGCAGAACGAGGGGATTGATCCTCGAAGGGATTTATCGCTCCGCAGGGCGTATCTTGGGTCCGAACCTTATTCCGAGGAAACCAGGGAAAAGATCGAAGCGTTCTTCGGCATTGATGTCTACAACTCCTACGGGCTGTCCGAAATGAACGGACCGGGAGTCGCATTTGAATGTCCCTACAAGAACGGAATGCACATCTGGGAAGATAATTTCATCATGGAGGTCATCGATCCAGATACGAAAGAAATCGTGCCGGAAGGCGAAAAGGGCGAACTTGTCCTAACCACCCTGTGCCGCGAAGCCATGCCCATCCTTCGTTACCGCACGTGCGATATCGTAAGGATCATACCGGGGAAGTGCCCGTGCGGAAGGACTCATCGCAAGATATCCCGGATCATCGGAAGAACGGACGACATGATCATTCTGCGCGGCGTAAACATCTTCCCGCAACAGATCGAAAAAGTCCTGATGGGCATTAGGGCAGTTGCTCAGAATTACCAGATTGTCCTCGAGGCATACGACCAGATGACCGTGAGGGTTGAAATTGCGAGAGATCTGTTTGACGGCAAGGTTGAACATCTTATAAGTCTCCGGAACGAGATAACTGAAAAATTAAGATCCGAAATCCTGGTAAGGCCGACCGTCGAACTCCTTGAGCCCGGCGCGCTGCCGGTCAGCGAGGGAAAATCCAAGCGGGTTATCGATAAGAGAACATTGTAGTCAAAGAAAGGGGGCGATATGGAGCAATTGAAACAGATTTCCATCTTTTCTGAAAACAAGCCCGGAAAACTGAAGAACATTACGAAAGTCCTCGCGGAAGAAGGGGTGAATATTCTGGCAATGAATATTGCGAGTTCCGACGGCTTCGGGGTCATACGGTTCATTGTCGATAAAAGCGATATAGCCTATCAGAGTCTTAAACGAAAAGGCTTTACCGTATCTCTTAACGAAGTGCTCGCAATCGAGCTCATTGACAGGCCCGGCGGGTTGTATGAAGTCTCGGCAATCCTTGCGAAGAAAAAAATCAACATAGAGAATGCTTACGTGCTGATTTTGGGATCGAGGAAGAAAGCCTTTTTAATTGTCGACGTTCAGGATATCGAAAAGGCAAAAAAACTCCTGAGAAATGAAAATCTTCATTTTTTCACGGCAAAGAAGAGGCTTTAAAAAACTGGTTTTTCTGGGATTAGTGTGGACCGTCATTCCGGCGAACGCCGGAATCCAGT
>CAZKLK010000189.1:0-2672 GCA_964553535.1 uncultured Nitrospiraceae bacterium
GATCAACGGTTCACTTTTAATTCGTAAATAGTTCACTTTTAAAAAATTCCTAACACGGGGCTCTTCAATCGATTTTCTTGAACATCTTTCTCATCGCCTTGCATATTGGACACTGATCGGGCGGCTCTCCCTCAACAGTATTGCCGCATACCTGGCAAACGTAATAGTCTGTTTCTTCGTTTCTTCCGATTGCATCAAGGGCCTTCTTATAAAGCGCGGCGTGTATTTTTTCGACTTCATGCGCATACGAAAAACTTTTCTCCGCGCCCTTCTTCGCTTCCGCGGCGGCGTCCCGGATCATGGGCGGATACATGCTTTCCACTTCGTAGGTCTCCCCGCCGATAGCGGCCTCAAGGTTCTCTTTAGTGGTCTTAACGCTGTTCATTTCCCGCAGGTGATTCATTGCGTGCACTGTTTCAGCATCTGCCGTGGCTCTGAAAAGTTTGGCGATCTGCCTGAAGCCTTCGGCTTCAGCCTTCTCTCCAAAGGCAAGATACTTTCTGTTGGCCTGAGATTCACCTGCAAACGCCTCCTGAAGATGTTCCTCCGTTTTTGGCATAATTCCCTCCCTTAATTTAGATTGTCCGGTGATTCAACCGCATTGCGCGGGAAGCTTCGAAACGGCCGCCTCCTCTGCTACTCAAATGACTTATGATATTCCCTGACCCTGCGGGCGAACTCGCCCCCGAACTCGTAGCACCGCTGCCAATCCTCGGCGGACGGTTTATACACAACCTGCACCCCTTCCTCAACCATTCCCAGACCCATTTTCCTGAATTCTTCATAAATGTCCCGCACCGCGCCGCCCATCCAGCCGTAACTGCCGAAGGCGCCCACAAGGCGGTTTTTCGGCCTGAGCCCTTTCAGATAATTCAGAAATTCTGCTATGGTCGGAAACATCGTATTATTCAGCGTCGGCGATCCGATGAGGCATCCCCGCGCCTTCCAGAATTCCTTGACCGCAACGCTGACGGGATTTGCCCTGAGTTTCAGAATTTTGACGTCGACGCCCGCGTCCCTGATACCCTGCATGAGCGGGAGCGTCATGTATTCCGTGCTGTGCCACATTGTGTCGTAAATGATGACAACCCTGAGATCTGCCTTTCCGTTTGCCATGTCAAGATACGTGTTTATGATATTGGACGGGTCCCGGCGCCATATGACGCCATGATCAGGGGCTATCATATCGATTTCGATGCCAAGTTTCTGAATTTCCGCTATTTTGGCCTTAATTAGAGTCCCGAACGGCATCAGGATGTTGGCATAGTACTCCTTGACCGCATCATCCAGTTCTGCCGCCGAAAAGCAGTTTGTGAACTCATCATCGAACCGGGCGGCAGAGGCATAGTGTTGTCCGAATGCATCCTGGCTGATGAGGAGCCTGTCCTCTTTGACATACGTCATCATGGAATCAGGCCAGTGAAGCATCGGCGTTTCAAGGAAAAACAGTGTGCGCCTGCCGATAGACAACGTATCTCCGGTTTTAACGGTTTTCATATCCCATTTGGATGTGTCAAAAAACCTTTCGAGTCCCTTCTTCCCCTTCCCGCTGATATAAATCGTTGCATCCGGCGCCAGATGCATGATATCGCCGATACTCGTTACATGATCATTCTCGATGTGATTGATCACGATGTTCCTGATCTTTGAGGGATCAGTCAGTCTTTTAATATTCCGGACGGTCACTTCCGAAAAATCTTGCTTGACGGTGTCCAGAAGCGTTATTTGTTCGTCGAGGATAAGGTAATTATTGTATGTAGTGCCATGCGGTGTCACATAGCCGTGGAAATCCCTCACTGCCCAGTCGATTGCGCCTACCCAGAATATGCCGGGTTTCAGCTCAGCCGGTTTCATGATGCCTCCCCGCTTTTAGAAGCTGTTGTTTATGATATCCGGTGCAATTGATCGCCGAACAGCAAACCGCGTGAGAAATCAGCGCATATTTTCAATGCAGAAATACCGCCGCCTATATTATATCACATAATTATGGCCGTGTTTTCTCCCGGGGTGTACGTAAAATTCGGCCTGACATTGGACGGATCAATAATATAAAATATCATTAAAGTTTGTTCTCCGGATCTTCCCGGGTTTCGGGAGGAGATATTAAATATTCAAGCAAGGAGGCGAGGATATGCCAAAGCCGGTAGTAGATGTCGATGCATGTGAAGGATGCGCCACATGCGAGGAAATGTGCCCCGAGGTATTCAAAGTCGGTGACGATGGTAAGGCGCACGTAATAGGGCCTGACAAATGCAACACCTGCAACTGCCAGGAAGCAGCCGACACCTGTCCTGTTCAGTGCATAACATTCGAATAATTATTTCCCGCAAGAGGGTCCGGCTGTCGACGGGCCCTCTTATTTGAATCCGCTTTATTTTTCCCGCCGATTTTTTATTTCCTAAATCCAGCGATAACTATCTCGAACGATTGATAAACGCGTCATTGCGAGCACCTGCAAGGTGCGTGGCAATCTCCTTTCATACGACGAGATTGCTTCGCTGCACTCGCAATGACAATTCTTATCGCTGGATTTGGGTATTTATAGATGTGTTAGGAATATTTTAACAGTGAACTCTTTACGAATTAAAAGTGAACTGTTCATCGAGGGGCAGATAGCAAGGAGATGAGCGAAGTACAGACGAGTAGATGCACTTCTGCCATGTCTATTTCTT
>CAZKLK010000190.1:0-2651 GCA_964553535.1 uncultured Nitrospiraceae bacterium
TAATGATTGAATTGATTTTATTGACTGTCGATGTTACCTTATCTGTCATGCTGCTTCCATTTACTAAGAGGGTTATAAGCAAAGCCGCATAAATGACATTCCCCCTTGCCGGGAATCTGTGGGAAAACCCGGAAGGATTGCAGACCTGCCTGCCGCAGCACAGGCAGGCAAGCCACAATGGCGGGTTGCAGAACAGCATGGCGCCTTACCAATGGCTGTCTTGGTAAGTCTTCAATGAGCGGCGTTTGCAGCATGTTGCGAAAGATTCTGCGAGGGAGATACATGGAAGAACCTGCAGGCCACCGTATCGACTACCAGCAGTTTGTTTTTACGATCGAGCCTGAAGAGCCTCTTATCCTTCCTTCTTACAAAGGTTCGACGCTTAGGGGCGGATTCGGGTACGCCTTCAAGCGGATTGCCTGCGCCATTAGAAATAAAGAATGCCTCGACTGTATCCTGAAAGAAAGATGTGTTTATTCCTACATCTTTGAGACGGCGCCGCCGTCTGATTCGAAAATAATGAGGAAATACAAAACGGCTCCTCATCCTTTTGTTATCGAGCCGCCGATAGAAAAAAGAAGAGGATATATGCCCGGAGATCATGTTCATTTTGGCTTGACCTTAATCGGGAGAGCGATCGGTTTCCTCCCGTATTTCATTTATGCCTTTGACGAGCTGGGGAAAATCGGGATTGGTAAAGGCAAAACCAAATACACACTCAAGAGCGTATCCTGCGGGGAAAAGGCCATATACGAGTCGGACACGAAAACCCTTCATTCAAGTGGCGTCTTAACGCTGACCTTCCTCCACAGTGCATCCTTCACGCAAGACTCGGCAGCAAAAGAGAAGAAGTCAGTCAGACTCTCGTTTATCACGCCGACGCGATTGCTATATGATGGCCGTCTCAGCATCGACCTTGAATTTCACATACTCATCAGGCAACTAATTCGAAGGATCGCTCTGCTTTATTACTTTCATTGCGGCGGGGATACCTCAGAAGTGGATTTTAAGGGGATAATTGAGAAGTCCCAAGAGGTTAAGGTCAAAAGCAGAAATTTGCATTGGTACGACTGGCAGAGATATTCGGGCAGGCAGAATATAAGTATCAAGATGGGAGGTTTTGTCGGGGATATTGTTTTTGAGGGTGATTTGGAACCGTTCATGCAGTTTATCAAAGCTGGAGCGGCGCTTCATGTAGGAAAGGGTACTGCATTTGGTTTGGGGAAATATGAAATAGTGAAAGATGCAAATGAATAGATAATAGTGGACGAATACTGATATCTTCTCACTCGCATCTGTCATGTTTTTAATAAAGGAATTCCTCGAAGCTCTGCTTCGGGGTTTACAAATAATACCCTCTGTTATGGAGGGGGAAACTTAGATGCCTCGCAGCTCGCTGCGGGTTAGTTCATTCGGAAATATTGCCGAAATATTGTTTTACTTGCAAAGGTGCACCAGGTAAGAGATACTGTAAGGCATGGCGGACAAGAAATATAAGGAAGTGCTGATTTTTGTCGCAGGCACAACGCCCCAGATAATCACAGAAACGATCTATGCCCTGATCCATAGGAACCCGCCCGTTTATCCTGATGAAATCTCTGTTATTACCACTTCTTATGGGAGAAAAATCATCAGTGAAACCCTGATAAATTCAAATACATTCAAAGAGTTCTGCAAAGAGTTTAATCTTTCAGAAAACTTGATGACTGAAGAAGAGATTCTTGTTGTCAAGGACTATAAAGGCAATCTGCTCGATGACGTAAGAGACAGCTCTGACAATGAATGCCTTGGAAATTTCATCACAGATGTGATAAGGCGAAAGGCCTGTGATGAAAGGGTTAGGCTCCACTGTTCCCTTGCAGGAGGAAGGAAAACGATGAGTTTCTACATGGGGTCGGCATTACAGCTTTTCGGAAGACCCTGGGATAAGCTTTATCATGTTCTTGTGACGCCCGAGTTCGAATCAAACCCCGATTTTTATTACAAGCCGAAGAAAAACAAAGTCCTCACCTCTTCCTATACGGGCTCACAGGAAAACGGTCGCGCGCGGCCGCCTCATCTTCAAACAAAAGATGCGGAAATTGTTCTCGCGGAACTGCCGTTTATCAGGCTCCGGGAAAAGATTCCCCGCGATGAAAGGGGCTTTAAGGAGCTGGTTCGCGAGGGACAGAAAGAGATAGACACTGCCCTCACCCAGCCGATTGTCACTATCCATTTGAGAGATAACCTCGTTTCGATCGGGAACAAAAATATAGAATTCAAGCCGTTCCACATTGTCTTCTATACCTACTTGCTCAAACAGAAGTTGGAACGTTGTCCTTATCCGGATAAGTCTTACTGCCTGGACTGTTCCGGTTGCTTTGTTCAGGTCAATGATCTTGCCACGCCCGGAATTACAGAGACAATGGCAAAGGATTATGAAATTATCTACGGTCCACATTCGGACCATGTTTCCAATTTTCGTATAAAGTGGAAAGATGGAATGGATTTGGGCAAACTGCGTTCTGACAGGAGCAAGATCAACAGGGAATTGATCGAAACTCTCGAGGACGAAACTCTCGCCACCTATTACACAATCGCATCTTTGAGGAAGTATGGTGCCACGAGGTTCGGGGTTAGAGTGGAGAAGGGGAAGATACGGATAGAGTGAT
>CAZKLK010000191.1:0-2604 GCA_964553535.1 uncultured Nitrospiraceae bacterium
ACAGTCCTCCATGCGCCGGGGCGCACCCAAGCGGATGAAAATCGGCTGCGCCGACACTCATTTAGGTGAAGTAATGGTGTAACTGGACCATCAATTTCGCTATTTTCGAAGCAGAAACTAAATCGGAAGCTAGGATTCATGTGCGGGCAGGTTTCCAGCCCGAATCGATATGTATTTATGGGAGACACGCGGGCGGCCCAGGTGAGCGGAATAAGGATAGATCGGGAAGGGTTGTGGTTTTACGAGGACAATGAAATACAGCGGCGCGATATCGTCCGGTTCTTTTGCCAAAACCTCCATCAGGATAACGCCGGCGGTTACTTCATTGAAATCGGCGCGCAGCGTTGCCATGTGAGGGTCGAGGATACCATCTACACAGTATGGGCCGTTTATCGAGACCATTCTGATGAATGTATCCGGCTGCTGCTTTCCGACGACAGCGTCGAAGAATTGGATCCCAAAACGCTGAGGGTCGGTCTCAACAATATCCTGTACTGCAAGGTAAAAGGAGCCCGCTTCGATGCGCGTTTTTCGAGCTCCGCGTATTACCGGCTCGCCGACCACATCGAATACGATCCGCTGCGCGATGCCTATTACCTTCCGCTGAAAGGAAAGATTTATTATATCGCTGAAACTTGAAAGTATCGGTTTGCAGGTTCAGTACTGAATGTTAAAGATGCAAGAAATCGGAATATTCAGAGGCATCATCGGCGACGAGAGGCGATGCGGGTTGCCGTATACCCGGGCGGACAAATATCCGATCTCGCTCCAGACCAGGACTTCAACGGTCTCGATGGCGGGATCGACAATCCAATATTCCGGGATTTCAAATTCCGCGTAAATTTTTCTTTTGATTTTGACGTCCCTTTCCCGAGTGTTTTGGGAAAGGACTTCAATGACAAGGTCCGGTGCTCCGCACAGGCATTTTTCGCTCACCAAGCCCCTACGTTCCTTCTGGATGAACAGAAGGTCCGGCTGAATCACATTGCTGCGGGATAGGACAACATTGTATGGTGCCTGGAACACTTGTCCGAGTTTCTCAGCTTCTACGTGCCGGAGAAGCGCAAGTGCCAGCCTTAAAGAAACCGCTTGGTGTTTTGTTTCGGGAGGAGGAATCGGCACAAGATTTCCGTTGAGGATTTCGCCGCGCCGGATTCCTGGGTGCGGGAAACAGAAGTTGCGTTTGGGTAATAGACTTGTTGGTATCGCCATGAGGAATGTCCCTGCAGCAGTCAATTGGTTCTCACGTATTGTTTCCGGGAAGGCGGTTTTATTTCAGTCAATTTGGGCAGCCGCGAGCGTCCGCGGCTCAAATCGTCCGTCCTAGCAGCTTTATCGGAATTGCTTGGAAAACCGGGTCAAAGTCCATATTCTAGGATGCGAAGATCAGGGGAGTCAGGGTGATGAAAAAACTGTCTTGGATAATAATGGCGGCGTGCATGCTTTCCGCGGCATATGCCGAGAATTGGCCCGGGTGGCGAGGCCCCGGCAGTCATGGGATATCTGCCGAGAAAGGGATTCCAATCCAGTGGGATCTTTCAAAAAATATTCAGTGGAAAGTTGAAGTCCCGGGCTTGGGCCACTCATCGCCCATCGTCTGGGGCGGCCGGATATTTGTCACCACTGCGGTCAGCGGCGATCCCAATGAGGATAGGTGGCAAAAAGGCTTTTTCTCCGGCGATCGCAAGCCCGACACGGCGGAAATAACATGGCAGGTTCTATGTTTCGATCGGGACACGGGAAAGCTTCTCTGGCAGCAGACGGCGGTTCGCAAAAAGCCTGTCAACGCACGCCATACAAAGAACAGCTATGCATCCCAAACTCCCGTGACGGATGGAACCTATGTCTATGTTTTTTTCGGGGATCAAGGGATGTATTGCTATGATTTTCAGGGAAAGCTGATTTGGAGCAGGGATCTCGGCAGCTTCACGATGCGCCGGGGATGGGGTATGGCCAGTTCGCCCATCCTCTTCGGGGATCTGGTCATACAGACCTGCGACCAGGAGACGGGGAAATCTTTTATTGTTGCGTTGGACAAAAAGAGCGGGCAAACGGTCTGGCAAACGGACCGCGACGAGCTTTCGTCGTGGAGCACTCCCTATGTTTATCTTCAGGGCGCGCGTCCCGAGCTGATTGTGAATGCGACCCGCGCCATACGGAGCTATGATCCCCTAAGCGGCAAGCTGCTTTGGGAGTGTCGCGGGCCCGCCACTTCGATCACCGTCCCGACGCCGACTTCATCCCACGGCCTGATTTTTGTATCCTCCGGTTTCATCGCGGAGCAAGTCCGTCCGATTACCGCTTTCCGTCCCGGGGCTTCCGGGAACATCACGCTGGAGGAGGGCAAGAGCGGATCGAGAGACGTTGTCTGGCGGCAAACGGCGGCGGCGCCGTACATTCCTTCGCCGACGGCCTACGGGGACTACATTTATGTATTGCTAGACCAGGGTTTCATCGCCTGCTATGAGGCAAAAACAGGAAAGGAAGTATACGGTAGGACGAGGATCGACATCGGTGCGAATTTTTCCGCGTCCCCGGTAGCCGTGGACGGAAGGCTATACTGCGGGAGCGAGGATGGCGATGTGTTTGTCATCAAGGCCGGTC
>CAZKLK010000192.1:0-2552 GCA_964553535.1 uncultured Nitrospiraceae bacterium
TTATTTCCTCATGAATTACAGGCTTTACAACATAATCATATGCGCCTGCCCTCAGTGCCATAACAGCGGTCTCTAAAGAGGCATATGCAGTAACAATTATTACGGTCTGGTCAGGGAACTTTTTCTTTATCCTTTTCAGGAGTTCTATGCCGTCAATGCCGGGAAGTATAATGTCTGTGATAACGATGTCATAGGTGCCTTTATCGAGCATCTCAAGAGCTGCCTCTGCGTTTTCAACAGCGTCAGCCTGATAGCCGTCTTTTGAAAAAACCCTTTTCAGTGATGCTCTTAACGTCTCTTCGTCTTCAACTATGAGTATTCTTTCAGCCATTTATCTGTTCCTTGCACCCTCTCCGTTATTTTAATTTAAATTCTATGCTTTGTGATTCAAGTGATTTTAAAGGCATGATTTTGCCCCCAAAATATTCCTGTAGGGTCTTCATCAATCTCTGCCAGAATCTTATCAAACAATAGCCATGCCGATGACGACTCCGAGATTGATGTCCACCTCAAGGAACCGTGAAAATACCACCCCGACACCGCGCATCTGACCCGCAACATACACAAAGCATATAAATATCGCGCAGACGACCGCCACGGCCCGGGCGGTCGTCTGCGAATAGTAGCGCTCGCCCACAAACATCGGGACGGTGTATTTCCCGTATTTCCTGAGATACGGGGCAAGAAGCATTGCCAGCAGAACGTAGCCCCCGGTCCAGCCCATGAGGTACATCGCTCCGTCTCTGCCCATGAACGATATCATGCCGGCCATTGATATGAAGGATGCGGCGGACATCCAGTCGGCGCCCGTCGCCATTCCGTTCAGCACCGGGTGAACCTGCTTTGCGGCAACATAAAATTCGCCGGTCGATTTCGCCTTCGACCAAATGGCTATCCCTATATATAAAGCAAATGACGCTCCTACTATTATCCAGGTCCAGGTAATAATATCCACTATCTTCTCCTTTCTATTCTATAAAAGCCATTCTGAAGCTGCCGGAAATAGCCTCGCCTGTGGGAAACCGGCCGCTATTTCTCATGCACATCGAATTTCCTGTCGAGGGCGTTCATCAGCTTCACGTAAACTGCAATGAGTATCACAAATGTTATTTCCGAACCCTGACTCGCAAACCAGAATCCGAGAGGAAAGCCGTACAGCCCGACGGCGTCAAGCTGATCGGCTATGAGTATCCCGCACAGGTATGAAACAGTGAACCAGATGGAGAGAAGGATTGCGATATACGTCAGATTCTGTCTCCAGTATGCTTCATGTGTTGCCTTGGCTACCAGGTCTGCCTCCTTTGAAAAATATTATGAGACTTTGTCCATGTAAAGAACTAATCTCAGGGCATATTTTATGAAGGATCTGAAGGAGCATTCTTCAAACTTTTTTTAATCTGTTTTCATTCATTTAACCTCCGTCCGCTATAATTTTAAGGGATTGATAGTTAATACCAACCTTCACGCATTTTGCATTAGCCTTATTAATTTATAAGCAAATATGATATAGTAACGGTGCGATGGACGTTAAACTTAAACTCTTCTGCACGGTTGTTGAAACAAAAAGTTTTTCGAAGGCATCACGGATCGTACATCTGAGCCAGCCGGCCGTGAGCATGCAGATTCAGGCCCTTGAGGAATACTTCGGGACCAAGCTCTTCGACAGATCAAGGGACACGCTTAACCTGACGCCCGCAGGAGAGGTGCTGTATAAAGAATCAAAGCACGTTCTTTCACACTACGCGGATATTGAGAAACGAATAGCGAAGATAACGGGCATGGTGAAGGGCGGCATAACCATCGGCGCCAGCACAACAATTGGCAATTATGTGCTTCCGCGCATTATTGTCGCCTTTAAGGCTAAATACCCAAAAATCTCGATAGTGATGAGGATTGGAAATACCAAGAGGATAGAGGATCTGCTGTCGTCCCAGCTTGTTGATTTTGGTCTGGTCGAAGGGGAAGTATCCAGGACGGCCTTTAAGACGGAACCGATCATTTCAGATGAGCTTGTTCCTATCGTGTCGTCATTTCATCCGTGGTCAAGAAAAAAGATGATTTCGATACTCGACATAATAAAGGAGCCGTTTATCATCCGGGAAGAAGGATCGGGGACAAGGCAGAAAATCATGGAATATTTCGCTTTATACGGCTTTGATATCAATGATATGCATATCGCGCTCACCTTGGGCAGCAGTGAATCGATAAAGGTCGCTGTGGAGGGAGGAGCGGGGGTGTCTATTCTCTCAAAATGGACGGTCAGGAAAGAGCAGGAAGAAGGGAAGTTGCACTCCATTACTTTAAGGGAAGGGAACATCATGAGGAATTTCTCTCTTATTGTCGCCCCGAAGACAATTCTTCCGCATATCATCGAGGAGTTTTTGATATTCGTAAAGAAATACCCGCAGGAAACTTTTTTCTCTGACAAGAACAGTTGAAAAACTCGCCGGGCAGGGCGGGTCCGCCGGGAGATATGTTAACGGGCCGGCCGGATAAATTCTGTTAGGAATATTTTAACAGTGAACTCTTTACGAATTAAAAGTGAACTGTTC
>CAZKLK010000193.1:0-2489 GCA_964553535.1 uncultured Nitrospiraceae bacterium
CAATAAAAATAAAAGAATGAACAATTCCTATCCATAAGGTTCCCAGAAGAGGCATAAATGTTCAGCAATTAAATATGGCGTCCCCGGAACCGAAATGTTAGGATATTTTATGTGTGAATTCTGCGTCAGCCACGGCGACGGGAAAAAATGGTACGAAAACATGAGGAACTATTCTGAGGAGGTCTTCCGTCAGGTCAGCTCCGAAAGCCGCCTGAAGGAATATCTCTCCCGTTTTTACCATTCCCTCACCGTTGGAGTCAGCCGCGCGCACGCGTGGAGGAGGCGCTTCCCGGCCGTCTACCGCCTGCTTGTGTATCCGTTTGTGACGAGGCGCCTGAAGAAGACCCATTTCGGGCAGATCGTTCCCATCGAGGACGTGGAGATTCTCCTTGACAATTTCCCCCGGCTCGTGAGACTGCCCTGCATCTGCAGGAGAGCGACTACGGGGGAAGAGAAGATGTACTGCTTCGGAATCGGCATGGACCTGACGCCCATATTCAGGCACCTCCCGGATTTCAGCGGCTTTGACATGATGAGCGCGGAGGAGGCGAAGGCTTTCATACGGAGGCTTGACGGCGAGGGGCAGACCCACAGCGTCTGGACGTTCAACACGCCGTTCATCGCGGCGCTCTGCAACTGCGACAGGGATTGCATGGCCTACAGGTTTCAGGTGAAGATGCAGCTCGGGAAGCTGATGTGGAAGGCTGAATACGCGGCATCGGTCGAGACATCATTGTGCGACGGATGCAGGGAGTGCGTGAAGCGCTGTTACTTCGGCGCAATCGCCTATGACCGGAGAAATGAGAAGTGTTCGGTGCGGGAAGGGAGCTGTTACGGGTGCGGCGTTTGCAGGGCGGCGTGCGGCAAAGGCGCCATCCGGCTGGCCGGCAGGGGGAGCAACCCCCGCATCGCAAATGACTGGTAATACCGGCAGGCCAAAAGAGGTGACAGCGCAAAAGAAATAAGTTAGAATTTTTCAGTCCGGGTTTTTAGGGCCGCCGGAGGTATGGGATGTCTTCTATCATCATAGACGGTTACAATTTGATCGGCGCTTATCACAAGGATATCGGGCGGCAGCGCGACATGCTTATCGGGGCCCTCATTGAGTACCGGAGGAGGAAGGGGCATGATATGACGGTAGTTTTTGACGGATGGAAGACGGGCGAAGGGCAGGAGTCTCAGGCAGTCACCGGAGGGGTACGGGTGATATATTCAAGGATAGGCGAAAACGCGGACTCGGTCATTAAGCGCATTGTCACATCTGTCAGGAGGGAATGGATAGTCGTGTCGTCCGACAGGGACATAGCGGATCATGCCTGGGCGTCGGGTTCGATTCCGGTGCGGGCCGAAGATTTTCTCCGCGCGCTCGAAAAAACCGGGCGGGCCCCTGAAGCCGCCTCAGACGAGGAGATCTGCAACGGCGCCGAAAGCGATTATGAAACCCCCGCCCGCCGGGGAGGGAACCCCCGGCGGCTTTCCAGAAAGGGTAAGGCCGTTGCCCGGGCGCTTGGCAAGCTCTGATGGCGGCATTTTCCTGCAGAATTTTACTGAAACGGCCTGCCGACACTGTAACAGTCTTATTTCTCGCATTCCTGCTTGCCTTAAGCGTCATTTTTTATGACTCCCTTCCGAAGGGAGCCGTTCTTATCGGGATGTATTCGGCGCTTATCGCCGCCCAGATACTGCTTGCCGCGTACAGGGAGCGGGGCGCGATTCTGACTGTCGCACATGACATCGTTTTCCCGCTGATCTGCGTGCTGCTCATCTTCGACAGCCTCGAATGGGTCGTTCATTACGTCAACCCGCGGGATATCGATCTTATCCTTGTCGAGATCGATTATCTGATATTCGGGCATCATCCGACCATAGCGCTCGAAAGCATCATGCATCCGCTTCTTTCGGATTTGCTGCAGTTGGCGTACACGACCTATTATTTCATCCCGGTGACGCTCGGGATTATCTTGCTGAAGAAGGGGAAAAGAGAACCGTTCGAAAGGTCCCTTTTCCTGATACTTTTCTGCTTTTATCTCTCTTACCTCGGGTATATCCTGTTCCCCGCGCTCGGGCCGAGATTCGCAATCGATCATTTGCAGACGGTCCCGCTTCAGGGATTTCTCGTCACCGAACCGATTCAGGATTTTCTGAACAGACTTGAGGGCGTCAAGAGAGACGCGTTTCCGAGCGGCCACACGGCAGTGGCTGTGCTGATTCTGTACTGCGCTTACCGGTACGAGAAAAAATTCTTCCTTATATGCTTTCCAATTGTGACGGCCCTCGTTTTCTCCACGGTGTACCTGCGGTACCACTATGTCGTGGACGTGGCCGCCGGGCTCGTTCTGACCGTTTTTTGCGTCATAGCCGGCGGGCGCTATTACGACTGGGCGCTGAGAAGAAACAACAGGACTCCGGAATAAGGCAAGGAGCGGTCCCCCTGCCTGACATAAATTGACGTCATTCCCGCCGCGGCAAACAGCCGCCATTTCGTTTAT
>CAZKLK010000194.1:0-2475 GCA_964553535.1 uncultured Nitrospiraceae bacterium
ATAAAAATAAAAGAATGAACAATTCCTATCCACAAGGTTCCCAGAAGAGGCTAAAAAAGATAGCCAACAATCCTGAGAGCTTTGGCATTATTGAGTTTGCGACAACTCGAAACCAGAGAAAGGAAGATTGGCTATATGACAGAGTGTAACACAAAACAGCTCGCCTTTTTTCATGGTTACTATGACCAATATATGTACCATCCTCTGGTTATCTATGATGCTGAGGCCGGGGAACAAACATGCCAGTTATGGAGCGGCATCGGTTCTGAAGAGGATTATCCCGAAACTGAAGGAGGCATTTCCAAAAGCAGAAATCATCATCCGCGGGGATGCGGGCTTTGCAGCGCCTGATATGTATGACCCAAATCCAGCGATAACCATCTCGAACGATTGATAAACGCGTCATTGCGAGCACCTGCAAGGTGCGTGGCAATCTCCTCGAAAAAGACGAGATTGCTTCGCTGCACTCGCAATGACAATTCTTATCGCTGGATTTGGGTATGAATTAAGTGGGTTATGATCCAACAGTGGGCGGAGTTACAGTATTGCGCCTTGTATGCCGACCTTCGTCTTCCTGACCGGAAGTTTTTTCCCTGAATTCTTCACTGCCGCTTCAACCACTTTCACCAGCCCCGCACAGCAGGGGACTTCCATGTATGCAATGTGCACGGACCGGATATCATTTTCCTTCAGGATAGCCGCCAGTTTTTCCCGGTACGCATCGGCATCGTCAAGCTTCGGGCAACCGATCGCGATAGTTTTTCCGTTAATGAAGTCCTGGTGAAACCCCGCATAGGCATAGGCGCAGCAGTCGGCGGCTACGAGCAGGTCGGCCCCCTGATAATATTGAGCCTTCAGGGGAAGCAGGTGTATCTGAACCGGCCAGTTCCTGAGCTTCGGCTCCAATCTTCCATGGGCGGGTAGGGCGGCCGGTTTTGTCAATTGAATTGTCTGAGCCATACTCCCGGGGCAGCCGCAGGGAAGGGGTTTCTGTTTCTTTGACTTGTGTTTCTTCTGCGCTTCTTCCATTCTCCAGACAGCTTCCCTGCCATTCTTCTCCAGGAGATATTTCTTCGTTGCCTCGATGTCAAAAGGCTTTGATTCCCGTTCCTCAATCTTCAGAGCCCCTGTCGGGCATTCACCTATGCAGTCGCCGAATCCATCACAGAAATCCTCTTTCACGAGCCTCGCCTTTCCGTCAACAATCTGCAATGCTCCTTCCGAACAGGCGCTGACACAGTTCCCGCACCCGTCACACAATTCCTCATTAATGGTGATGATTTTTCTTTTCATTGTTATCCTCCTGAAACGTTCTTGACTTAAGGATAGAGCATTGGGCGTGGGAATGTCCTTGACGTAAGTCAAGAAAGTACAATAAAACTGCGGGATTCTCTTGACAATCTACAGCAAGTTCAATAATGGGCGTATAAAGATATTGAATCTTAAACCTTATGTGGAAAGGTGCGGTGTCTTCTCAGAACTAAAGGATAAGGGATTCTTTAAGAGATTCTTCATTGACCTGAATACGATATGCTGGCCAAATGGCGCTGACATTGCTCCTGAAAGACTATACGAGACAGGTGAAGAAATCCCAGCAAGAGAATCGCTTGCAAATATATAATGGAGTTATCTGCGCGCTGTGTTGATTCCATTTTAGTCTGCGTATTTCCTCAATTTTTCCGGTTCAGGGATAAGTATTGTATTGTCTTTCTCAGTAATAAGCTTCTGCTGTTTGAAAAAAGCGAGCGTTCGTGAGAGCGTCTCGGGTATTGTGCCAAGCAGTGAGGAAAGCTCTTTTTTGGAATGTTTCAGATGGCATACGGTCTTTCCTTTTTCGACGGCGCTGTTTTCGAGGAGATATCGCGACAGCCGCGATTTCATATCCCTGCCGGTCAACTCCTCGATCTTTGCCACGAACTGTCTCAGCCTCCTGGAGTAACCGCTCATAATCTTCAACGACAGTTCAGGATATTTTTTTATCATAGCGAGAAATCCTTCTCTTGAAATGCGGACTAAAGTCGTATCCTCAAGCGCTGTGCAGGACGCTGGGTAGGTCATGGAATCGAATATGGCGGCCTCTGCCACCGGATCCCCCGGCCCATGAATATGGAGCGTATATTCTCTGCCGTCAGGTGAGAGCTTGAAAATTTTCACCTTCCCGGAGACGACGATGAAGAACGCGGTAGCTTCGAGGCCCTCGGAAAATATCTGCTCGCCTTTCTGTATTTTTTTGAGGGAAGCGGCGGCAGTGAGGATGCCGATCTCACGTTTGCCGAAGGAATTAAAAAGAAAGGTGCTTTCGAGAAAGGGGCGGATGTCGGTCATGCATGATTATATCCAAATCTGATGCAATTATCGATGTGTTCGGTTGGTATCAAAACACGCAGGCAGCCGCGCGAGATGAATGATGTTTTCTTTATAGTCTCTTCTGGGAACCTTGTGGATAGGAATTGTTCATTCTTTTATTTTTATTGA
>CAZKLK010000195.1:0-2440 GCA_964553535.1 uncultured Nitrospiraceae bacterium
TTGAATGTGCGCTTTATGTACTGCTCGTCGGTCATGGCGAATTATATTATACCCAGATCCAGCGATAATAATTGTCATTGCGAGCGAAGCGAAGCAATCTCGTCTTATTAAGGGAGATTGCCACGCACCTTGCAGGTGCTCGCAATGACGCGTTTATCAATCGTTCGAGATAGTTATCGCTGGATTTGGGTTATAGAAAATCAGTGATTTTATTTCCAACTCCTCAATTATCTGCTATAATACATGCAAATGGAACAGGCATGGGGCTGGATTATCGCTGTTTCGGTGGCGGCGCTGGCGGGTTTTCTGATCTACTTTATTATCGAGTTGAAAAAGACCCTTCAGTCGGTGAACGACTTTCTCAAAACGACGGAAGAGACTCTGAAAGAGCTGAAACCGGCCATTGATGAGGTCCAGCAAACTCTGAGAAGCGTCAGGGGGGTCACTGATAATCTCAACGATATCACATCCGACGTCAGGACGCTGTCAGGCTCCGTCAGGGATGTCGGTTTCACGGTCAAAAAGGTCAGCGGCGCGGTTGATAATGTTGCAGCTCTTGCTTCGGTTCAGGCATCGGGAATAAAGGCCGGCGTTAAGGCCGGCCTTCTGTATTTACTGCAAAATTTATTTTCCAGAAAGGGAGGCGGCACATGAGAGAAGATAATGGGTTTGGTGCCGGGAGCATATTGTTGTCGTTTTTGCTCGGCGGCATGGTAGGCGCGGGGTTTGCGCTGCTTTTGGCCCCCCAGTCCGGACGGGAGACCCGGCAGAAGATCAGGGATCTGAGCGAGGACGCAAAGGAAAAAGCCATGGGTTACGTTGAAGACATTAGGGAAAAGGTGGCGAGCAATATCGACAAGGGCAAGGGGTTTTACGAGGAAAAGAAGTCGATGATCGGCAGCGCCATTGAAGCGGGCAAGGAGGCATACGAGAAGGAAAAAGAGAAGGTGACCCGAGAGCCTAATGCATGAGGTCTCGATCGCCCAGGGGATGCTCGATATTGCCCTGAATTATTGTGAGAAGAACGGCCATGAGAGAATTAAATCGATAACCGTAAAGATCGGCAAAGCCGCCGGCGTGGTTCCTGATTCCCTCCAGTTTGCCTTTGAAGCCTTAAAAAGCGAAACAATCGCTGGAGAGGCGGTGTTAATCATCGATGAAGTCCCTGTCAGCGGCTCCTGCGCGGGCTGCGGACGGCGCTTCTCTGTCGACGAAGCTTACCTGATACAGTGCCCGTTCTGCGGAAGTATGTCTATCAATGTTGAAACGGGACGGGAGCTGAATATTGTTGAGATGGATGTCGAGTAGGAAGGTTATTCCGCGATTCCGGTGACTTTTTTGATGTTTCCCCTCCCTCGAGGGGAGGGCATGAAGGGGAGGGTGCACAAAGCATATGCAAAGAACATCCCCGTCTTAATCCTCCCCTTTGAGTGGGAGGAAATTGTTTGAAATGCCGGATATGGAGCAACTGTGATTTTTTTGCAGAACCATAAGGGAGGTCTGATAGAGTGAAAGTTAAAGTTGTTACGAATATTCTGGAAGCGAATGACCGCATTGCCGCGGAAAACAAAAAAAGGTTCGATGACGCCGGTGTTTTTGTAATGAACATGATGAGCGGGCCGGGCGCGGGCAAGACGTCCCTCCTTGAGAGGACCATACAGGACCTGAGCGCTAAGATCAGGATCGGCGTAATCGAGGGTGATATCGCAGGCGCCGATGACGCCGAAAGGATAGACAAGCTCGGGATTCCGGTGGTTCAGATCAACACCGGAGGAGGATGTCATCTCGATGCGAACATGATTACCGGGGTGCTTGAGGACTTGCCGCCGCTGAAGGACCTTGACCTGCTGATAATCGAAAATGTCGGCAATCTTGTCTGTCCCGCCGAATTCAAGCTCGGCGAGCATATGAAGGCAATGCTCCTCAGCGTGGCCGAAGGCCACGACAAGCCTCTGAAATACCCTCAGATGTTTCAGGAGTCCTCCGCGCTGGTTCTGAACAAGATTGACCTCCTGCCTTATACTGATACGGACATCGGGAAGATCAGAAAAGATTCGTTGTCCCTGAATCCGGACCTGAAGATTTTTGAGGTGTCGTGCAGGACGGGGCAGGGGATAGCGGCATGGACGGACTGGGTCCGCACGCTGGTGAAATAGCGGCAGGGCGCCGCAGTACCCGCTGCGGGGTTTCCTCGCAATGATGGCTTTTATATGTCATAGCGGGCGCTTCGCCGTCTGTCATTCTGAGCGCAGCGAAGAATCTCGCCGTGTGGCTCAGGATAAACTCCGCGTGGCGGTCCAACTTTTTAACAGTCAGTAATTTTTCTCCACTGGAGGGAGAAGGTTGGGGATGAGGAGGTGCAATCTTACTAATGCGCTCCTTTATTAAAAGGTTTTTCTGGGATTAGTGTGGACCGTCATTCCGGCGAACGCCGGAATCC
>CAZKLK010000196.1:0-2361 GCA_964553535.1 uncultured Nitrospiraceae bacterium
AAACGCGTCATTGCGAGCACCTGCAAGGTGCGTGGCAATCTCCTTTCATACGACGGGATTGCTTCGCTGCACTCGCAATGACAATTCTTATCGCTGGATTTGGGTTTAAATATTCGCGGTTATATGCGCAGTTAAAATCTGCGCGTCGATATGCCTTACCATATGCGGTTTCTCAAGCGTGGAAAACATGCGGGAACCCGCCGGCGTATTGACTCGAAGACCTGCTAACGAAGCCCTTATCAGTAAAGGACTTTCATTATGAGATAGCTGATCATGAATGCGAGCGCTGGAGCAAGAAACCAGTTGGTTATGATTTTTCTGATGAGATCCAGCCTGACGGTTTTCATGCCCTTGGACATTCCGACCCCGCTGATTCCACCGATGATGCAGTATGTTGTTGAAATGGGCATGCCGAGCGAGGTGAAAAACAATACGCATATGCCCGCCCCGAACTGCGCCGCAAACCCGGAATACGGGTCGAGGGTGGTGATCCCTTTGCCGATGGTTTCTATGACGCGCTTGCTCAGCAGCGCAGCCCCAAGGAACACAAAAAGAGAGCCGATTAAAGATGCGGGCGTCTTGCCGATCATTCCGGCATAGATAAGCGGACCGACTATGGTGGCAAGTTCATTTGCGCCGGTATTGTAAGCGATCAGAATGCCGCTAAGAAGCAGAAGACCCCTCAATATTCTTTCCAGCCGGAAGAGCGAAAGTTTCGAAATGGTTTTTTCCATCGCTTTATACAGAGACATGGCGGTGACAAATGCGACCAGCGGAGAGACGATCCATGAAATAACAATCTCGGCAAGAGAGAGAACGGATACTGCGGCGCCGGCGGCAATTCCCGCGCCGATCAGGCTCCCTATTATGACCTGATGGGTCGAGAGCGGAAGTTTTTTCCAGTTGGAGACGATTATCAATACGGCTGACACTGACAGGCCGATGCTCATAATCGGCGGATTGACTTCAATCAGATTCTTTCCTACGGTCTGCATCACTTTTTGTCCCTGCAGCATTATGCCGAGCGCCACGAAGCAGCCGAAGAGCACGATGGCTTTTTGCAGGCGGATTATTCCGCATCCTATGCAGATGCCGAGAGCGTTTGACGTGTCATTTGAGCCGATTCCGAAGGCTATCAGGACACAGGCTGCGAGCGGAATCAGCTCCGTCATTTGGCGGAATAAAGACGCAGGCGCATATTCAGTTATCTCAGACTGACGTTGATGATGACCAGATAATCACTGGCATCTTCGATCACATTGCTGATCCGTGAGAGATAATCCACAAAATCGGAAAGCATCTTGCCGTGCCAGAAACTTTTGACCTCTTTTTTACTCAGTTTATTTGTCAGGTCGTGTTTTATTTCATCGACCTGCTTCTCATAAATTCTTATTGCGAGCGCTTTTTCCCTCAGGTCATCCCCGCCGAACAGGGATTCAAAGGACATCAGGAGCAATTCGCTCATTTTTAGATTTTTGCCGGCTATCTTGATGCATTCTTCCTCGACGTCCGCATCCAATGTGCGATCCATATACTGGAATTCATGGGCGGCCTCCTTGAGCAAATCGAAGGCTTCCTCAACGATTTCAACAAACCTGCATATATTGGAACGCAGATACGGCAGAAAAGCGCCTTCATATATCTTCGAAATGATCTCTCTGCGTATGCTGTCAGCCTCGCGTTCGAGCTCCGGCACGCAGTACATCTGCTCCCTGTCCCGCTCGGACAGGGCTTTTATGAAGCATTCGGAAGCGGAACAGAGGATTTGTATATGCTTCTTTATGTCATCTATGACCTGTTGCTCTTTTTTCCCGCTGAAAAAAACCTTCTCAAGCACGGCGCCCCTCTCTTGCCCTTTTGATCAATTCCGCGGACAGGATGTCGAGAAGCGAGATAATTCCGATGATTTCCTTCCCGTCATTTACAAAAACACGCGCGATATTGAATTTGCTCATCAGGTTGACCGCGTATTCTACGTCCATATCCCTGTCCACGCAAATTACGGGTTTTGAGGCAATGTCCCTGACTTTTGTCCCGTTCAGGTCGAGGTTGTTTATGAGCGCCTTATTTACGATGTCCCTCACCGTAATGACGCCATAGACGTCTTTCTTGTCAACGGGTTTTACAAGCAAAGACCGGATCCTCTTATCGATCATCTTTTCTATGGCGTCATACAGGGACGCATCGGCCTCCACCGTCTCCAGTTTCCTGGTCATTATTTCAACAACGTTCACGGTTCACCTCCTTAGGTGAGATATTATTTGATGGATAAGGCTTTGTCAAGGGTACGGTAGCGTCATGCCATCTACGAATTAAAAGTGAACACCTGAAAACCGTTCATACAGGTCTTTATAAAAGTCA
>CAZKLK010000197.1:0-2294 GCA_964553535.1 uncultured Nitrospiraceae bacterium
AAACAATAAACCTCCCCGCAGCAGAGACTGCGGGGTATATAATTTCAATAAAAATGAATACTCTCCGGTCTAAAGCCCGGAGTTTCTATCCTGTGCATGCCTGATATTGCCTTTGGCTATATCAGACTATGCCGAATGGCCTCCGCTTCGCTCCGGGCGCCATTCATCCCCAGCCTTAAAAGGCATGGGGTTTTCTGGCATATTTTATAAAAGAATGAACAATTCCTATCCACAAGGTTCCCAGAAGAGGCTTTAGTTTTAAGATTGAATAGGCCGGGTTATGTCAAAATATTGCTGGCGCGTCATTCAGATGGCGTTTTTCTTAAAAATATTTACTTCGGAAAGGAGGACGAGTATGTATCGAAAAATTGTTTCAATTATTGTGGTCGTGACCTTCCTCGTGGGGACTTTCGGGTGTGCATCTGTACCTGAAGAACATAAAGGGGCGGCCACTGGCGCAGGTATCGGTGCAGCGACCGGTGCTTTGGCAGGGGCATTATTAGGCTCGAAGGGAGCGAAGACGGAAATGGCCGTGGTCGGTGGCCTTCTCGGCGCGCTTGCGGGTGGGGCAATCGGACACTACGTGTATGATCAGAAAAGAACGAAGGATGAAACAGCGAGGAGATACGACTATAAGCCATCTGATGGTACTGTGCTCAGAATTGAAGAGGCGTCTGTCAGCCCTTCGACAGTCAAACCCGGCGGGAAGGTCGAGATGAAGATGACGTACGCGGTGCTCGGCACACCGGCAGGACAGGGTATAAGCATTACCGAGACCCGTGAAATCAGGTACGAAGATGAGATATACGGTAAGCCGCAGGTCAGTGTTTCGCGCAGTGACGGGACTTTTTCCTCCAGTATCCCTCTCACATTGCCGGCAGACGCGAAGAAAGGCAAATACAGCGTTATCATGATTGTTCAGGGTCCGGCAGTCAGCGACTCGAAAGAAACATCCTTTCTGGTGCAATAGACATCTCTTAATTATAATGAACATGGCCGGACGACTTCCGGCCATGTTTATTTCATTGATTGCTCTCCGTGAACGCCTGCGATATGTATTCAACCTTACCTTGTCGAGATCAGCATTTTTTAAAATCCTTATTTTATGTTTTCTTTGCTCATGTTCGATATCCTGAATGGCCGGTATGCTTCGACAATGAAGACGCTTTTTTTGCCCTGATATACGCCGAAAACACCATATGCTGAACGCCGTCTCCGAAATTCCATCCCCTGATTATTTCATCACTCTTCTCTTTTTTTGCGACCGTAATGTCGGCGAATCCAGCCGCTTCGAGTATCTCCTTTAGTTCCTCCACGGGAACCGCGCCGGTGATTCAGCCACTGTAAGCGTTTGGATTCTGTTTAATTGTCTCGGAGAAATCGCCTTTTTTCAGAATATCGGAAATTGCAAGTCGTCCTCCGGGCTTTAACACTCTGAATGCTTCCTGAAAGACTGCTTGTTTATTCGGAGAGAGATTGATTACGCAGTTCGATATGATGACATCGACCGAATTATCTTCCACAGGCAAGCGCTCAATATCCCCGTGCCTGAAATTAACGTTACTGACGCCAAGTTTTCTGGCATTATCTTTTGCTTTTTCGACCATTTCCAAAGTCATATCCACGCCGATGACGTGTCCATTTTCCCCAACTTTCATCGCGGAGAGAAAAGCATCAAAGCCGGCGCCGTTGCCGAGATCAAGAACAGTTTCTCCTTCCATGAGTTCTGCTATAGCAAGTGGATTCCCGCATCCGAGTCCAAGATTTGCTTCCCCAAGACCAATTTTTAATTCCTCTTCAGAGTATCCCATGAGCTTTCCTGTTTCGAGCAGGTTCGCAGGCTGCATTTGAGGCGAACAACAAGTTGCCGGCATTGCACAACATGAACCCTGTGAGGCAATATCTGAATAGGTCTTTATGACGAGTTGTTTTAATCGTTCAGTTTTATCCACGACTCCCCTTTTATGATGTTTGTGAAATAAACTTATCCCCGGATCCGGCGATAAGTGATGTCATTGCGATCCCTTCGCCATCCGTCATTCTGAGCGCAGCGAAGAATCTGGCCGTTTGGCTCAGGATAAACTCCGCCAAGTAATCTCATAGTGAACAAAGAGATTTCCATACACCTTTCAGATGCGGTTCAGTACATTGTAACCTTGTCTCCCGCCTTATTCAACTGTGAAGAAAATGCAGGGACAATCTTTGCCCCGCATAATTCGTAAATTCTTCTAAAAAAGGGTGTTTCTGGGATTAGTGTGGACCGTCATTCCGGCGAACGCCGGAATCCAGTGACG
>CAZKLK010000198.1:0-2286 GCA_964553535.1 uncultured Nitrospiraceae bacterium
GATCCTGAATAATGAAAAATGTTCTTGATGATATAAAAAATGCGCTTTTGTTTTACGACGCCCTGGGGTATGAGCGCTTGCCGGTAAGCATCCCATCCGGAAGGACAAGCCAGATTAGCGGGGATAAGGAAAATGCGTTGAGGGTTTTGCGGGAGGAGATAGGCGACTGCAGGCGGTGCAAACTTTCACAGAAAAGGACTCATATTGTGTTCGGTGAAGGGAACCCTGATGCGCGCCTTATATTTATAGGCGAGGCTCCCGGGAGGGAGGAAGATATTCAGGCGAGACCATTTGTCGGGGATGCGGGGGTTCTTCTTACACGGTTGATTGAAAAGATGGGGTTGAAGCGCCAGGATGTTTTCATTGCGAATATTGTTAAATGCAGGCCGCCTCTTAACCGCGATCCCGAAAAGGATGAGATTGAAGCGTGCGCGGGATTTCTCGAGCGCCAGATTGATGTTGTAAAGCCTGATGTCATTATGACGCTGGGCCGTATTGCAGCCTCGTTACTGACAGGAATCGAAAAGCTCAAAATTACAGCCATACGGGGGCAAACCTTTGACTACAGGGGAATTCCGCTTGTTCCCACGTTCCATCCGGCTTATCTTATAAGAAACCCGAGAGATAAATGGCTCACATGGGATGATGCGCAGAAAGTACTGCAAATTCTGGAAAGCGGAGGCGGCGGAAAGGTGGAGAAACGATGAAAGTTATCTGGGCGCCCTGGAGAATGAAATATATTTTGTCCGACAAGGGACAGAAATGTATTTTCTGCGAGTTGCCGGAAGAGGCCGGGGACAGGGAAAACCTTATTTTGTACCGCAGTTCGCACAATTACGTCATCATGAACCGCTATCCATACAATAACGGACATGTAATGGTGGTTCCGTATGTGCACGTTTCATCACTCGCCGGCCTCAGTGATGAAACGCTTCTTGATTTTATGAAAGTCGCGCGACATTCAGTCGAGTCAATCAGAAAAGCTTTTATGCCGGAGGGTTTCAATATCGGGATCAATATCGGCAAGATCGCGGGCGCTGGAATGGAGGAACACCTGCACCTCCACATGGTTCCGAGATGGGCGGGGGACACCAGTTTTATAACAGTGTTTGATGATATCAGGGTAATACCGGAGCATATAACGGAAACCTACGACAAGCTGTTCGCAGCTTTCCGGTCATGAATTTCAGATGCCATTCCGCGGCTTATGCTCTTGCCGTCGCCGCTATTGTGATTGCGTTATATCCGGGATTGTCGCAGGGAAAAACAATCGATAAGATACTTGCGATAGTCGATGATCGGGTCATTACGCTTGCGGATTACGACTTTTTTTTAAAGGGGTTGGACGGGGCGGCCATGGCTGACGGCGTCATTGACGAAAGGGCGCTGCGGCAGCTCGTTGAGGATAAGCTGATGGCCATTGAGGCGGGAAGGCGGGGGATTGAAGTGCCCGACGGGGAAGTTGAAGAGTCGATCGAGGAATTCAAGACACAGAACGCCATGTCCGGAGCTGACTTCGAGACATTTCTGCAGGATGACGGGTTGGATTTGAAGCAGTTCCGCGCCATGGTCAGGGAGCGGCTTCTTATTTCACACCTGGTGAGCATGGATGTTGATGCGAAGGTGCTGATTGCCGATCAGGAGGTTGAGGAATACTACCTCATCCACAAGGGGGATTTCCTGGATAGTCCCGAATACGTGGAGCTCAAGGCCATATTCCTTCTCCTCAGGGAAGAATCATCCATTACGGAAATTACCGATATGAAGCGAAGGGCCCTCAGGATCGCCGCCATGCTGCGTGACGGGGCTGATTTCGATCATCTTGTCGATGAATATTCAGATGAGCCCCTGAAGAGTCACAGGGGGGTATTGGGCAGATTCCCCCGGGGAGCATTAATTGCCAAACTTGATGAGAAGGCCTTTTCCATGAAAAAGGGTGAAATCAGCGAACCTGTCTGGGTGGGCCGCGGGGCATTCATTCTTCATCTCATTGACAGAACCGTTGAAACATACATTCCGCTGGAGCAGGTTAAGGGCAGGATTTACGATACGCTCTTCAAAGAGAAACGGGAGAAGATATTTAACGATTGGATTAAGGCGCTCCGGGAGAAGTCTTCGGTGAGAATACTTTTGCAATGATGCATTGGTTGTTAGTTGCCGGCAGGGTGAATCAAATTCGTGAAGCATAGCGAAAACATCTCAACCGGCATTTCTTATCTTTATCCCAAATCCAGCGATAACTGTCTCGCACGATTGATAAACGCGTCATTGCGAGCACCTGCAAGG
>CAZKLK010000199.1:0-2149 GCA_964553535.1 uncultured Nitrospiraceae bacterium
TTCACTTTTAATTCATAAATTTGATGAAAACAGTTCACTTTTAATTCGTTGATGGTACCGGATATACTGATACTTGAAATATTCCGGCCAAACAATTCAAAATGTCAGTCGATGATAATAATCTGTCCCGCATGCAGGAAGAAAACGACGTGGGAGGAAAATCCATGGCGGCCGTTCTGCTCGGAAAGATGCAGGCTGATTGATTTTGACAAATGGTTGTCGCAGGAATATAGAATTGACGGCAGTGAGAAAAAGGACATGAGTGGTTCTGAAAAGAAAGCCCCGAATGAATATTAAGGAGGAATTATTATGACAAGAATAGCTGTCGCCGGTGCTGCTGGAAGAATGGGTAGCCGAATTGTCGCACTTTCGCGGGAGTATGAGGGCCTTCGGCTTGCAGCCGCTTTCGAACGAAAGGGGCACGGAGATACCGGTAAAGATGTCGGGTTGCTATCAGGTGTCGGAAGCACGGGGATTCAGCTTGCAGATAGTCTTGAATCGGTTATCGATGCCGTTGATCTTGTCATTTCCTTCACTACAGTTGAAGCGTCTCTCGATCACATCAGGCTTGCTTCCGCGCGGGGCAAGGCCATGGTTATCGGCACCACGGGATTTTCAAAAAGCCATATTGACGAGATCGCCGGACTTTCCAAGAAAATTCCCTGTGTTATGGCTTCAAACATGAGCATGGGCGTCAACCTGCTTTTGAAGGTGCTCCGGGATATCGCGCGGGTCCTTGGAGAAGGCTATGACGTCGAAATAATCGAAGCGCATCACAGGATGAAGAAAGATGCTCCGAGTGGAACAGCATTAAAAATGGCCCAGGTTGTCGCGGATGCCCTTAACAGAAATCTTGATGATGTAGCAGTATACGCGCGCAAGGGGATTATCGGAGAGCGAACTCCCCGGGAAATCGGAATCCAGACAATCCGCGCCGGCGATATTGTCGGAGAGCACACTGTTATATTTGGCGGTCTCGGAGAGAGAATAGAGGTTACCCACAAAGTTTCGAGCAGGGATACTTTCGCCCGAGGGGCTCTGCGGGCATCGCTCTGGCTCTCCGGGAAACCTGCGGGACTTTACGATATGCAGGACGTGCTGGGGCTGCAGTAAACCACCACACCTTTACATGTGTGGTGGTTTACTGCACGTTTTCTTAACGGTATAAACACTGCGTTTTCGATTTATTTTTTGGGGTTCCCTTTTAAGACTCCTGCAAGGCTGGTAATTGGTGTCACATGACATCGAGCTTTAACCCCTCGATTTTCTTGAAGTCTCTTGTGTTTGAGGTAATAATAGTATAGTCCAGCGAAAGGGCAGTGGCTGCTATGATGAGATCATGACTGCCAACAGTGATGCCCTGTGAAGCAAGTGATGCCCAAAGCCTTGCATATGTTCTTGCCACTGAAATATCGAGGGGAAAGACCGGAAAGAATTCGATAACCTTTTCTACAAAGGCCTGCCGTTTTATTTTCCTTGTGTGCGTATCGGCACGTTCGACTCCATGGAGCAACTCAGCAACCGTGATAACACTCATACCAAACGGCTCGTTTTCACGACCCGCGGCAATACGGGAAATATCATAACTCTTGCGTTCAATCGAAATAATTTCGCTTGTATCAAATATCACTCCCATGCCGTTGTCTCCGGGACAGGCGGCTGTGATTTAATCCCATTTTCAACATCTTTCAAAAACATTTCTGAATCTTTTCCGAGTTTAGGCAGAGCGTTAATTACCGCAACTAAATCTTTAAGTGTTCGTCCGGCAGTTGCTGCCTTGATCGGCACAATGGCTGCAGCAGGCTTGCCCCCTCTGATAATCGTATAACTTTCGCCTTTATACTTGACGGAATTAATTATTTCAGAAAAAGTTCTCGCCGCCTCAGTTGCATTGATCGTTTTTGCCATTTCTAACCTCCTTATAATCTGATAATCATATTTTACACAAATTATCGGTTGGCTGCAACAGATTAACTGATTTAAAATAAAAGGCCTCTTCTGGGAACCTTGTGGATAGGAATTGTTCATTCTTTTATTTTTATTGAAATTATATAGCCCGCAGTCTCTGCTGCGGGGAGGTTTATTAACTTTTCAATACCCCGCAGTCTCTGCTGCGGGGAGGTTTATTGTTTGTCATTCCGGGCCTGAC
>CAZKLK010000200.1:0-1989 GCA_964553535.1 uncultured Nitrospiraceae bacterium
AATGACGCGTTTATCAATCGTTCGAGATAGTTATCGCTGGATTTGGGAATAAATTTCTCTGTTGTTCCGGCTTGCCGGAGCTGACCCGTCTGGCTTGCCCCTGTACAGCTTTTGTCCATTATGATTGTGAAATGTACAGCCCCCTTCTGATGACTGCCGGGCAATCGCAATCCGTAGTTTTGACACGCGTCGAATGACGGGATAAAATATGCGTTGTCAGTTATGGAAAGGCTATCGACCGCAGCGGTAAAAAGTCGCTATCCCTATTTATGTTTATTACTGAGGTGTGCGTTAGTAAGATTACGCCCCCTTACCGCAACCCTTTCCCTTTAGGGGATATGGGCTCTAATATATCCCCCCTTGGGGTGGAGTAAGGGGAGGGTGTGCAAGAGCAATTATACATATGCAACTGTTCTTAAATCTCATATGCGGATATCATTTGCTCGTGCAGGCCCGGACATTTGAGAAAATACCGGAAGACGGAGGAATTAAATATGCAATCATCCCCTGAATATATACCCGTCACTATAGACAAAAGCCATATCATCACGATAGGCGAAAGATTATACACTGAGAGCATTGAATTTGTGCGGGAAATTGTCAACAATGCGTACGATGCAGACGCGACGCTCATTGAGATTATCGTCACCGGAGATATGATCGAGATTAGCGATAACGGCAGCGGTATGGATAGAGACGGACTCAAACAGTACTTTAATATCGGTTCGCAGCAAAAACTGTATGACGCAAAATCGCCTGTCTATGGCAGGGACAGAATCGGACAATTCGGCATCGGTAAATTTGCAAGCCTGTCTGCATGCAAAAGATTTGAGGTGATCACGAAGAAAGATCATTTTGCCGCCAGAATACTGTTTGACAAGGAGCAATGGGAGAAGGCAGGGGAACCCTGGCAGTTGCCTCTTGAGATATTACCTGAAGACTTCAGAAAGCATAACGGCACCACCGTCATACTAACGGGATTGGACCGGAGATTTGAGCCAAGGGATATAGAAGAAAAAATTATTGAGGGGACCCCTATTAAAGCTCCTCACTTCCGGGTAAGGATCAATAATCATACCGTAACTCCACGCAGCCTTTCGGGACATCGGATACCATTCCTTGAGGGGACTCCTTTCGGTCCGGTGAGCGGAGAAATCATCATTCTTCCGGAGTCGGCATCTGTTGCAGCAGACCTCGGGATCGAGGTCAAGGTGAAACAGGTTACCGTAAAAAGAGAACTCTTCGGCATGGAGACGTGGGGCAAAGGGATGGCGCGTGTCAGGGGGGAAGTGAATGCAGACTTCCTTCCAATAACAAGCGACCGGACCGGTTTCATACGAGACTCGCAGGAGTACAGGGAATTGCTCGTTATCATGAAGACCGTCATGGAGGGAGTAAAGACTACCCTCCAGAAGCTGTCTTTCAAGAAGGAGAGCAAAAAAGTCAGCCGCGCGCTGAAAGAAGCCCTTCAAAGAATCTATAGGGCATTGGCGGCGAACCCTGATCTTTCCCCTTTTGGAGCTCTGCCGGTTGGTGATGAAGCGAAGGGCATGGGGGACGCGGCGCATATCGCCGCAGGGAAAGAAGGCCCTTCAGAAGGCGAGGTCAAGATGAAGGAAAAAGCCGGGTCTCCTGAAAAGGAGATAAAGAAGATAAGGAAAAAGAAACCAAAGGTGAAGAAGCTGACGCCGAATGCGATCATAAAAAAGATAAAATTTGGCGAGACCGGGGTATCCTGTGTTGTGGACAGCTTCGGTGAAGACGGCCCCGAGGTTTTTTCCGAGGAAACAACAATCTATATCAACCGCGATCATCCTCTCTATAAAAGGGAATCCGGAAAGGTTGATACGCATACACTGAACCTTGCGCGGCTCATTACGCAGGAAATCGCTCTCATGAAAGATCCCAGAAACCCCCGTCAGGCCTTTGAAAGGCAAAGCAAACTCCTGAAAGACGCATTTATTGATTGATAATCCGGAAGATGAAAAA
>CAZKLK010000201.1:0-1977 GCA_964553535.1 uncultured Nitrospiraceae bacterium
AGGACAATGAGAAGATGATAAAAGAGGGAGAAGAACTGCAGGAACTCAAGCATGAAGCCGTGCCCGGGGGAAAGGCAGTTTTCTATTTGGTCACAGCCATAGCTGTCCTCTACCTCATCATTATTTTTACGTGGACGCTCTGAATGCTGAGGAAATTACATACAATCATCGATGAGAGGTTCTGAAAATGGAGAAAAGAGAACGGAGACACAATAAAGAGGATTTTTTTGACAAGCCCAGGAACATCAAAGGCCTCTTCATAGTGTTCTGCACTCTTCTCGCGCTTTCTTTAGCGGGTGAATTTTTTATTCACAAGCACGTTTTTTTTCAGTGGGAAGAGTGGTTCGGTTTCTACGCGGCATTCGGATTTGTAGCCTTCGTCGTGCTCATTCTTATTGCAAAACATATCCTGACTCCCATCGCGCGGAGGAAGGAGGATTACTATGATTAACCCTGTGCCACCGGCGGCAGTATTCATCATCGGCGCTTTTCTCGTTCCCTTCTTAAGGGGCAATCTGAAGAGCGTCTACCTACTGCTGTTGCCCCTGATTGGGTTCGTAAACCTGCTTTCCATTCCTGAGGGCACACACTGGACAGTCAATTTTTTAGGCTATGATCTCGTATTCGGCAAGGTCGACAAGCTGAGTCTGTTCTTTGGGTACATCTATCACCTTATATCTTTTCTGGCCTTTTTGTACGCTTTTCATCTTAAGGATGATTTTCAGCATATAGCGGCCCTTTTTTATTCCGCCGCGGCCCTCGGCGTCGTCTTTGCGGGCGATCTTTTCTCCCTTTTTATATTCTGGGAAATTATGGCGGTTTCCGCGACATGCCTCATATGGGCGAGAAAGTCAAAAAATTCGTTCGGTGCAGGATTGCGGTATCTTCTCATACACCTGTTTGGAGGTCTCTGCCTCCTGACAGGAATCATTATCAATCTTGCTGAAACGGGCTCCATAGAATTCGGCTATATCGGCTTGACAGGGCTTGCGTCATTTCTGATCTTCATAGGGTTCGGGATCAACTGCGCCTGGCCCGGCCTGCACGCCTGGCTGACCGATGCATATCCGGAAACAACTGAGACGGGCGGTGTATTCATGTGGACATTCACGACAAAAACAGCCATTTATGTCCTCGCAAGAGGGTTCCCCGGCACAGAAGCCCTTATCTGGATAGGCGCAATCATGACATGCTTCCCTATTTTCTTCGCGGTGATAGAAAACAACCTGAGGCGGGTTCTCTCATACAGTCTGATCAATCAGCTTGGGTACATGGTATGCGGAATCGGAATTGGAACGCAACTGTCGCTTAACGGCACCATATCGCACGTGTTCTGTCACATTCTCTACAAAGCCCTGCTGATTATGTCAATGGGAGCCGTCATGTACCGGACCGGAAAGATAAACTGCACCGACCTCGGCGGGCTTTATAAAAGCATGCCGCTCACGACCGTCTTCTGCATTATCGGCGCCGCGTCGATCTCGGCTTTCCCATTATTCAGCGGTTTTGTCAGCAAATCTATGGTGGTGGAGGCCGCCGCATTTGGCGGATTATCCATCATCTGGCTTCTTCTGATGTTCGCCTCGGTAGGCGTTCTCGAACACGCGGGGATAAAAGTCCCCTACTACGCATTTTTTTCACACGATTCCGGAATACGAACCAAAGAAGCGCCCGTTCATATGCTTCTGTCTATGGGAATCACGGCTTTTCTCTGTATCTTCATCGGGGTATTCCCGGGCTTCCTGTACAGTCTCCTCCCCTATCCTGTCGACTTTGAGCCGTATACGGCAGCTCACGTCGTGACTTCGATGCAACTGCTGCTTTACGGGGCATTCGCCTACATCCTCTTGGTTCTTGCCGGGGTGTTCCCGAGCGAGAGGAGAGCGACAATTCTCGACCTTGACTGGTTCTACAGAAAGTTCGGAAGGGTCTTCATGTGGTTCTGCAATGCGCCTCTGACCCGTTTCAGGCTTGGGG
>CAZKLK010000202.1:0-1913 GCA_964553535.1 uncultured Nitrospiraceae bacterium
TGTATGCGGCTTAAAGTACTTTGGACTTTGTAGCTTTAATACCATGTTTCCGTAATCTTCTTTATACTTATTATCAAGGAGGTGTGGCAGTATGGCAAAAGGAACCGTGAAATGGTTCAATGAGTCCAAGGGCTTTGGATTCGTTACCAAGGAAGACGGCGGAGATGTGTTTGTGCATTATTCGGCTATTCAGGGTAACGGATTCAAAACGCTTGCCGAGGGCCAGTCGGTCAGCTTTGACGTTGTTGACGGCCCCAAAGGTCCGAAAGCGGAAAACGTTACAAAAATCTAACCCAAAAAGTTGCAGGTCCCGATTAATCGGGACCTGCGCACCAAAAATCCCGCATCAGTCAATCTCACCGGCTGCCCTTCTTTATGGAATCAGAAGAACTATTAGAAATTGTTGACTTCAGGGGCAACGTCATCGGGCGTGAGCCAAGGAAGAACATTCACGGCAATCCTTCCTTGATGCACAGGGTCGTCCATGTCCTCGTGATCAACAGGAAGGGCGATATCCTTCTCCAAAAGCGGTCTCAAAAGAAGGATGTGGCTCCGGGCCGTTGGGATACCTCTGTTGGCGGGCACGTGGCTGTGGGGGAGGATGTACTGTCCTCGTCAAAAAGAGAGATGCATGAGGAACTCGGAATCAGCGGACATGAACCGGAATATCTCTACTCATACATTCACAGCAACGAGTATGAGACTGAAATGGTTACGACTTTTCGTTGTATCTGCGATGAGGAGTTTGCGCACAATGGAGACGAGATTGACGAGGTGCGTTTCTGGAGTCATGAGGAGATAAAAAAAATGATCGGGCTGCGGATATTCAGCGACAACTTTGAGCATGAGTTCAGGAAATACGTTGCGCATTTAGATAATAATCTTTCCTGAATTCCCGCTACCGCGGCGGTTCACAGACAACATCCCTGATCTCCGCGGGCGGGCCTTCCATTGAAGGCCCGAGGGCTGTGACGCGGTAACTTCTCTTCTTCATCGAGTTCCCCCGGTCAATATAAGAAGGCGCCCGGGAAGAGCCAATCAACAGGTAGCCCTCCTGACTACCGCCTGCCCGGTATATTTTGTACCCGGTAACCCAGGTCTCCGGCGGTTCGTTCCAGAGGAGATACACGCCTCCTTCCGCCGGCAGGGCAGTGAGGTTTTGTGGCGATGAAGGCACGAAAGTCGCAGGATTGATTACAAGCTCCTTGGAGGGAGGCCCCTCGTCCCGTATCGGACTCCCCGTTGCACTTCTGACTGTATAGAAAACGGCGCGGCTGACGTCGAATGTGTCGCTAAAGACGCGTTCCCTAAGCGGCTCCGTATTCAAAGGATTGAGCGGATGCTGTCCCCGCGCGGCGCTTTTATAGATGTAGAAACGGTCTGTCTCATCCGCGCTTTCCCATCTGATTGTAACGGCGTCATCGTGAACGGAAAAAGAAAGCCCTTTTGGAGGCGGCGGCGGAGGCTGCAGCATAAAGCCAAGCTCTGCAGAACCGTTCGTCATTCCCTTCAGACTTTCCGAGACAATCTTATAGCGGTACTCATTTTCCGGCGTCACACCGAAGTCCGTGTAGGAACGCGCGGTTTTTTCCATGAAAGCGATCTTCTCGAAATCGCCGGTAGATGCTTTAAGCACATGAAACCCCTTTATTTTTTCCGCCTCCGCCTTCGGGAACTCCCATAGAATGATTATCCGTGATTCCCTGTGGATTGCCCGCACGCCGGAGGGTGGCCGGGGTTTCTCATATTCTGCGAGTGACGGGCTCCCCTTTTTCCCGCACGCCGGCATGAACAGCAGACAGCAGACAGCAAACAGCAGGCAGGAACAAATTGAAGATATATTTTTATATTTCGATCTCTTTATCATCTGTTCAGGCGGGAATGGCAGAACATGCGGTTGCATGTTAAATAAA
>CAZKLK010000203.1:0-1870 GCA_964553535.1 uncultured Nitrospiraceae bacterium
CAGGGTTGCATTTCAGCCTGATTTTATGGTATAAAACTTAGCTTTTTAAGAAATTTGAAAATTTGAGTCAAGGAGATATCGCGGATGAACGTATATGAAAACATGGTCATTCTCAACGCGGCGATATCCGACGAAGAGGCGGAAGCCGCGGTCGCGAGGATAAAGGACCTGATAACGGGACAGGGCGGGGAGGTATTGAAAGTTGATGTATGGGGGAGAAGAAAGCTCGCATATGAAATCGGCAAGCAGAAGAAGGGGCTGTTCGTACTCCTTTTTTTCAAGGCTCCATCGCCGGCCATAAAAAAACTTGAAGATTTTTTCAGGGTGTTTGACGCCGTACTGAAGCACCTTGTGTTAAAGCTCGGACGCAAGCAGGTGCAGCATCTTGAGAAGGCCGAATCTGCCGCCGAGAAGCCGGCGGAGCAGAAAAGTCAGTAGAAAAGTCAGGAGTAATGTACAACAAGGTCATTCTCATCGGGAATCTTACAAAGGATCCGGAATTGCGGTATACCCCCCAGGGGACGCCGGTTGCCTCCTTCAGGCTTGCCGTGAATTACCGTTATAAACAGTCCGATGAGGTCAAGCAGGATACCATGTTTATCGACAGCGTCATTTTCGGGAAACAGGCCGAGACATGCACCAAGTATCTTAATAAGGGAAGTTCCGTTCTTGTTGAAGGAAGACTCCAGGAAAGACGCTGGGAAACAAACGGGCAGCAGAAGAGCAAATTCGAGGTTATCGCCCAGTCCGTCAGATTCCTCTCCCGGAGGGGAGGGAGCCAGGAGCAGGCATACGGCGGAGAAGGGGACGCAGCTCCGCCCGAGGAAACAACAGATCTTGAGCCGTTTTAACCGGGGATCGAATAATAATACCCGATGAAAGGAGCCAAGTTGCAACAAAAGAGATTCCAAAGAAGAAAGTTTTGCAGGTTCTGTTCAGAGAAGGTGGAATTCATTGATTACAAGAATATCAAGATACTCAGAAATTATCTGACCGAACGGGGAAAAGTCCTCCCCAGGCGCATGACCGGCACCTGCGCAAAGCACCAGCGGGAGCTGTCTGAAGCTATTATGCGGGCAAGGGACATTGCGCTGCTTGCCTTCGCAGAAAAGTAGGATGAGGATCCCGAAGACCTGGGTTCCTCTCCTCGCAAAAAAAATCGCCGATAATCTTCTTTCAAAAAACCTCGCCTCGACCGCCGTTTCACGGGAAAGACTGATATCTGAAACAGAGGAAATCCTCATGAATGAGCTCGCGATTGAGGACAGGCTGAATGAGGAGGTCAGGCAACTGCTGAAAGTCCATGCCCCGGAGATAGAGAAAGGCCGGCTGGACTACCGCAAGCTGTTCGAGATGACAAAGCAGAAACTGGTGCGGGAAAGGAACATTGTCCTGTGATGCTGTCCGAGGATAAGGTTTCCCACCTCAGCCACGTATTGCTGAAGGGGCTCGTTGAACGCCGGATCATATCTCCTTTGGACGACGAAGGCAAGATACGGGCGGAGATCAAGAGAACTATCGTATCCGAATTGAAAATCGGCGAGGAGATAGACGCCTCGGCGCGCAAAAAAATCCAATCATTTTCCAGGAATGTGGCCGAGGGAAGCCCGGAGTGGGATATTATGTATAAGAAGTACTTCAGGGAAGAAGAAGTCAAAAGGGGCAGGCTCTCAAAATAAGGCAAGAGTTTGCAGTCATGATCCAATAACCGGCCGTTCCGCCTTAAAAATTCCGACTGTTACCCCGCAGCAGAGCATCAAGAAATTCTTTGATAAAAGAAGGTTGCCGCGCCGCTCCCTTCCCCGCAATGACCATGTTAAAACTCATAACTGAACGGTTGCCACGGTGCGATTTCATTGCTGTTAGGAAT
>CAZKLK010000204.1:0-1864 GCA_964553535.1 uncultured Nitrospiraceae bacterium
TTGACGCATTCGGGTATTCTACTGCACCTGCTGCTTAAGGCTCTCCACAAGCGCTGAAAATTCTTCCCCAAAGCGCCCTTCCTGTTCCGCAAAAAATTCGGATAACTTACCTTTTACCGCCTCATCGACTGACATCCTCATCTGAACAACCGTTTTGCCGTTTGCAGTTCTAACGGGCTTCATCCTTAGCTGAGGATATGCCTCAATCTGCCTCTTCAAGTCCTCGACCGCGTTTTCCTTCACAGACAGGTATTCCTGAAGCAAAGCTTCAATTTCATTAAGAACAGCCTCAATAACCGCCGTATTCTGGTTTTCTTTCAGGGTTTCAAGGGCAAGAATCGCCTGCTTCCTGTCCTGGAAAGCCTGCTGCGCAATTCCCACGCCGAACGTGTTGATCAGATTAATTTGAGCCTTAAGCAGCAATGAAGGCGAGCTCCCCTGCAAACACTGCCACAGGCCGCCGGAATCATATTTGCCCTGATAAAACTCCCTGAGCACGGCCAATAGTCTTTCCTCATCCCGCGCTTTTTGTCTCTCTTCCGGCGTAAGGGCGGCTATCGAACCCGCCTTTTCAAGGGCTATTTCAAGCGCGCTCCTAACCTTCGCCATCTTTTCCTCCTGCTGCAGGCTGATCCAAAGTCTCCTGATAACCCTTCATTATCCGTCATGCCCCCGGCCCATTTGTCAGCTTCCGTGTCCTCACAGTCAGGCCGGCATTCTCCAGAATCTTCCAAACCGGCCGGCCAAAAACAAACAATTCATATTCCGGCTTCAGTCCGGAAACCTCAATTGCGCGGGCGCGGATTTCCATATCCCTGCGCGCAAGTTCTGTTAACTTTCCGAGGGCTCTTTTGCCATCCTCTCCATATGACGCCTCATCAATCAAGGCAGCCATCTCCGCCAGCGAACATTCCCTCTCATGCGTTTCTATGATCTGCATAACTGGATCACCCTGATTGATGACATCCGAACGGAGGATCGTATCCTTTCCCATGACACTCAGCACAGCGGCGGGTTTCCAGCACTTAAGGAGCCGGCATTCGAGAAAACGGTTTTCATATATGCCGCACGAAAAATCATCCTGCCTGTAATAAAAACATTCAATGGCTTCTCCGCTTCCGGCAACTTTTACCATTTCCATAAACGCCGGTTCAACCTTGCGGCTCACCGGATTATATGTCAATTCACCCCTGCGTATAGTTACGAGGTGCTTATAAACTTCATGGTTGAGGCGGAGGACATTCATATCCTCGCGGTGCAAAACCGGACCGCCCTTTCTGCAGCATGTCCCGCAACGTATGCACCCAACCTTCTGATTAGTATGAGCATGTTTCATCTCTCAGCGGCCCAGCAGATTCTTTAGCTTCCGGATTCTGTTCTCCAGATGATCGCCATAAATATATTCTCTATCCGCCATGCCGGGAAATACATCGTTGATAAATGCGTATAAAAGATCCTCGCCGAAACCCCGTTCACAGCAAATTTCATCAATTATTTCGTGATCGAATATGTCCCGTTCGCGGGCAATGATCTCGGCAAATTGATGCGCGATAATGCCCCTGGTCAGATCATCATCCACTTTATACAACACTGAAACAGCATAAACTTCATTGCCGCTCCGGTAAAGAGTCGACGGGCGAAAACCGAGTATCTTTTCAAATTCCGCGATCTTCAATGCCAGCGCCGGAGAGAGCACCATAAGTTCAACATAAGGCTTCAGAAGCGATACCTTTTCCTTCACTTCCGGAAAACGCTCCCTGACCTCCATGAAAATGCGCAATAATGACTGTTCCATTTCGTGCAAAATTTAATATAGCCTCTTCTGGGAACCTTGTGGATAGGAATTGTTCATTCTTTTATTTTT
>CAZKLK010000205.1:0-1863 GCA_964553535.1 uncultured Nitrospiraceae bacterium
TTAGCTGTTTCCTTTTATAGGTTCAATTCCACAATCTCTGCTTCCAGTTTTTCAAGATCGACAAGCGCCGCCGTTGATTTCCCGTAAAGATAGGCGCCGACTTCGCCCGGATTAACGACAAGTGTATTCCTTACTTTGCGGACATCAGCTTTATGGGTATGTCCGTAAACAACAAGGTCAAAGTGACCGCTGTCTGCAAGAGCTTCGACGACATGGTGCTCATGCATCACCACAATCTTTTTGTCCCGGAGGGTGAAAATATATGGTTGATTGCGTATCTTCCCGCCCGCTCTTTCCTGAAGGAGCAGCCTATCGCCGTCATTATTGCCGAAAATGCCGACATATTCACAGCGCAGATCGGGGAAAAGCTTCAGCGTGAAAGGAGACGTATAATCGCCCGCGTGAATGACATATTCAACATGCCTTTCGTTGAAGAGATCTATCGCCCGCCTTACCAGAGGCATGTTGTCATGGGTATCAGACATTATCCCGATAATCATTCCTCAACTCCTTCACACTGAGAAATTGCTCCGTATTATGTTAATCACGCCGATGCGGATCATCATAATAGCTATTGCAGCAAGGAAAAGCAGCATCACCTTTCCGATTCCGATCACTCCGCCCCTGCCGAAGATACTCATCATTTTTTCGGCGTGGCTCAAAAAGATCCACACAATACTCAGATTGAGCAGCAGGGCGATAACCGTCGGCATAATGCCGTAAAGGTCTACGAGGATCAGAATATTCGTCAACACTGCAGGGCCGACAATCAAGGGTACGCCAATAGGCACCACGCCCACCTTAACGTCGGCTTTTATCCGCTCCTCTCCGCTATGAATCAGATCCCTCACCGCGAACACAAGGAGTACAAGGCCCCCGGCGGTCTTGAAATCGTCACCCGTGATTCCAAGAATTTTGAAGATTAGTTCCCCGAGCGCGACAAATGAAAGGCTCACCAGAATAGCCGTCAGCAGAGACTCTCTTACAACCTGTGACTTCTTCGCCTTGGACATGTCTTTCGTAATTGAGATAAAAAGCGGAAGGAGCATAAATACATTGACCGCGACAAAAATCGGTATGAAAGTATTCGGCAATGATCTAAGTATATGTTCCATGGATTTAATTATAATACCGGATGTCTTAATGTTATTACGAGAAGGCAAACATATGCCGGCTTTTGCAGTAAGCGAAGATAAGAACGAATGGCTCCGCAGGATGATGATGGCGCACGGTATCCTCGAAAAGGATATCGAGGAAAAGTTCGTCCGATCATCCGGCCACGGCGGGCAAAACGTCAACAAAACCGCAACCTGCGTTTACCTGAAACACATTCCGACCGGTATCGAGATTAAGTGCATGAAGACGAGGAGCCAATCTATCAACCGGTTTCTCGCCCGCCGGGAGCTTGTCAAAAGACTGGGGAATCTTTCGGACCAGATTACGCCGGAGGAGATGAAGATAGAAAAAATACGGAAACAGAAAGCTAAACGGAAAAAGAGGGCAGCGTCGAAATACGCCTGAAATCCCGCGCGCAGCCGGCGCTATTCGTTACGCCGCAGGTTCCGTTTCGTAATTAACGCCTAATTGCCTCCCGATTGCGGGTTGCAGCCCTACTCTGCGTGTCATTGCGCTTCCGAACTTGTTCCGGGAGAAGCAATCCCGATTTATGAAAGAATCATTAAGGGTCTCAAAATTGAAATTACATGAATCGGGGCCGTCATTCCCGCCCCCGTCTTCACGAGGGTAAACTGCGGCGGGAATCCAACCGGTTTATCTGAGAATGAATGCCCGACTACAGACCCCCGACTACGAACTTCGGGGGCAGGCCTCGGGCATGACGAAAAAGGCGAGTAAAATATTAAT